>NZ_BAAAXG010000028.1:0-373269 GCF_039535475.1 Streptomyces showdoensis | reverse complement strand
GGTGCCCTCGTGCTCGACGGCGTCATCCAGCGCCGCGACAAGCCGGACCCGGCCACCTTCATCGGCTCGGGCAAGGCACGCGAACTCCGGGACATCGTGCTGGAGACCGGCGCCGACACCGTCGTCTGCGACGGCGAGCTCAGCCCCGGCCAGCTCATCGCCCTCGAAGACGTCGTCAAGGTGAAGGTGGTCGACCGGACCGCCCTCATCCTCGACATCTTCGCCCAGCACGCCAAGTCCCGTGAGGGCAAGGCGCAGGTCGCGCTCGCGCAGATGCAGTACATGCTGCCGCGGCTGCGCGGCTGGGGTCAGTCGCTCTCCCGGCAGATGGGTGGCGGCGGCGGTGGCGGCATGGCCACCCGTGGTCCCGGTGAGACCAAGATCGAGACCGACCGGCGTCGGATCCGCGAGAAGATGGCGAAGATGCGCCGGGAGATCGCGGAGATGAAGACCGGCCGCGACATCAAGCGGCAGGAGCGCCGCCGGAACAAGATCCCGTCGGTCGCCATCGCCGGCTACACCAACGCCGGCAAGTCCTCGCTGCTCAACCGCCTCACGGGCGCGGGCGTGCTGGTGGAGAACGCGCTGTTCGCCACCCTCGACCCGACCGTCCGCCGGGCCGAGACGCCCACCGGCCGGGTCTACACCCTGGCCGACACGGTCGGCTTCGTCCGGCACCTGCCCCACCACCTGGTCGAGGCCTTCCGCTCCACCATGGAGGAGGTCGGCGACTCCGACCTCATCCTGCACGTGGTGGACGGCTCGCACCCGGCCCCGGAGGAGCAGCTGGCGGCCGTGCGCGAGGTGTTCCGCGACGTCGGCGCGGTGAACGTGCCGGAGATCGTCGTCATCAACAAGGCGGACGCGGCCGACCCGCTGGTGCTCCAGCGGCTGCTGCGGGTGGAGAAGCACTCCATCGCGGTCTCGGCCCGCTCGGGCGAGGGCATGGAGCAGCTGCTCGCCCTCCTCGAGTCGGAGTTGCCGCGGCCTCAGGTCGAGATCGAGGTCCTGGTGCCGTACACCGAGGGCGGTCTCGTCTCGCGGGTGCACGCCGAGGGCGAGGTCCTCTCCGAGGAGCACACCCCGGAGGGCACCCTGCTCAAGGCGCGCGTGCACGAGGAACTGGCGGCGCTCCTCGCGCCGTACGTCCCGGCCGCGCACTGACGCGGACCTCGCGAGGACGCCCGCGCGCGTCGACGCGAGCGGGCGGGCAAGGCTGAAAAAGGCGCCGGCCGCCTCCCACACGGGAGGCGGCCGGCGCTTTCACGTCGGTGCCCTCGGGTCAGCGGGCGAACTTCTTGCTGACCATGTCGTGGGCCGCCTTGGCGCCGCGGCCCAGCTGCGGTCCGGCCAGCCAGCCGGTGCGGCCGGCCGGGCCGATCGAGGTGTTCGACACCAGCGCCGTCGTGCCGTTCGGCAGCACGCGGAACCAGCCGCCGCCGGAGGAGCCGCCGGTCATGGTGCAGCCGATCCGGAACATCGTCGGCGTGGCCGGGGCCGTGGTGAGGCGGGTGGCGCGGTCCAGGCACTTGTGCATGATCATGCCGTTGTACGGCGGCGCCGCCGGGTAGCCCCAGGCGCCGACCGTGCCGGCCCGCGAGGGTGCAGGGGCCGAGAAGTCGACCGGCAGGGCCACGCCCACGGTCTCCTCCAGGGACTTGCCGCCCCGCTCCGGCTGGACGTGCAGCACGGCGTAGTCGTACGGCCAGGCCTGGTTGGTGCCGCCGCCCTTGATCCACTCACCGGAGGTCACGGCCCAGTCGGCCCAGTACTGGCCGTAGGGGTACACCTCGTGCGGCTGCGCGTTGCGCAGCGCGGCGGGGGACTTGCCCAGGTCGTTGAAGGCCGGGACGAAGGTGATGTTGCGGTACCAGCCGCCCTTCTTGCCGGCGTGCACGCAGTGGCCCGCGGTCCACACGAGGTTGGACTTGCCGGGGCGGCGCGGGTCCTTGACGATCGTGCCGGAGCAGACCATCGAGCCCTGGGGCGAGTCGAAGAAGATCTTGCCGACCGGGGCCGCGTAGCGGTGGTAAGGCGTCTTCTCGCGCTGCGCCTGGACCGGCCGCGGCACCGGGTCGCTGCCGGAGCTGCCGGCCTGCGCGGTGATCGTCGGGTCGGGGCTCTTCGCCGACTGCATCCGGGCCGGGTCCCAGAGACCGTCGATCACCGGGTTGACGAAGTCCTCCGCCTCACGGAGCCACTTGTCCTGGTCCCAGTTCTTCCAGTCGCCGTCCTTCCACTTGTCGAGGTCGACGCCGTGCTTCTTCAGCTTGCCGGCGATGTCCTTGGTGAGGTCGGAGCCGGAACCGGCGCCGTCCTCGGCGGGCGTGGAGGCGGCGGGCTTGTCGGCGGGCTTGTCGGCCGCCGGGGTCTCGGTCGGACCACAGGCCGTGGCGGTCAGCGCGAGCGCCGCCGCCAGGGCCGTGAGACCGGGCAGAAGTCGTATGGAACGCATGAAGTGATGTCCCCCTGGAGTGTTCTGCGCGTCCGGCCGGGTCGGAATCACCCGCTCCGCATTGCCATGGACGCGTCACTAGCGGTGCACAGTATGCCCGTACGGAGGGGCGGGACCCCGGACGGGTCCCGCCCCTCCCGCACGGGGTCAGCGGTTCGCGTACTTCTTGCTGACGCCCTCGTAGACACCCTTGGCCTCGGCACCCAGTCGCGGCCCGGCCAGCCAGCCCGCCGTCACCGGGCCGATCGAGGTGTTCGACACCAGCGCCGGCTTGCCGTCCTGGCCCTTGGCCACCCAGCCGCCGCCGGAGGAACCGCCGGTCATGGTGCAGCCGATCCGGTACATCGTCGGCTGCTCGGTCTTCACCGAGAGGCGGCCCGGCTTGTCCTGGCACTGGAACATCTTCTGCCCGTCGTAGGGCGGACCCGCCGGGAAGCCGGTCGCGGTCATGTCCGCGATCTTCGGCACGGCCGGGGCGTTGAACTCCACCGGAAGCGCCGAACCGACCGTCTCCTCCAGGGACTTGCCCGTGGCGCCCTTCTCCGGCGTCACGTGCAGCACCGCGAAGTCGTACGGCGCGCCCTGGCCGCCGGTCTGCCCGCCCTGGGCGATCCACTGGTCGGAGGTCTTCGCCCAGTCGCTCCACCACACGCCGTACGGGGCGATCTCCTCGCGGGTCGCCTTCTCCAGCTCGGCGGTCGGCTTCCCGGCGTTGTTGTACGAGGGGACGAAGGCGATGTTGCGGTACCAGCCGCCCTTCTTGCCCGCGTGCACGCAGTGCCCGGCCGTCCAGACCATGTTGGACTTGCCCGGGTGCGCCGGGTCCTGCACGACCGTGGCCGAGCAGACCATCGAGCCCTCGGGGCCGTCGAAGAAGACCTTGCCGGAGGCGGGCGCGGTCGAGTGGTACGGCGCCTGCACGGAACGGGCCTTGACCGGCTCGGGCGTCGGGTCGGTCACGCCCTTGTCACCGGAGATGTCCTCGTCCTTGACCGGCTTGTCGGGGCGCTCGGCGTCCCGCATCCGGTCCGGGTCCCAGAGGTCCTCGATGATCGGGTTGACGAAGTCCTTGGCCTCACGCAGCCACTTGTCCTTGTCCCAGTTCTTCCACTCGCCGTTGCGCCACTTGTCCACGTCGATCCCGTGGTCCTTCAGGCGCTGCTTCAGGTCGTCCGGAATCGTGATCTTGCCGTCGGAGGCCGGGGTCGCGGTAGCGCTGGGCTTGTCACCCCCCGCGTTGTCCTCGGTCGGACCGCAGGCCGTCGCCGTCAGCGTCAGTGCCGCGACGGCGGATGCTGCGGCCAGCATCGGACGAATCGATCGCATCTCGTGATCCCCCTGGGACTACGTCAACTTGTGTATCAGCGTGTGCATCGGTGAAGCGGGGCGGCACGGACGGCCGTCCCGTGTGAAGCCCCCACTATGCCGGTGCCGGAGGGGACGGCACGACGCAGGTCCGCGGTTCCGTGCCCCCAACGGCCTTTGCCGGTCCGTGATCCGGGACACGCCAAGATCTTGGCCTCCGGCCGTGATCCCCGGCAGGCCCCGTCGTTGGTACGGACGGGGGACACGACGGCGGTGTCCGGGACACCTCTTCGGGTGGCCCTGCACCGTACCGATGTGCAACGCAACTGTTACCGCGGGAGGACTGCGAGCCGTGGCCGTGACCGAACCAGCTCCGGCCGTGACGCCGGACCAGCGGACCTGCGACGACCACCGGGACGACCACCCGGACGCGAGCGGGGGCGAGGCGCGTCACGACCACCGCGACGCCCCCCGGGGCGGGACGCGCGCGACCGGTGAGGCCGCCGTCCACGAGGGCATCCTGCGCCGGCAGGCGCAGCGGGAGTCCGCCGCCCGCACCTACGCGCGCTCCCTGCCCATCGTCCCGGTGCGCGCCCGGGGGCTCACCATCGAGGGCGCCGACGGCCGCCGCTACCTGGACTGCCTCTCCGGCGCCGGGACGCTGGCCCTCGGCCACAACCACCCCGTCGTCCTCGAAGCCATCCGCAAGGTCCTCGACTCGGGTGCGCCGCTGCACGTCCTGGACCTGGCCACGCCCGTCAAGGACGCCTTCACCACCGAGCTGTTCGCCACGCTCCCGGCCGGACTCGCCGACGACGCCCGCATCCAGTTCTGCGGGCCGGCCGGGACGGACGCCGTCGAGGCGGCCCTCAAACTCGTCCGCACCGCCACCGGCCGGACCGGCGTGGTCGCCTTCAGCGGCGCCTACCACGGCATGACGGCCGGTGCCCTCGACGTGTCCGGCGGCGCCACCGACGTCCGCGTCGCCCGGCTGCCCTACCCGCAGGACTACCGCTGCCCCTTCGGCATCGGCGGCGAGCGCGGGGCCGAACTGGCCGCCCGCTGGACCGAGACCGCGCTCGACGACCCCAAGAGCGGCGTCCCCGCCCCCGCCGGCATGATCCTCGAACCCGTCCAGGGCGAGGGCGGCGTCATCCCCGCCCCCGACGGCTGGCTGCGCCGCATGCGGGAGATCACCGCCGCCCGCTCCATCCCGCTGATCGCGGACGAGGTCCAGACGGGCGTCGGCCGCACCGGCACCTTCTGGGCCGTCGAGCACAGCGGCGTCGTCCCCGACGTGATGGTCCTCTCCAAGGCCATCGGCGGCTCCCTCCCGCTCGCCGTCGTCGTCTACCGCTCCGAGCTCGACGCCTGGGAACCCGGCGCCCACGCCGGCACCTTCCGCGGCAACCAGCTCGCCATGGCGGCCGGCGCCGCCACCCTCGCCTACGTACGGGAGAACGGGCTCGCCGCCCGGGCTGGCACCCTCGGCACCCGCATGCTCGGCCGGCTCCAGGGCCTCGCCGCCGCCCACCCCTGCATCGGCGACGTCCGCGGCCGCGGCCTGATGATCGGCGTCGAACTGGTCGACCCCGAGGCCCAGGGCCCCGACGACCTCGCCCCGCCGCCGGACCCGGCCCTCGCGACCACCGTCCAGCGCCAGTGCCTCGACCGCGGCCTCATCGTCGAACTCGGCGGCCGCCACAACGCGGTCGTCCGGCTGCTGCCCCCGCTCACCCTCACCGACGAGCAGGCGGCCGCCGTCCTCGACCGCTTCGCCGACGCCCTCGCCGCCGCCGAGCGGGTTCACCGGGCCCGCCCGTCCGGGCCGGCCCGCTGAATCCGGGCCGCCCCCCGCTCCCGGACCGGACCCGCCCGGACCGACCCACCCGGCCGCATCCCCCGGCCCGCCTCCCAAGGAAGCCACCGTGAATCCCACCCCCGCCCACGAGCCCTCCGGCTCCGCGAACGCCCCGCTCGCCGCCGAACCCACCGTGCCGCACCAGTACCCGGGCCCGGGCGTGCCCTCCGCGTCCGCCGGGCCGTGCGTGGCTTCCGCACCGGCGGCGTCCCCCGTGCGGACGACGTCGTTCGCCACCGTTCCCGCCGTGGCTTCCGTGCATGAGGTGGCGTCGGTGGCCGGTGCGGCCGCCGGGTCTGTCGGATCTACCGGGTTTGTCCAGTCCGCTGTGTCCGCCGGGTCTGTCGGGTCTGTCTGGAGCCCCGGATCCCCGGGGTCCCCCGCGTCCGCCGGGTCCGCCGAGCCCGTGGCCGACCCGGATCCGCTGGACGACCCGGATCCGCTGGACGACCCCGACCCCCGCCGGGCCGCCGACCAGGCCGCCGTCGAGAACCTGCTGCGCTGCTGGGTACGGGAGAAGGACCTGGCGGCGCCCGGCGCCGCCACCCTGCGCATCCCCCTCGACGCCTCCGGGACCGCCCTGCTCGTCCCCGTCCGCTACTGGTCGCCCACCGGCTGGCACCGCTTCGGCGCCCCCGCCCTCGAAGGCCTCCCGGCCACCGCGCCGACCGTCGACGCGGTCACCGTCGCCGCCCTGCTCAGCCGCGAGAGCGGGCGCCCCGAGGGCACCGAACTCGTCGGCCGCGTCGCCGACTCCGCCCGCCGCACCGCCGAGTTCATCGCCGAACGGCGCCGCGACCCGCTGCCGGGCCCCGAGGCCGACCTCTTCCTCACCGCCGAACAGTCCCTGCTGCTCGGCCACCCGCTCCACCCCACCCCCAAGAGCCGCGAGGGGCTCTCCGAGGCCGAGGCCCGGCTCTACTCGCCCGAGTCGCACGGCTCGTTCCCGCTCCACTGGATGGCCGTCGACCACAGGGTCCTCGCCGCCGACTCCGCCTGGACCGAGCAGGGCCGTCCCGTCGCCGCCGCCCAGCTCACCGCCGCCCTCGCCGAGGGCCTCGACCTCCCCGCCGGCACCGCCGCCCTGCCGCTCCACCCCTGGCAGGCCCGCGAGCTCCGCCACCGCCCCGCCGTCGCCGCCCTCCTCGACGCGGGCCTCCTCCACGACCTCGGCCCGCACGGCGGCCGCTGGCACCCGACCTCCTCCGTCCGCACGGTGCACCGCCCCGGTGCCCGCGCCATGCTGAAGCTCTCCCTCGGCGTGCGGATCACCAACTCCCGCCGCGAGAACCTGCGCAAGGAACTCCACCGCGGCGTCGAGGTGCACCGGCTGCTCCGCACCGGCCTCGTCGACCAGTGGCAGTCCGCCCACCCGGGCTTCGACATCGTCCGCGACCCGGCCTGGCTCGCGGTCGACACCCCCGAAGGCGAAGCCGTCCCCGGCCTCGACGTGATGATCCGGCACAACCCCTTCGCCGCCGGCGACGACGCCGTCTGCCTCGCCGCCCTCACCTCACCACGGCCCCGGCCCGGCTCCGCCCGCATGAGCTCGCGCCTGGCCGAGATCACGGCCCGGCTCGCCGCCCGCACCGGCCGCCCCACCACGGCCGTCGCCGCCGAGTGGTTCCTGCGCTACCTCGACCTCGTGGTCCGCCCCGTGCTCTGGCTCGACGGCCGGGCAGGCGTCGCCCTGGAGGCCCACCAGCAGAACACCCTGGTCCTGCTCGACCCCGAGGGCTGGCCCGTCGGCGGCCGCTACCGCGACAACCAGGGCTACTACTTCCGCGAGTCCCGCCGCGACGAACTCGAGAGCCGCCTCCCCGGCATCGGCGAGGCCAGCGACACCTTCGTCTCCGACCAGGTCACCGACGAGCGCTTCGCCTACTACCTCGGCATCAACAACGTCCTCGGGCTGATCGGCGCCTTCGGCGCGCAGCGGCTCGCCGACGAGCGCGTCCTGCTCGCCGCCCTGCGCCGGTTCCTCGCCACCGCGACCAGCCTGGGCTCCCCGCTGCCGCACCGTCTCCTGGAGGCCGCGACCCTGCGCTGCAAGGCCAACCTCCTCACCCGGCTCCACGGCCTCGACGAGCTGGTCGGCCCCGTCGACACCCAGTCCGTGTACGTCACCCTCACCAACCCCCTCCGCGCCTGACCCCTCCGCGGCGGTGGCCCCGGCCCCGTCGACCCGCCCGCCCGACCCACCGACACCGACCCGCCGAGAGGAGAGCGCCCCGTGCCTCCCACCGATGCGCACCCCGGCACCGAGGCCGCAGGCCCCGTACCCGGCACCGGCAGCCAGCCGGGCGCCGACGACACCCTGGACCTGCACCTGCCCGAGGAGCTCGTCGCGCTCCTCGGCGCCGACCTGCCGAGCGGGCCCGCCGACGGCGGCGACCTCCTCGACGCCGTCGCCGACTGGCAGCCGGCCGACACCCCCGTCGGCCGCTTCCGCCTCGTCCCCGTACGGCTCGACCGCGACCTGCCGCTCGTCGCCCGCTGGATGAACGACCCCCGCCGTCGCCGCCTTCTGGGAGCTCGCGGGACCCGCGAGCGTGACCGCCGACCACATCGGCGCCCAACTCGACGGCGACGGACGGAGCGTGCCCTGCCTCGGCGTCCTCGACGGCACCCCGATGAGCTACTTCGAGATCTACCGGGCCGACCTCGACCCGCTCGCCCGGTACTACCCGGCGCGCCCGCACGACACCGGGATCCACCTGCTCGTCGGAGGCGTCGCCGACCGCGGCCGCGGAGTCGGCACCACTCTGCTGCGCGCCGTCGCCGACCTGGTCCTCGACCACCGGCCCCGGTGCACCCGGGTCCTGGCCGAGCCCGACCTGCGCAACACCCCCTCCGTGGCGGCCTTCCTGGGCGCCGGCTTCCGTCTGTCCGCGGAGGTCGAGCTCCCCGACAAGCGTGCCGCGCTCATGGTCCGCGACCGGGCCCTGCGCCACGTCCTGTGAGCAGCCGCCGACTCGCACCACCGACTCGCACCACCGAATCGCGCCCACCGACTCGCAACCACCGCTCGCCCCACAGCGGTTCCCACCCGGAGGAGTCCTCGTGTCGACGTCCCCTGCACCCCACGACTCCGCACCACCCGCACCACCGGCCCTCTGCGTGCCACCCGAACTGAACCCCGCCGCCTGGGCCCGGGCCTCCACCCGCCTGCTCGCCAAGGCCCTCGCCGAGTTCTCGTACGAGGAGATCGTCGAACCCCGGCCGGCCGGGCCCGGCACGGACGACGGCCGGCCCGGCCCGTACACCCTCACCCTCGACGACGGCGGCACGCTCGCCTTCACCGCCCGTCGCGGCGCCTACGGCAGCTGGCGGGTGGAGCCCGACTCGATCACCGTCGACGGCAGCCCGGCCACCGACCCGCTGGACTTCCTGGTGCGGGCCCGGCGCCTCCTCGACCTCGACGGCGCCACCCTCGGCCACCTCATCCGCGAGCTCACCACCACCCTCGCCGCCGACACCCGGCTCGACCACACCGCGCTGCCCGCCGCCCGGCTCGCCGACCTCGGCTACGCGGAACTCGAAGGCCACCAGACCGGCCACCCCTGGCTCGTCCTCAACAAGGGCCGCATCGGCTTCTCCGCCACCGACGCCGCCCGCTGGGCCCCCGAGGCCCGCCGCGCCGCCCACCTGCCGTGGATCGCGGTCAGCAGCCGGATCGCCGCCTACCGCGGGGTCCCCGGCCTCGACACCCCCGACCTGCTCTACGCCCGCGAGCTCGACCCCGAGGTCCGGGCGTCCTTCCACGCCACGCTGCGGGCCCGCGGCCTCGACCCGGACGGCTACCTCCTCCTGCCGGTCCACCCCTGGCAGTGGGACGAGGTCCTGCTCCCGCTGTACGCCCCCGCCATCGCCTCCGGGGCCCTGGTGCCGCTCACCGCCGACGGCGACCTGCGCCTGCCGCAGCAGTCGATCCGCACCTTCCTCAACACCAGCCGCCCCGACCGCCACACGGTCAAGCTGCCGCTGTCCGTCCTCAACACCCTCGTCTGGCGCGGCCTGCCCACCGAGCGCACCCTCGCCGCCCCGGCCGTCACCTCCTGGGTCCACGGCCTGCGGGACGCCGACCCCTTCCTGCGCGACGAGTGCGGGGTGATCCTGCTCGGCGAGGTCGCCTCCGTCACCGTCGAGCACCCGTTGTACGACCGGCTCCCGGAAGTGCCGTACCAGTACAAGGAGCTCCTGGGCGCGATCTGGCGCGAACCCCTGCGCCTGCCGCCGGGCGAACGCGCCCGCACCCTCGCCGCGCTGCTGCACACCGACCCCGAGGGCCGGGCCTTCGTCGCCGAGCTCGTCACCCGCTCGGGGCTCGCCCCCCGGGCCTGGCTCCAGCGCCTCTTCGCCGCCCTGATGCCGCCGCTGCTGCACTTCCTCTACCAGTACGGCACCGTCTTCTCCCCGCACGGCGAGAACGCCATCGTCGTCTTCGACGACCAGGACGTGCCCGTGCGGCTGGCGATCAAGGACTTCGTCGACGACGTGAACATCAGCGCCCACCCGCTCCCGGAGCACGCCACCATGCCGGACGACGTCCGGGCCGTGCTGCTCACCGAGGAGCCGGACTTCCTCACCCAGTTCATCCATTCGGGCCTCTTCGTCGGCGTCTTCCGCTACCTGGCGCCCTTGTACGAGGAGCAACTGGGCACCCCGGAGGAGGAGTTCTGGACCCTGCTGCGGGCCGAGATCCTGCGCCACCAGGCCCGCTTCCCGGAGCTGAAGGAACGCTTCGAGCTGTTCGACCTCCTCGTCCCCCGGATCGAGCGCCTCTGTCTCAACCGCAACCGTCTCCACCTGGACGGCTACCGCGACCGGCCCGAGCGCCCGCACGCCGCCGTCCACGGCACCGTCCCGAACCCCCTCGCGTGATCACGGGGAGGGACCGGCTGTCGGTGCCGCCCCGTAGGCTGGAAGCGCTATGACGAAGCTATCCCTCCCCGACCTCCTCCACGCCGCCGTCGCCGCCGTCGGCGGTGTGGAGCGCCCCGGCCAGGTCACCATGGCCGAGGCCGTGACCGAGGCCATCGACGACGGTTCGCACCTCCTCGTCCAGGCCGGCACCGGCACCGGTAAATCCCTCGGCTATCTCGTACCGGCGCTGGCGCAGGGGGAGCGGGTGGTGGTCGCGACGGCGACCCTGGCCCTCCAGCGCCAGCTCGTCGAGCGCGATCTCCCGCGGACGGTCGACGCCCTGCACCCGCAGCTGCGCCGCCGCCCGGAGTTCGCCATGCTCAAGGGCCGGTCGAACTACCTCTGCCTGCACCGCCTGCACGAGGGCGTCCCGCAGGACGAGGAGGACGGCCTCTTCGACCCCTTCGAGGCGGCGGCCCCCACCAGCAAGCTGGGCCAGGACCTGCTGCGGCTGCGGGACTGGTCCGACGAGACGGAGACCGGCGACCGGGACGACCTGACGCCGGGCGTCTCCGACCGGGCCTGGGCTCAGGTCTCGGTCTCCTCCCGCGAGTGCCTGGGCGCGAGCAAGTGCGCGTACGGTCCGGAGTGCTTCGCCGAGGCGGCCCGCGAGCGGGCCAAGCTGGCCGAGGTCGTCGTCACCAACCACGCGCTGCTCGCCATCGACGCGATCGAGGGTGCGCCGGTGCTGCCGCAGCACGAGGTGCTGATCGTCGACGAGGCCCACGAGCTGGTCTCCCGCGTGACCGGCGTCGCCACCGGCGAGCTCACGCCCGGCCAGGTCAACCGGGCGGTGCGCCGGGCGTCCAAGCTGGTGGACGAGAAGGTCGCCGACCAGCTCCAGACCGCGGCGGAGGGCTTCGAGCGGCTGATGGAGCTGGCCCTGCCGGGCCGGCTGGAGGAGATCCCTGAGGACCTGGCGTACGCGCTGATGGCGCTGCGCGACGCCTCCCGCGCGGTGATCACGGCCCTCGGCAACACCCGCGACCGTTCCGTGCAGGACGAGGACGCCGTCCGCAAGCAGGCCATGGCCTCCGTGGAGACGGTGCACGGCGTGGCCGAGCGGATCACCCAGGGCTCGGAGTACGACGTCGTCTGGTACGAGCGGCACGACCGCTTCGGCGCCTCGCTGCGGGTCGCCCCGCTCACCGTCTCGGGGCTGCTGCGCGAGAAGCTCTTCGCCGACCGCTCGGTGGTCCTCACCTCGGCCACGCTCAAGCTGGGCGGCGACTTCAACGGGGTGGGCGCCTCGCTCGGGCTGGCCCCCGAGGGCACCACGGGCGACGACCTGCCGGTCTGGAAGGGCATCGACGTCGGCTCGCCGTTCGACTACCCGAAGCAGGGCATCCTCTACGTCGCCAAGCACCTCAACCGGCCCGCCCGGGACGGTGAGCGCGGCGACATGCTGGACGAGCTGACCGAGCTGATGCAGGCCGCCGGCGGGCGCACGCTCGGCCTGTTCTCCTCGATGCGGGCCGCGCAGCAGGCGGCGGAGGAGCTGCGGAGCCGGATTCCCGAGCTGCCGATCCTGCTCCAGGGCGAGGACACGCTCGGCGAGTTGATCAAGAACTTCGCCGCCGACCCGAAGACCTGCCTCTTCGGCACGCTCTCGCTGTGGCAGGGCGTCGACGTGCCGGGGCCGAGTTGCCAGCTCGTCGTGATGGACAAGATCCCCTTCCCGCGGCCCGACGACCCGCTGATGAGCGCGCGGCAGAAGGCGGTGGAGGACGCCGGGGGCAACGGCTTCATGGCGGTGGCGGCGACGCACGCGGCGCTGCTCATGGCGCAGGGCGCCGGCCGACTGGTCAGGGCCACGGGGGACCGGGGCGTCGTCGCGGTGCTCGATCCGCGGCTGGCGACGGCCCGGTACGGCAGCTACCTCAAGGCCTCGCTGCCGGACTTCTGGTACACCACCGACCGCAATCAGGTGCGGAAGTCGCTGGCGGCGATCGACGCGGCGGCGGACGCGAAGGCGTAGCCCACGTCCTGGGGGCCCTGGAGACACGGCAGGGCCCCGGGACCGGCGCAGTGGTTCCCGGGGCCCGGTTCAGGGCCGACGAGGTGCGGTCACACCCGTCGCAGCACGGCGACGACCTTGCCGAGGATGGTGGCCTCGTCGCCGGGGATCGGCTGGTACGCCGCGTTGTGCGGCAGCAGCCAGACGTGGCCGTCCTCGCGCTTGAAGCGCTTGACCGTGGCCTCGCCGTCGAGCATGGCGGCCACGATGTCGCCGTTCTCGGCGACCGGCTGGCGGCGGACCGTGACCCAGTCCCCGTCACAGATGGCGGCCTCGATCATGGAGTCGCCGACGACCTTCAGGACGAAGAGCTCGCCGTCGCCGACCAGCTGCCGGGGGAGCGGGAAGACGTCCTCGACGGACTCCTCCGCCAGGATGGGGCCACCGGCCGCGATGCGGCCGACCAGGGGGACGTAGGAGGCGGCGGGCTTGCCCGTGGTGTCCGTCGGCTGGGTGCTGGGCTGGTCCGAGCCCCGCACCTCGTACGCGCGGGGGCGGTGCGGGTCGCGCCGCAGGAAGCCCTTGCGCTCCAGCGCCATCAGCTGGTGCGCCACCGAGGAGGTGCTGGAGAGGCCCACGGCCTGGCCGATCTCACGCATCGACGGCGGGTAGCCGCGGCGCTGGACCGAGTCGCGGATGACCTCGATGACCCGGCGCTGCCGGTCGGTGAGGCCGGAGCTGTCGGCCCGGATGCCTGGGGGGCGTCCGGGGAGCGAGCGCGCGGGTCGGCCGGGCTCCTCCCCGTTCATGGCTGCGTCATTCATCGCATGCACCGGCTCGAGTCGGCCCTGGGAGCGGTCCTGGGCAGTGATGGTGGCACTGTCTGCGGTGGTGGTCACGTCGGCGGCCCCTCTCGAATGGTCTCCCTGGCTGGCACAACGGTAGTGGCTTTCGAAAGGTTGCGCCAAACACACGTTCGAGTGAAAAATCGCAGATCGCCGTACGCGTGTGTGTACGTGGGTGTATATGCGGCCCACAGGGCGTGATCGCAGGCCTCTCCGTCGCCGACGTCACCGATGTGCCACCGGTCTCTCACCGGTCTCTCGTCGGTGTCTCAATTCGGTCATTACGGTAACCTTCAGCGCCGGACCGCGTGGGGCGGGGGTGCCCTCCCAGTGTCGCATCGGCGACCCCGGAATCCGTGCCGCCGCGCCCTTCCCGTACCCTCGTGGCCGGTCGGGAGCGCGACACGCGCAGGTAGGTCGAAATCGCGGTCCGCCCCAAGATCTAGTGGTTGGATTGCATCAGCCACCCAGAACTAGTGGTCCTCGGTCTGCCGAGGGTCCCCGCATCACCTATGCTGGTGGTCGCTTCGAGGGCCTTGACGGGCCCGGTGAGGCTATTCAGTCGTGCCGTGAGGGAGGGTCGGAACCACATGCACTGCCCCTTCTGCAGGCACCCCGACAGCCGGGTCGTCGACAGTCGCACCACCGACGACGGGACGTCCATCCGACGCCGCCGCCAGTGCCCCGACTGCTCCCGCCGTTTCACGACGGTGGAGACGTGCTCGCTGATGGTGGTCAAGCGTTCGGGCGTCACCGAGCCCTTCAGCCGTACCAAGGTCATCTCCGGCGTGCGCAAGGCGTGCCAGGGGCGGCCGGTCACCGAGGACGCCCTCGCCAAGCTCGGCCAGCGGGTCGAGGAGGCGGTGCGCGCCACCGGGAGCGCCGAGCTGACCACCCACGACGTGGGCCTGGCCATCCTCGGCCCGCTGCAGGAGCTCGACCTCGTCGCGTACCTGCGGTTCGCGTCCGTGTACAAGGCTTTCGACAGCCTCGAAGACTTCGAGGCCGCCGTCGTGGAACTCCGCGAGCGGCCTCCCGCTGAGCTGCGCGGGACCGGAGCGACCCCAGAGGTCCCCGTTCCCGCCACCGCCGCCGACTAGACCGGCGGGCCGGATCGAGGACGATCCGGCGACCGGCCGCCGCGCGGCCCGGAAAGACCTGCCCCGAGTGAACCGCGAGGTGCTCGTGGCAACTGCACTACAAGACGAAGTACAGAAGGCGGAGCCCTGGAATTTTCCGGGCGCTCCAGCGTGTTTTGCCCGTATATGGGAGGCGGCATGACAGAGACGGCGAGCGGTCCGGCACGTGGTTCCCGCACCAAGGGAGCCAAGGCGGCGAGCAAGGGCCTGCGTATCGAGCGCATCCACACCACCCCCGGCGTGCATCCGTACGACGAGGTGAGCTGGGAGCGCCGTGACGTCGTCATGACCAACTGGCGCGACGGCTCGATCAACTTCGAGCAGCGTGGCGTCGAGTTCCCCGACTTCTGGTCGGTGAACGCGGTCAACATCGTCACCAGCAAGTACTTCCGCGGGGCCGTCGGCACCCCGCAGCGCGAGACCGGTCTCAAGCAGCTCATCGACCGGATCGTGAAGACCTACACGAAGGCCGGCGAGGAGTACGGCTACTTCGCCTCGCCCTCCGACGCCGAGATCTTCGAGCACGAGCTGGCCTACGCCCTCCTGCACCAGATCTTCAGCTTCAACTCCCCGGTGTGGTTCAACGTCGGCACGCCCCAGCCCCAGCAGGTCTCCGCCTGCTTCATCCTGGCCGTCGACGACTCCATGGAGTCGATCCTCGACTGGTACAAGGAAGAGGGCATGATCTTCAAGGGCGGCTCCGGCGCCGGCCTGAACCTCTCCCGCATCCGCTCCTCCAAGGAGCTGCTCTCCTCCGGCGGCAACGCCTCCGGCCCGGTCTCCTTCATGCGCGGCGCCGACGCCTCCGCGGGAACCATCAAGTCGGGCGGCGCCACCCGCCGCGCCGCCAAGATGGTCATCCTGGACGTCGACCACCCCGACATCGAGGACTTCATCGAGACCAAGGTCAAGGAGGAGGAGAAGATCCGCGCCCTCCGCGACGCGGGCTTCGACATGGACCTGGGCGGCGACGACATCACGTCCGTCCAGTACCAGAACGCCAACAACTCCGTCCGCGTGAACGACGAGTTCATGAAGGCCGTCGAGTCCGGCGGGAAGTTCGGCCTGCGGGCCCGCATGACCGGCGAGGTCATCGAGGAGGTCGACGCCAAGTCGCTCTTCCGCAAGATGGCCGAGGCCGCGTGGGCCTGTGCCGACCCGGGCATCCAGTACGACGACACGATCAACCACTGGCACACCTGCCCCGAGTCCGGCCGGATCAACGGCTCGAACCCGTGCAGCGAGTACATGCACCTGGACAACACGTCCTGCAACCTCGCCTCGCTGAACCTGATGAAGTTCCTCAAGGACGACGGCAAGGGCAACCAGTCCTTCGAGGTCGAGCGCTTCGCCAAGGTCGTCGAGCTCGTCATCACCGCGATGGACATCTCCATCTGCTTCGCCGACTTCCCCACCCAGAAGATCGGCGAGAACACCCGCGCCTTCCGCCAGCTCGGCATCGGCTACGCCAACCTCGGCGCCCTGCTGATGGCGACCGGCCACGCGTACGACTCCGACGGCGGCCGCGCCCTGGCCGGCGCCATCACCTCGCTGATGACCGGCACCTCGTACAAGCGCTCCGCCGAGCTCGCCGCCGTCGTCGGCGCCTACGACGGCTACGCGCTCAACGCCCAGCCGCACCAGCGCGTCATGCAGCAGCACGCCGACGAGAACACCAAGGCCGTCCGCGTGGACGACCTGGACTCGCCGATCTGGGCCGCCGCCACGGAGGCCTGGCAGGACGTGATCCGCCTCGGCGCCAAGAACGGCTTCCGCAACGCGCAGGCCTCGGTCATCGCCCCGACCGGCACCATCGGTCTCGCGATGTCCTGCGACACCACCGGCCTCGAGCCCGACCTCGCCCTGGTCAAGTTCAAGAAGCTGGTCGGCGGCGGCTCGATGCAGATCGTCAACGGCACCGTCCCGCAGGCCCTGCGCCGCCTGGGTTACCAGGAGGAGCAGATCGAGGCGATCGTCGCCCACATCGCCGAGCACGGCAACGTGGTCGACGCCCCCGGCCTGAAGACCGAGCACTACGAGGTCTTCGACTGCGCCATGGGCGAGCGTTCCATCTCCGCGATGGGCCACGTCCGCATGATGGCCGCCATCCAGCCGTGGATCTCGGGCGCCCTCTCCAAGACCGTCAACCTGCCGGAGACGGCGACGGTCGAGGACGTCGAGGAGGTCTACTTCGAGGCCTGGAAGATGGGCGTCAAGGCGCTCGCCATCTACCGCGACAACTGCAAGGTCGGCCAGCCCCTCTCCGCCAAGAAGAAGGAGGAGGAGAAGGTCGAGGTCACCGCGAAGTCCGAGGCGACGATCCGCGAGGCCGTCGAGAAGGTCGTCGAGTACCGCCCGGTGCGCAAGCGCCTCCCGAAGGGCCGTCCGGGGATCACCACCTCCTTCACCGTGGGTGGCGCCGAGGGCTACATGACCGCCAACTCCTACCCGGACGACGGTCTCGGCGAGGTCTTCCTGAAGATGTCGAAGCAGGGCTCCACGCTCGCCGGCATGATGGACGCCTTCTCCATCGCCGTCTCCGTCGGTCTGCAGTACGGCGTCCCCCTGGAGACGTACGTCTCGAAGTTCACCAACATGCGCTTCGAGCCGGCCGGCATGACGGACGACCCGGACGTGCGGATGGCGCAGTCGATCGTCGACTACATCTTCCGCCGCCTGGCGCTGGACTTCCTGCCCTTCGAGACCCGCTCCGCGCTCGGCATCCACTCCGCCGAGGAGCGCCAGCGTCACCTGGAGACCGGCTCGTACGAGCAGTCCGTGGACGACGTCGACGTGGACGTGGAGGGGCTGGCCCAGTCCGCCCCCCGCGCCCAGGAGCTGAAGGCCGTCGCCGCTCCGGTGCAGGCCGAGGTGCCCGCCCCGAAGCAGGCCCACACCTCCGCCGAGCTCGTCGAGATGCAGCTGGGCATCAGCGCGGACGCCCCACTCTGCTTCTCCTGCGGCACGAAGATGCAGCGCGCCGGCTCCTGCTACATCTGCGAGGGCTGCGGCTCGACCAGCGGTTGCAGCTGACCGTCCTGAGTAGCGTCTGAGAGAGGGTGCCGACCACGGGTCGGCACCCTCTCTCGCGTACCCGTCTCCCGCGCGGGTGACGGAAATCCCTGTTCGCCTCGGAACGATCACCGGTTACGCTCGCCGCCGCGCCCTCGTGCGCGTACGACAGGGGGGAACATGGCGGAGGACGTGGCCGGAGCGGTCAAGGGGCCCAGCGTGGGCGGGCAGGTGGCCACCGCGCTGGTGCTGGGGGCGGTGCTGGCGGGCGGTTTCTGGTTCATGGCGAAGAGCGACATGGACGGCGCCGCCGCGCGGGAGCCGGCCGTCTGCACGGCCTCGACGGGCTCGCTGCCGTCGCAGTACGTCTCGGGGACCGAGCTCTGCCGGGCGCTGAACCGGCCGGACCTGCCGGCCCTCCTCGGCACGCCGGAGGAGAAGGCGCGGAACGCCTGGGGGAGCGACGGGTGGCTCACCGTCGGGAGCGCCAAGCTCCCGTCGCCGGAGGGGAACGTCGGCCTGCCGACGTACTCCGTGAAGCTCTCGGCCTCCTACGACGGCCTTCCGGTCGCCCGGATGGGTCCGCTCCTCGGGAGGACGGCCGAGCCGACCCGGGTGCTGGGGCGGACGGCGGTCCTCTACTCGGACCGGACCATCGCGCTCAAGATCCCGCTGGTCGGCGGCAGCAAGGCCGAGACCGGCACCGGCGGCATCGCCCGGCATCTGCTCGTCGCCAAGGACGCCAAGGACGGCGGCGGCGCCTACGAGCTCGTCGTCTGGCGTCAGGACGAGGCGGTTCCCGACGACACCGCTTTGCTGCGGGTGGCCGAGCGGGTGCTGCCCACGATTCCCGGCTGGGCCGCACGGTGACGGGGGCGGGGGACCCGCCCGAAGGACGGGCCCCCGCACCGCCTCACGGACGCCGCGCCCCCATCAGGGCGCCGAAGTCCCGCGGATCCGTGTCGAAGCCGACCGAGAGGGGGCGCAGGGTCCAGCCCTCGGCCCCGTCCCGGATGAACTCGACGACCGTCGCCGCGGTCGCGTCCGCCACGGCGGCGAAATCGTCCTCCAGCAGGTCGGAGTAGCCCTCGCGGACCAGGACCCCCGTATGGGCGACCTGTCCGAAGGTGAGCCGGCCGCCGCCCTGCTGTATGGCCACGCCCACCACCACGCGCGCGTAGAGCGGCGCCAGCCTGGTCAGCTCCAGGGTCATCGCCTCGTCGTAGCCGAAGCCCTGCCCCGTACGGCTGTCGCGGTGCAGCGTGATCGTGCCGTCGGGCGAGCGGCTGTCGAAGTGCACGAGGTAGGCCGGCGGCCCGTAGGGTGCGTCCGCCGTGTAGACCCCCGCGACGAGGTCCAGGTCGTGCGCGGGCGTGCCCATCGGACTGGGGTCCCACTTGAGCGTCACCTCGGCCTTGCCGACCCCCTTGTTGAGTCCGCTCACCGTGAATCCCCTCTCCCTGTACGGTTCCTGACGTCCCGTTCATGGTGTCATGTGATCAACGTGTCATCGGTCGAGGGGGAGCGCGCGATGTGGAGCGGGGAAGAGCTGGATCTGGACGCATATCTGGCGCGGATCGGGTACTCGGGGGAGCTCGCACCGGACCTGCGGACGCTGCGCGCCCTGCACCGCGCGCACGTGGGCGCCATCCCGTTCGAGAACCTGGACGTGGCGCTCGGGCGCCGGATCCCGCTCGACGTCAAGAGCGTCCAGGCGAAACTGGTGGGCCGGCGGCGCGGCGGCTACTGCTACGAGCAGAACTCGCTCTTCGCGGCCGCCCTGGAGCGGATCGGCTTCGAGGTGGCGGGGCGCGGCGCCCGCAACCGCTCGCGCGGGGACGCGCTGACGGCGATCACCCACGCCCTGCTCGTCGTCACGGTCGGCGGTGAACAGTGGCTCGCGGACACCGGGTTCGGCTGGCAGGGCCCGCTGGAGCCGGTTCCCCTGGTGGACGGGGCGCGGGTCGACCAGGACGGCTGGGTCTTCGGCGTCGTGGCCGAGGCGGAGGGCGTCCACCTGCTGCGCTCGCTTCGCCCGGAGGGGTGGGCCGACCTGTACTCCTTCGCCCCCCACTCCGTGTACCCCGTGGATTTCGAGCTGATGAACCACTACAGCTCCAGCCACCCGCTGTCCCGCTTCGTCGGCCAGGTCGTGGCGCTGCGGCCGGGTTCCGAGGCGCGCCGGGCGCTCGTCCGGACCGGTCTGACCTCGGTGAACCGGGACGGCACGACCGAGGAACGGACCGTCGGACCGGCCGAGTTGATCGGCGTGCTGGCCGAGGTCTTCGGGATCGAACTGGACGCCGAGGAGGCCGCGGGTCTGGTGCGGGTGCAGTCCGCGGAGGTCTGACGGAGCGTCGCTCCGACCCGTACCATGGCGCGGTGCTGGTCAAGTGGATTCGCTGCACCGTGGTGGACCGTCGAGGGTTCGAGCGGGGGCAGCGGAAATGGGCGGGGCTGCTCGGTGAGCCGGGCTTCCGGGGGCAGGGCGGCGGATGGAGCCGGCGACGGCCGGATGTCGCCCATGTCTTCGCGTTCTGGGAGAGCCGGGCGTTCTACGACTCGTTCATGGCGCGCTCCCACGACCGGCTCGCCGCCACCCAGGCCGGCACGTTCAAGGACGCCCAGGTCAAGCTCTTCGACCACCGCTTCGACGTGAAGACGGGGTTCGAGCCGCGCTTCGCCGACGCCGACGTGGCGCGGGTGGCGCACAGCCGGGTCCACGAGGAGCGGGCCGAGCACTTCGCCCTCATGCAGGAGAAGGTCTGGAACCCGGCGATGGCCGGGTCCCCCGGCATGCTCCGCGGGCTCTTCGGGGAGGCGCCGGGGCACGAGTTCCTGGTGCTGTCGATGTGGAACTCGGCCGCCGAGCACGGGAAGTACCGCGTGGAGCGGATCGAGCGGCTCGGTCTGCGGGCGCAGACCGCGGCCGACGTGGCCGCCCTCTCGGGCGACGTGGTGCAGCTCGAACCGGCCTGGGCGGTCTGACACCCGGGAGCGTGCGCACGCGCCTCAGCTGGTCGGCGTGCCGGCCGCCTTCGTCGTGGGCGGTGGGGTGACCGCCGTCGTGGTGGGCGGCGCCCCGGCCTACGCGGTCGTGGGAGGCGCCGTGACCGCCTTCGTGGGGGGTGTGGCGACCGGCTCCGTGACCGCCGTGGCGACCGGCTCCGTGACCGCCTTCTTGGGCGGTGTGGCGACCGCCTCCGTGGGCGGCTCGGTGGTCCCGCGGGTGAAGGCGCCCGCCCCGACCGCGGCGAGCACCGTTCGCGCCGCCTGTTCGGCGACGGCTTCGTCCACCGGTTCGCGGGTCACGAAGAGGCGGAGGAAGAGGGGCGCCGACACCGCCCGGACGACCGCGCCGGCGTCCGTCCCTGCCGGGGCCTCGCCGCGTGCCACGGCCCGGTCCACCACGGGCTCGCAGCGCCGGAAGCGCTCCGCGTAGAAGTCGCGCAGGGACTCGGCGGCCCGCTCCGACTGGAACGCGGCGCCGACGAAGGCCGTCGGCGCGGCCGCCTGCGCCGGGTCGGCGAAGGCGTCGGTCACCTCGCGGGCCAGGGCGCGCAGGTCACCGGCGAGGCTCCCGGTGTCCGGCGGCGTCCAGGCGTCCTCGCCGGCGAGCGCGAGCGCGTCCGCGACCATGCCCTCGACGCCGCCCCAGCGCCGGTAGAGCGTCGTCTTGTGCACCCCCGACCGCTCCGCCACGTACTCGACGGTGAGGGCGGGGTAGCCGTGTTCGGCCAGGCCGGTCAGGACGGCGTCGCGGACCGCGGCGCGGGTCCGGGCGGTGCGCCCGCCGGGGCGTCTGCTGCCGGGGGCCGGGGACGGCGCTTCCTCGGTCGTCTCATTCAATTGCTACTCCCGTTGCGTTAGTGGCTACGAGTGTGCCACACTCGCCATAACGCGACAACCGTTGCGTTTGTTGTGGTCCATGCTGTCCTGCGGAGGTGCCCTTGCCCACCCAGCTCTCCCTCCACGACGTGACCGTGACCCGCGGCGAACGCCTGCTGCTCGATCAGGTCTCGCTCACCGTGCGCCCCGGCGAGCGGATCGGGATCGTGGGGGAGAACGGCGCGGGCAAGTCCACCCTGCTGCGGATCCTCGCGGGGCTCGACCCGCCCGACTCCGGCGAGGCCGTCACCGTCACCGACGGCGGCGCCCGCCTGCTCGCCCAGACCCCCGAGCTGCCGCCCGCCGCCACCGTCACCGAAGCCGTCGACGCCGCGCTCACCGAGCTGCGCACCATGGAACGGCGCCTGCGCACCCTGGAGGCCGCCCTCGGCACGGCCGACGAGCGGACCCTCGGCGCGTACGGCGACCTGCTCACCGCCTTCGAACTGCGCGGGGGATACGAGGCGGACGCCCGCGTCGACAAGGCCCTGCACGCCTTGGGCCTCGCCCACCTGGACCGCGACCGCCGGCTCGGCAGCCTCTCCGGCGGCGAGCAGGCCAGACTCGGCATCGCCTGCGCGATCGCCGCCGCGCCCGAGGTCCTCCTCCTGGACGAGCCGACCAACCACCTCGACGCCCAGGCGCTCGACTGGCTGGAGGACTCCCTCCTCGCCCACCGCGGCACCGTCGTCGCCGTCTCCCACGACCGGACCTTCCTGGAGCGCGTGACCACCGCGATCCTGGAGGTCGACGCCGACCGCCGGACCGTCGTGCGGTACGGCGACGGATACGCGGGCTTCCGCGCCGAGCGGGCCGCGGCCCGGCGGCGCTGGGAGCAGGCCCACGCCGCGTGGTGCGCCGAGACCGCGCGCCTCGCCGCGTACGCGACGAGCACCGCACTCGGCGTGGCCGCGGGCCGGGCGATCAAGGACAACAACAAGATGGCCTACGACCGCGCGGGCGGCCGGGTCCAGGCCTCCGTCTCCGGCCGGGTGCGCAACGCCCAGGAGCGCCTGCGCCGACTCCACGAGGAGCCCGTGCCCGAGCCGCCCCGACCCCTCGCCTTCACCGCGAGGCCGCCCACCGGCCGGGCCCGGGGCGAGCTGCTCGCCCTGGACGGGGTGCGGGTCGCCGACCGCCTGTCCGTCGACCGACTCACCGTCGGCGCGGGCGACCGCCTCCTGATCCACGGGGGCAACGGCGCGGGCAAGTCCACTCTGCTCCACGTCATGGCGGGACTGGTCGAACCCGACGCGGGACGGGTCGCCCGCCACGGCCGCACCGGATTCCTCGCCCAGGAGATACCGGCCCACCGGCCGGCCGAGCGCGTCCTCGCCGCCTTCGGCCGCGGCCTCGCCCTCACCGAGGACGAGCAGGCCGAACTGCTCCTCTCCTACGGACTGTTCCGCCCCGCCGACCTGCGGGTCCCGGTCGGGGGTCTCTCCGCCGGGCAGCGCCGCCGCCTGGCCCTCGCCCGGCTGCTCGCCCGCCCCGCCGACCTGCTGCTGCTCGACGAGCCGGCCAACCACCTCGCCCTCGGCCTCGTCGAGGAACTGGAGGAGGCGCTGGAGCGGTGGCCGGGCGCCGTGGTCGTCGTCTCGCACGACCGCGCACTGCGCCGCCGGTTCACCGGCCACGTCCGCCGGATGGACTCCGGACACCTGCTCGACTGAGCCCCCCGCCGCACGGCGATCTAGGGTCGTCCCATGGCACGACCGCGGCGCATAGTCCTCGTACGGCACGGAGAGTCCGAGGGCAATGCCGATGACACGGTGTACGAGAGGGAGCCCGACCACGCCCTCCGGCTCACGGAGACCGGGTGGCGGCAGGCGGAGGAGACGGGGGGACGGCTGAGGGAGCTGTTCGGGGAGGAGCGGGTCAGCGTCTACGTCTCGCCGTACCGCCGGACGCACGAGACCCTGGGCGCCTTCCGCCTCGACCCGCGGAACGTGCGGGTCAGGGAGGAGCCGCGGCTGCGCGAGCAGGACTGGGGCAACTGGCAGGACCGGGAGGACGTGCGCCTCCAGAAGGCCTACCGGGACGCGTACGGACACTTCTTCTACCGCTTCGCCCAGGGCGAGTCGGGCGCCGACGTGTACGACCGGGTCGGGGCGTTCCTGGAGAGCCTCTACCGGAGCTTCGAGGCGCCGGACCACCCGCCCAACGTCCTCCTCGTCACCCACGGGCTGACCATGCGGCTGTTCTGCATGCGCTGGTTCCACTGGACGGTCGCCGACTTCGAGTCGCTGTCCAACCCGGGAAACGCGGAGACCAGGACGCTGCTGCTCGGCGACGACGGGAAGTACCGCCTCGACCGGCCCTTCGAACGCTGGCGTACCCCGGAACCGTACGGCCCCACCGGATAGAGTGGCAGAGCGATGACCGCTGACTCCTCTCCCGACCGGCGCTTCGAACGCGCCCTGGCCAGCCTGCGCGGGCTGTCCGTGGGGGACGCCCTGGGCTCCCAGTACTTCGTCCCCGTCAACTATCCCCTGCTGAAGCGGCACGAGCCGCCCGCCGGTCCCTGGCAGTGGACCGACGACACCGAGATGGCCTGCTCCGTTCTCGCCGTGCTCGTCGCCCACGACCGGATCGACCAGGACGCGCTCGCCGCGTCCTTCGCCCACCACCACGACTTCGACCGCGGCTACGGCCCCGCCGTCAACCGGATGCTCCGGCTGATCCGGGAAGGCGGCGACTGGCGCGAGCTCGCGGCCGCCCTCTTCAAGGGCCAGGGCTCCTGGGGCAACGGCGCCGCCATGCGGATCGCCCCCCTCGGGGCCTGGTACGCCGACGACCCCGAGCAGGCGACCCACCAGGCCGAGATCTCCGCCTACACCACCCACCAGCACCGCGAGGCCGTGGTCGGGGCGATGGCCGTCGCCGCGGCGGCCGCGCTCGCCGCGGACCCCGCCGGCCCGCCCACCCCCGAGGCCCTGCTCGACGGCGTCATCGCCCTCGTTCCGCGCAGCGCCGTCGGTGCCGGGCTGCGCCGGGCCCGCGACATGCTCGACTACGGGGACGCGGCCACGGTCGCGGCCGTCCTGGGCAGCGGACGGCGCACCAGCGCGCACGACACCGTGCCGTTCGCCCTCTGGTCGGCGGCCCGCTCGCTCGGCGACTACGAGCGGATGTTCTGGACCACCGCGGCCGTGGGCGGTGACGTCGACACCACCTGCGCCATCGCGGGCGGCATCGTCGCCTCGGGCCCGGCCGGGGCCCCGCCCGCCGGGTGGCTGGAGCAGACCGAGGACCTGCCCGGGTGGGTGCCGACCGGGGTGCGCGCGTAGCGGACCCCTCCGCCGGACCGCCACCGCAGGACCGCCAGGGCGTGCGCCGGGGCGGAATGTCACGGTCCTGCCACAGCGGCTCCCGAGGGGGTTCGCCGGGTCGGGGCGCGGTTAGAGTCGGCCACTCCGTAGCGCTGATCATGACAAGAGCGCGTCGACGAGACACCTGGCAGCGACCGGGCGCCGCCGCACGGCGGCGCCCGCGAGCGCCGGGTCGGGAGGGGGTCCCGTGACCGACACACCGTCCGCACAGCCGCCGAAAGACGGCGGGCCGCACGACAGCCCGCCGAAGGATGGCGGGCCGGAGGGCAGGGCGCCGAAGGGCGGCGAGCCCAAGGACGGCCCGCACCAGGATGTCCGGCCGGAGGGCAGCGCACCCGAGGGCAGCCCGTTGAAGGACCGCGGGCCGGAGGACAGTGCGTCCAACGACAGTGCGTCCAACGACAGCGCGTCCAACGACAGCGCGTCCAAGGACGGTGCGTCCAAGGGCAGCGGGCTTGAGGGCAGCGGGCCCAAGGGCAGCGGGCCTGAGGGCAGTGGGCCGAAGGAGGGTGGCGGGAAGCCGCAGGAGGTCCAGCCGTCGGCGCAGCCGGTGCATGCGACCGGGGCGGCCCCGGGCACGGCCGCGGGCGGCCCGCCCGGTCCGCCGGCGGGCCCCGCCGGGCCGGCGCCGGCCGTCGCGGCCATGCCGGCCGGTGGCCCGCCTCCGGGCGGCCCGTACCCGTTCGGACCGCCCGGAGCCCCGTACGGGCGGCCCGGTCCCTACGGCCACGTGCCGCACCACCCCTGGGCGCCGCCCAGGAAGCCGAGCGCGGCGAGCAGGCTCCGGCCCGCGGCCCCGGCGCCCGCGACCGCGGCCACCCTGTGGGCGATCGTCGCGACCGCCCTGTTCGCAGCCCTGCTGCTCGGCGACGGCGCCGGGGTGAACCTGCTGCTCGTGGCTGTCCCCGCCACCCTCGCCGGGGCCTTCGCGGCCCGGGCCGCCGGGCGCCGGATCCGTCCCTGGACGCTGGTCTGGGCGGTCGGCGGTGCGGCCCTGCTCGCCGTCCCGGCGCTGAGCGACGCGGGCTGGCCGACCTTCCTCGCGATCGTCGCCGCGATCGGACTCACCGGCTTCGCCCTGCACGGCGGCCGTGGCTGGACCAGCATGCTGCTCGGACCCGTCGGCCTCTTCGACTCCGTCGGCGGCGGCATGCTGTGGGTCTGGCGCGGTGCACGCCAGCGCGCCGACGGCTCGCGCGGCCGCTGGGGCCCGATCCTGCGCACCGCGCTGATAGCCCTCGGCCTGCTGGTCGTCTTCGGTGCCCTGTTCGCCGGGGCGGACGCCGCCTTCGCCGACCTGCTCGGCTCGCTCATGCCCGACATCTCGCTGGAGCAGGCACCCTGGCGCACCCTGTGCTTCCTGCTCGGCCTGTTCGGCGCGATCGCCGTCGCGCGCACCGCCGCCGCCCCGCTCCGCTGGGACCGGCTGGCCGTCACCCCGGGCAAGGCCCGCGGCCGCCTGGAGTGGGCGCTCCCGCTCGTCGTCCTGAACCTGCTGTTCGCCGCCTTCAACGCGATCCAGCTGGCCGTCCTCTTCGGCGGCTACGACAAGGTGCTCAGCGAGACCGGTCTGACCTACGCGGAGTACGCGCGCCAGGGCTTCTGGCAGCTGCTCACGGCCACGCTCCTCACCCTGGTCGTCATCGGCCTCGCGCTGCGCTGGGCACCCCGCACCGACGCGGGGGACCGGCGGCTCGTGCGGGCCGTGCTCGGCACCCTGTGCGTCCTCACCCTGGTCGTCGTCGCCTCCGCGCTGCGCAGGATGGACCTGTACGTCGACGCGTACGGCCTGACCCGGCTGCGGATCTCCGTCGCCACCATGGAGATCTGGCTCGGCGTCGCCCTCCTGCTGATCATGGCCGCAGGGATCTGGGGCGCCCGCCTGCTGCCCCGCGCGCTCGCCGCCAGCGCCGCCGGATTCGTCCTGGTCTTCGGTCTGATCCAGCCGGACGCCGTCATCGCCCGGCAGAACGTCGACCGCCACGAACGGCTCGACAGGATCGACGTGCACTACCTCCAGGGTCTCTCCGCCGACGCGGTCCCCGCCCTCGACCGGCTCCCGGAGCCCCTGCGCTCCTGCGCCCTCGTCGAGATCGACGCCCAGCTCCGCGAGGACGAAGGCGGCTGGTACGCCACGAGCCTGGCCGAGACCAGGGCCCGGGAGATCCTGGAGGCCCGCCCCGTCACCCGCACGCCCGACGAATGCGGCCCGTCCAGCCGCGAGGAGGAGGGGTACGACCCGGAGGCCGACCCGTACGGCGCCCCCTGACCCGTACCCCTTCGGGCCGCGCGCGGCGAGGGGCGGGTCCTCCTCCCCGTACGGGAAGGAGGACCCGCCCCTCGGCCGTGACCGGGGAGGGCCGCGCCGGTCAGGCGACCGGGCCCGCGGCCCCCGCCGTACCGCTGAGCGACTCCAGGTCGCTCTTGCGCACCCGGATCACGGTCACCGCGGTGACGAACGCGACCAGCGCCATGACCACCGCGGCCGTGAACGCGAGCGAGATGCCGGCCGTCAGTACGTCGTGGGACCAGGGCGGCGGCAGCTCGCGGGTCCGGGCGAACGCCGCCTTCTGCTCGGGCGTCGCCGTCGCGAGGAACTCCGGGACCAGCTGCCGCGCCTCGTCCCGGCCGGCCGTGCCGAAGACCGTGACCAGGATCGACAGGCCCAGCGAACCGCCGACCTGCTGGGTGGCGTTGAGCAGCCCCGACGCGGCACCGGCCTCGTGCTGCGCGACGCCGGAGACGGCGGTCAGGGTGAGGGTCACGAAGTTGAGCCCCATGCCGAAGCCGAAGACGAGCATCGGGCCGAGGACGCCGCTCGCGTAGGAGCTGTCCGAGCTGATGAAGCTGAGCCAGAAGAGGCCGATCGCGGTGCACGACGCTCCGGCCACCATGAACGGCTTCGGGCCGAGGACCGGCAGCATCCGCTGGGCGAGTCCCGCGCCGAGCCCGATGGCCAGCGTCACCGGGAGGAAGGCGAGTCCGGAGCGGATCGGGCTGTAGCCGAGCACGTTCTGGACGAACAGGACGATGAAGAAGAACATGCCGAGCATGGCGGCGGCCAGGCTGAGCATGATCACGTACGTGCCCGAGCGGTTGCGGTCGGCGAACATCCGCAAGGGGGTGATCGGTTCGCGGGCCCGCGCCTCGATGAGGGCGAAGGCCGCCAGCAGGACGCCCGCCGCGATGAACGCCGTGATCGTCAGCGAGTCCCGCCAGCCTTCCTCCGAGGCGCGGATGAAGCCGTAGACCAGCGCGGTCATGCCGAGGGTGGAGGAGAGCGCGCCCGCGAGGTCGAAGCGGCCGGGGTGGCGCTCGGACTCGTTGATGAAACGGGGCGTCAGGAAGGCGATGACCAGCCCGATCGGCACGTTCACGAAGAGCACCCAGCGCCAGTCGAGCCACTCGGTGAGCATGCCGCCGGCGAGCAGGCCGATCGCGCCGCCGCCGGCCGAGACGGCGGCGAAGACGCCGAAGGCCCGGTTCCGCTCCGGGCCTTCGGGGAAGGTCGTCGTGATCAGTGCGAGGGAGGTCGGCGAGGCGATCGCGCCTCCGACGCCCTGCAGGGCGCGCGCGGCCAGGAGCTGCCAGGGCTCCTGGGCGAAGCCGCCGAGCAGCGAGGCGAGGGTGAAGACCAGGATGCCGGTCATGAACACCCGGCGGCGCCCGAGGATGTCGCCGGCCCGGCCGCCGAGCAGCAGCAGGCCGCCGAACGTGAGCGTGTAGGCGCTCAGCACCCACGACAGGTCGGTGGTGGAGAAGGAGAGCGCCTCCTGGATGTGCGGAAGCGCGATGTTCACGATCGTGGCGTCGAGGACGACCATCAACTGGCAGGCGGCGATGACGGTGAGAGCGATTCCCGGCCGATTCGGGTACCTGGCGGTGCCTGGACCTGTCCGGGTGTCCACCGGAGATGTTGTCACTGTGTATCCCCCACGGAAGAATCCAGTGAACGCACTCGTTCACTGTCTTCCACGGTAGTGATTCCCCCTCAGAGAACGCAACCGTTCACTGAGCACTGCCGGTTGCCCGAAGACGGCCCAACAGAGAGGTCCTGATGGTTACTTCGCACTCCGTGGCCACCGCTCGGCCACCGGGGGCGACGTCACGGCGTCGCGGCGCGGTGCTGGAACGCGCGATCCTGGAGGCGGCGCTCGAACAGCTGAGCACGGTCGGCTGGAACGGCCTGACGATGGAGGGCGTCGCCGTCGGCGCGCAGACCGGAAAGGCCGCGGTGTACCGGCGCTGGTCCTCCAAGGAGGACCTCGTCGTCGACGCGCTCCGGGCCGCGCTCCCCGCCCTGGGTGAGGCACCCGATCACGGAAACGTCCGCGAGGACCTCTACCAGCTGTGCCGGAGGGTGCGGGCGGCGATGTACTCGAAGCCCGGCTTCGCCCTGCGTGCCGTCATTCACGAATGTGACGCCGAGACCTCCGAGCGCTTCCAGGCACTCATCCTCACCGGGGTGACCGACCCCTCGAAGCGGTTGCTGCGGGAGGTGGTCGAGCGTGGTGTGGAACGCGGAGAGGTCCGCGCGGACGCTCCCGGCGATCTGGTCTACGACGTCATCCCGGCGATGATGATGTACCGCTCCAAGGTGTGCGGCAGCGAATGGAGCGAGGCCGAGATCGCCGAGATGATCGACCGGGTCATGGTGCCGCTGCTGCGGAAGTAGGGCCGGGGCTGCCAGGGGGGCGGGGCGGCGCGGAGGTCAAGGAGACAAGGGAGGGCAGGGAAGCAGGGGAGGGCAGGGAGGCAAGGGAGGGCAGGGAAGCAGGGGAGGGCAGGGAAGCAGGGGAGGGCGGGGGG
Organism: Streptomyces showdoensis; assembly: GCF_039535475.1. Taxonomy (NCBI): domain Bacteria; kingdom Bacillati; phylum Actinomycetota; class Actinomycetes; order Kitasatosporales; family Streptomycetaceae; genus Streptomyces; species Streptomyces showdoensis. Next base: position 343,740 of record NZ_BAAAXG010000028.1, on the reverse strand, counting down.
CAAGGGAAGTCGTGGAGGTCGGGCGGGCCCGCGAGGACGGGTCGGAAGGTCGGCCGGGGGCGAGAACCGGCCGGGCCTGGGTGGCGGCGGGGGCGGTATCCGGCCCGGGCGGGGTGGCTGCGGGGTTGATATCCGGCCGGGATCGGACCGCCCTCGGGTCGGGATTCGGTCGGGTGCGGGTCACCAGGTGGAATCCGGGTACCGGGGGAGGCGCCCGTCGGCGTAACCTGTCAGGCGCCATGCCGTACGAACCACCCACCCACAGTGTCGAGCGATCGATCCGAGCCACCACCGGCGCCAAGATCATCGCCGGGGTCGACGAGGTCGGACGCGGGGCGTGGGCCGGTCCCGTGACCGTGTGCGCCGCCGTCACCGGCCTGCGCCGGGCACCCGCCGGACTCACCGACTCCAAGCTGATCACCCCCAAGCGACGCACCGCGCTCGCCGCCGAGCTCCAGGACTGGGTCACGGCGTACGCGCTCGGTGACGCCTCGCCCGAGGAGATCGACGAACTCGGGATGACCGCCGCGCTCCGGCTGGCCGCCGTCCGCGCACTGGAAGGCCTTCCGGTGCGCCCCGACGCGGTGATCCTCGACGGCAAGCACGACTACCTCGGCAGCCCCTATCAGGTCCGTACGGTGATCAAGGGCGACCAGTCCTGCATCGCCGTCGCCGCCGCCTCCGTGATCGCCAAGGTGCGGCGCGACGAGCTGATGGGCGAACTGGGGGCCGAGGCGGAGGAGTACGCCGCGTACGCCTTCGGGGCCAACGCGGGCTACCCCTCGCCGGTTCACAAAGCCGCGCTGGAGGAGCGGGGTCCGACCCCGTACCACCGGCTGTCCTGGTCGTACCTCGACGCCATGCCCCGCTGGCGGCATCTGAAGAAGGTCCGCCTCTCCGCCGAGGCGGCCGCGCTGGAAAGCGGGGGCCAACTCGGCTTCGACTTCTGACTTCCGACCGCTGGTTCTTCTCCGGCGGGATCCCGTACGGGGTCCTCTCGGCGGAGCCTTCCCAGTGGCCGGGGCACCCCTGCGTGCCCACCCGCCGGAGCTTCCCGCGACGGCGTTTGATAGACATCCACCCATGCCTCTCATCCCCGAGGAGCCTCAGATTTCTGAGAGTGCCCAGGGTCCCCGCGCGACTGCGGCCGCCGGCCGCCCCGTGCCGACCCCCCGACCCGTACCCGGCCCGCGCACCGCGGCCACCCCGCGACCCGGACGCCCGGGCCCCGGCCCGGTCCGGCCCGCGCCGCCGGTGCCGCGCCCGCAGCCCGCTGCCGGACCGACCGCTCCGAGTGACCTGGAGAATCGTTCCGACCAGCGGTCCGGTGCCCAGATCCAGCTGATCCCGGCCACCGCCGACGGCGCTCTCGACGCCGCCGAGGAGGCCGTGGACCTGCTGCTGGAGTCCGGCCGCGCCCCCGGTGACGTGCTGGTGCTCACCACCGGCGAGCAGCACCCCTGGGCGGCGCACGAGCTGTCCTTCGGTGAGCCCGCCTACTGGGCGCAGCAGGATGCCCGCGAGGACGTGTTCTTCGCGGACGCCGCCGCCGTGGAGCGGGCCGCGGCCCGTCCCGTGGTGGTCGTCGCCGTCAACGGCGGTTCCGGCGACGCCGTCTCCCGATCCCTGCCCGAGGCGCTGAAGCGGGCGACCGCGCTGCTGATCGTCTGCGGCGACGCCGAGCGCGTCAACGCCGCACTGGGCGCCGGCGTCTGACCGACGCCCGCCCGGGACCCGGCTGCCCCTGAGGGGGCGGCCGGGCGGCGGTGCTCCACCGAGCAGTACTTCCCCGGCGGTGCTTCCCTGGGCAGTACTTCCCCGGCGGTGCTTCACCGAGCACTACTTCCCCGACGGTGCTCCACCGAGCAGCGCTTCTCCGGCGGTGCTCACCGGCGGTGCCCCTCGGGGCAGTGCTTCTCCGGTGGCTTCGCCGATGGTGCTTCCTCCGGCGCCGCGCCGGACGGGTCGCGCACGTGCCTGCCTCCGACGACCGCGCGCCGATGTCCCGGGCCGGCCGTCCGACGCCCGACGGGTCCGTGGCGGTCGTGCGTCAGCGTGCGGCGGCCCGGCGCAACGGCTCCGGCGCCCCGCTCGCGATCCGCGGCACGAGCCGGTCGAACGCGGACTCCTCGCCCAGTGGCACGGGCGGAGAGTCGGAGCTCGGCCGTCGGCCGCCGCGGCCCTCGCCGAGCACCTGCCAGCCCCCTCGGGTCAGCGTGATGTACGCACCACAGCGCAGCCCGTGGAGCGTGCAGGCGTCCCGCAGCCCCCACATCCAGGCCCCGTCTTCCTCCGTCCAGCGCTCGTCGCCCTCGCGGCAGTAGAGCAGGACGGCCGTCCGCACCGGAGCCCGCCGGCGCAGGTCGTGCGGGATGACCCGGCGCAGATGGGCGAGGAGCGCGTTACGGAACTCCCAGCCGTCCGCCGGGGCGGACCTCCGGGTGAACGAGGCGCTGGCGGCCACCCGTTCCTCATGGTCCAGGACGGCGACCACCGCGGTCGCGGGAGTGGGCAGATGCCGGGAATGCAGGCCGCTGACGACCTCACGGGGATTGCGCAGCAGCGGGATCCCGGCCGCGGCCCACTCGGCCGGTTCGAGCATCCGAGCGAGGCGGCTGGCCGACCCGGACGACGAACTGATCGAAGAGGCGGAGGACGGAGCGAATCCGAGGGTCACGATCCTCCCTTCGGATACACGCCCGCTCCGCGGGCAGGGACGGGTGGGTGAGGGCGCACCACGGCACGGTCCATCCGGACCGCGTACGGGCCGTGCGGGGGCGGATTCCCAATTCTTCCTGGCCCGTGCGCGGGCGGCAACGAGCAATTGAGGCCGCTGACTGGAATGATCCGGTATGACTCTCATATCCCTGCCCAGTTGCCCATTGTTCACTCCCCGTTTCACCCCTGGACGGCAAGCACCAGCGGAAACACCCCCTCCGCTCCCGCCCGCCGCAGCAGCCTCGCCGCCACCGCCAACGTCCAGCCACTGTCGGCCAGATCGTCCACCAGCAGAACGGGCCCTCCCGCCGTGGCCAGCCGCTCCGCGAGCTCGTCCGGGACGAGCAGCGTCCGCTGCAGTCCGACCACCCGCTGCGCGCTGTTGGTCCGGGAGATCCGCAGGTCGGCAGCTTCCGGCGCGTACTCCACCGTGCCGAGCAGCGGCATCCGGCCGATCTCGGAGATCCGCCGGCCGAGCGAACCCACCAGCCGGGGCTTCCGGTGCGAGGCGACCATGACCACACCGGCCGGCCGCGGCGGCGCGTCCGGCCCGCCGGAGGCCCAACCACCCGGGCCCTTCGCCCAGTCGGCGAGCACCCGCACCACCGCCTGCACCACGTCGTCCGGCACCTCGCCGTCCGGCGCGCCGTCCGAAAGCATCGGCCGGAGCCGGTTGCCCCAGCCGATGTCCGACAGCCGCCCGAGCGCCCGGCCTGCGTACGACTGCTCGCCGGCCGGGATACGGCCCTTCAGATCCACACCGACGGCGGCGAGACCGGTCGGCCACATCTTGCGCGGCTCCACCTCGACGCCCGCCCGCCGCAGCTCCCCCTTCGCCGTGTCGAGCGCCGAGTCGGAGACCTTCGCGTCGAACCTGACGCCCGCACAGTTGTCGCAACGGCCGCACGGGGCCGCCGCCTCGTCGTCCAGCTGACGGCGCAGGAACTCCATCCGGCAGCCGTCCGTCGCCGCGTACTCCCGCATGGCCTGCTGCTCCGCCGACCGCTGCCGCGCCACCCAGGCGTACCGCTCGGTGTCGTACACCCAGGGCTCCCCGGTGCTCTCCCAGCCGCCCTTCACCCGCTTCACGGCCCCGTCCACGTCCAGGACCTTCAGCATCGTCTCCAGCCGGGTCCTGCGCAGCTCGACCAGCGGCTCCAGCGCGGGCAGCGACAACGGACGGCCCGCCTGTGCGAGCACGTCCAGCGTGCGGCGCACCTGCTCCTCGGGCGGGAAGGCGACCGACGCGAAGTACTGCCAGATCGCCTCGTCCTCCTTGCCCGGGAGCAGCAGCACCTCCGCGTGCTCCACACCACGCCCCGCACGCCCCACCTGCTGGTAGTACGCGATGGGCGACGAGGGCGAGCCGAGATGGACGACGAAGCCGAGGTCCGGCTTGTCGAAGCCCATGCCGAGCGCCGAGGTCGCCACCAGCGCCTTGACCCGGTTCGCCTGCAGATCGTCCTCCGCCTGCTGCCGGTCGGCGTTCTCCGTCCGCCCCGTGTACGAGGAGACCGTGTGCCCGCACTGGCGCAGATGGGCCGTCACCTCCTCGGCGGCCGCAACCGTCAGCGTGTAGACGATCCCGGAGCCGGGCAGCTCGTGCAGATGGTCCGCCAGCCAGGCCAGCCGGTGGGCCGCGTCCGGCAGCCGCACCACACCGAGACTCAGACTCTCGCGGTCCAGCGGCCCCCGCAGCACCAGCGCGTCCGTGTCCCCGCCGGTCCCCAGCTGCTCGGCGACGTCCGCCGTCACCCGGGCATTCGCCGTCGCCGTCGTCGCGAGGACCGGCACCCCCGCCGGCAGGTCGGCGAGCATCGTGCGCAGCCGCCGGTAGTCCGGCCGGAAGTCATGACCCCAGTCCGAGATGCAGTGCGCCTCGTCGACCACGAGCAGCCCGGTCGCCGCGGCGAGGCTCGGCAGCACCTGATCGCGGAAGTCGGGATTGTTGAGCCGCTCCGGGCTGACCAGCAGCACATCCACGTCACCGGCGGCGACCTCCTGCTGGACGGTCTCCCACTCCTCCGTGTTCGACGAGTTGATCGTGCGGGCGCGGATGCCCGCCCGCGCCGCCGCTTCGACCTGGTTGCGCATCAGGGCGAGCAGCGGCGAGACGATCACCGTCGGGCCGGCCCCCCGCTCGCGCAGCAGCGAGGTCGCCACGAAGTACACCGCCGACTTGCCCCAGCCCGTGCGCTGCACGACCAGCGCCCGGCGTCTGTCCGCGACCAGCGCCTCGATGGCCCGCCACTGGTCCTCGCGCAGTCTCGCCGCACCCGTCGGGTCGGAGACGAGACGGGCGAGCACGGCGTCGGCGGCGGCGTGGAGGGCGACGCGGTCTTCGGGACGGTCTGCGTGGGTCATGACCCCATGCAACCCGATCGGTCGGACAATCGGCGAACGGACCGCTCCACCTGTGGATAACTCGCTGGGACGGTCACCGAGAGTTATCCACAGGGGTTTCGCGATCGGCGGTGTCCGCGGGACCGTCTGGACCATGAACACGAACCACCACGAATCCCACGGTCCCTCCACAGCCCCGCAGATCACCCTCCGCGGCCCCGCCGAACTGGCCGACGCGCTGCCGTTCATGCTCGGCTTCCACCCCAGCGACTCCGTCGTGCTCGTCGCGCTCCACGGCGAGCGCGGACGCTTCGGGGGCCGCGTCAGGCTCGGCATTCCCCGCTCGCCCCACGAATGGTCCGAGACCGCCGAGCACCTGGCCGAATGCCTCGTCGAAGGCTGCACCCGACGCGGCGACCGCCCCGACGCCATCGTCGTCTTCCTCTGTCAGGACCCCGCACCCGGCGAGACCGGCCGCCGGGTCATGGAGCGGCTGCGCCCCTTCTCCCAGCGCCTCCGCACCGCCTGCGGCGCCCTGGACGTCCCCGTCATGGAAGCCCTCTGCCTCTCCGACGGCCTGTACTTCTCGTACTGCTGCCCCGACAGCCGCTGCTGCCCACCGGACGGCACGCCCCTCGCCCTGTCCGGTACGTCGGTGATGGCGGCGTCCGCCGCCTACGCCGGGATCCAGGTGCGCGGCTCCCTCAAGGACATGGAGGCCCGGCTGAAGCCGAGGGAGTCCGACGACGATCCGTCACGCCCCTCGGCCCAGCGCGCCGCTCTGGGCGAGGCCGCCTCCCTCCTCGTGCCCAAGATCCTCGACGCCCCGGCCGGGCAGGGACGACAGGAGGTCCGCACCACCACGATCGCACTCGCCAGCACACTCATCGAGCGGCTCACCGAGCCCCCCGAGAGCCCGGCGCCCCGTGCGACCGACAGCCCGCACGACGTGCTGACCGGCCGGGCGGGCCTCACGGCAGGCCGCGGGCACGTGACCGCCGACGCCGCCGACGACGCCCGTCTCACCACCGAGGAAGCCGCCGCACTGATCCTCGGACTCCAGGACCGGGACACCCGTGACCAGGCCGCCGAATGGATGGAAGGACCCGAGGCCGACGGCGCCCTGCGGCTCTGGCGGGCGCTCTCCCGGCGCTGCGTCGCCCCGTACCAGGAGTACGCCGCCGCCCCGCTGGCCCTGGCCGGCTGGGTCGTCTGGTCCAGCGGCGACGAGCCCTCCGCCCGCGTCGCCCTCAGCCTCGCCCTGGACGCCGACCCGGAGTACCTCTTCGCCCGCCTGCTCCACCAGGCGTGCAACGAAGGCCTCGACCCGGAGTCCCTCCGCAGCTGCCTGCGCCGGGAGCGCGACACGCGGCAGGCGGCCGCGGCGGCGGGAGACCGGACGACGGACCCGGGCGGCGCCGGTGACGCGAGCGACGCACAGGGCGCCGAGCAGGGTTCCGGACAGGGCCCCGAGCACGGACTCGGGCAGCCGCCGGAGCAGTCGCGTCGCCGGGCGGCGGCGCCGCGGACCCGCCCGCGGGTCGCCGACCGGCCCGCCGGACCGCGCCCCCGGGTGGCGGCCATGCGTGCCACGCGCCGGGGCGGCGCCGGACGCGCACCCGCGGAGGCCGCAGGGGCGGTTCGGCGCGGGGCGACGGCCCCCAGGAGTGTGGTGGTCCGGCGGGCCGGGCGGCGCGGGACGAGGAGCGGCGAATGAGGCCCGTGACCCCGCGGGCCGCCGCGGCGTTCACCTGTGTGGCGGTTCCGCACGACCCGGGCCGCCGCCCCACAGCCGGAAGCGCGGACCGACCCAGCGGCTCCCGGCGCAGCCGCCGCCCGGGCCGGCCGAGCCGCCCGGACCGCACAGAGAGCATCACGCACCCGTCATGGCCTCCAGCTCCGCCCAGGCCCCCGGGCCCCCCGCCGGACCCCCGCCCCCCTTCGGAGCCACCGGCGCGAACCGCCCCGGTGAACTGCCCGCCGTGCACGACGCCCTCGTCTGCGTCGCCCTGCCCGCCCTCTCCGTCAGTCCCCGGCACGCACAGCTCACCGGCGCCGGCCTCGAAGGGGTCTACCTCTTCGGACGCAGACTCCTCTCCCGCTGCGTCCTGCGCGTCGCCGGCCGCGAACCCGTCCCGCTCCAGGGCCGGACGACCACGGCCGGCCACGCCGACTTCCTCGGCGTCGTGCGCACGCCCGGCGACCCCGGGCCCGACCCCGGCCTCACCGTGGAGCGTTCGCGGGAGGCGGACGGGACCGAACGGATCACCCTGCGCAGCTCCGCCGCCCGCGCCCTGCGGCTCCCCGTGGAGATCGCTCTGGGCACGGATCTCGCGGACCTGGGCGCGGCCTCGGCCGGGCGGGCGGGTCCCGAACTCCCCGCGAGCGTCCACGGCACCGGGCTGCGCTGGACGTCCCCTGACGGAAGCGCGAGCGCCGTCACGGCCGACCCCCCGCCCAGCGACGCCCTCGCCGCGGCAGGACTGCTCCGCTGGGAGGCCGAGCTCGCCCCCGGAGACAGCTTCGTCCTCACCCTCCGGGTCCGCGGCGAGCGGACCGCCCGACACCCGGGCCCCGGCGCCGGCCGCCCGGGCGGCCACGTCCTCGCCGACGCCACCGCCGAGGGCGACGACCCCCGCCTCGGCGAACTGCTGCGCACCTCGATCGACGACCTGCGCGCCCTGCTCCAGCGCGACCCCGTCCACCCCGTCGACGTGCACCTCGCTGCCGGAGTCCCCTGGCGGTGCGGACCCGTCACCGCCGAAGCCCTGTGGGCCGCCCGGATGGCCCTTCCCCTCGGGACCCGGCTCTCCGTCACCACCCTGCGCGCCCTCGCCCGCACCCAACTCCGAGAAGCCGGAACCGCATCGGGCCGCATCCCCGGGCCGCTCAGGGACGCGGGCCCCCACCTTCCGCCCCGATGCACCGGGGTCGAGGCCACTCTCGCCCTACCCGCGGTCCTCGCCGAGGCCCGGCGCTGGGGGCTGCCCGAGCAGGACCTCGCCGAACTGCTGCCGGTGGCGGAGCGGTGCCTGGAGTGGCTGCGCGGGTCCCTCGACGACAGCGGCTTCGTCCAGGAGTCGGGGCCCGCCGGACCGGCCCGGGCCGAGACCCAGGCTCACGCGCACCGCGCCGCCGTCCTCGGCGCCGACCTCCTCGACGCCTGCGGCCGGCCGGGCGGGGACGCCTGGCGGGAGTGGGCGCGGGCCCTGCGCGAGCGGTTCCGCGACCGGTTCTGGATCGAGGACCCCTCCGGCGGACGCCCCGCGCTCGCCAGGACCCCCGACGGACGCCTCCTGCCCTACCTCGGAGGCTGGGCGGCACACCTCCTGGACACCGGGCTCACGGCCTCGGGCGGGCACGCGCCGGGCCTGCTCGACAAGAGCCAGACGGAGCGGCTGGCCCGGCTGCTCACGACTCCCGCGATGGATTCCGGATGGGGGCTGCGCGGCCTCGGTACGAAGGAGCCGGGGCACAACCCGTTCGGGCACCGCTCCGGAGCGGTGCGGGTGCACGAGACCTCGGTGGCCGTCGCCGGGCTCGCCGCGGCGGGGTACGAGGCGGAGGCGGCCACGTTGCTGCGCGGGATCCTCGACGCGGCGGCGGCCTTCGACCACCGGCTTCCCGAGATGTACGCGGGTGAGCGGCGGACATCCGGTTCCCGGCCCGTGCCGCACCCGGCCGCTTGCCGGCCCGCGGCGGTGGCGGCGGCCGCCGGAGTCCAGCTGCTGACCGTGCTGGTCGGCGTCCGGCCCGACGCACCCGGCCGGACGGTCGCCCTGCATCCGCTCCGCTCGGCACCGCTCGGCGAGGTCCGGCTGTCGGGACTCCGCGTCGCGGGCGAGCCCTTCGCGGCTCGGGTCGGCCGGCTCGGCCTCGGCATGGTCGAAGAGGCCGCCCCGGGCCTCCAGCTGGGGGTGTGACGGCATGCCGAGCGGAGGGCGTGGGGACCGGGCGGGGGGCTGCGGTACCTGAGTGCGGGGGTGGGGGAGTGGGGTGGGGTGGGCCGGGGGGGAGGGGGGGAGGGGAGGGCCCCCGAGAAGTGGAAGGCGATCCTTCCCTCGGGCGTGTTTATCGTCAGGGAGACGACTATGATCGCCGCATGCCTCCCTACGACCCGTCGGCCTTTCCGCCCTTCGCCGTCACCGTCGACCTGGTCGTGCTCACCGTGCGGCGCCACGCCCTGTGCGCCCTGGTCGTGAAACGGGGAGAGCAGCCGTTCCAGGGGCGCTGGGCGCTGCCGGGCGGGTTCGTGCGGGCCGACGAGGACCTCGACGGCGCCGCCGCGCGCGAGCTGGTGGAGGAGACCGGTCTGTGCGTGCACGACCCGGCCGCCCCCGCGCCCGTACCGGGGACCGGGGCGCACCTGGAGCAGCTGGCGACCTACGGGGCGCCGGACCGGGACCCGCGGATGCGGGTGGTCAGCGTGGCTCATCTGGCGTTGGCCCCGGATCTTCCGGCGCCGCGTGCGGGCGGCGACGCGAACAGCGCGCGCTGGGCTCCGGTCGAGGACCTGCTGGGGCCGGAGGGGGCCGGTGCGCACGAGGACGGGCAGGCGGAGCCGCTCGCCTTCGACCACGCCCGGATCCTGTCCGACGGTGTGGAACGCGCCCGTTCCAAGATCGAGTACTCCTCGCTGGCCACGGCGTTCTGCCCGCCCGAGTTCACGGTCGGCGAGCTCCGCCGGGTCTACGAGGCGGTGTGGGGCGTGGCGCTCGACCCGCGCAACTTCCACCGGAAGGTGACCGGCACGCCCGGCTTCCTCGTGCCGGCCGGCGGCACCACGACCCGTCAGGGCGGGCGCCCCGCCCAGCTGTTCCGCGCTGGTGGGGCCACCCTGCTGAACCCGCCGATGCTCCGCCCGGAGGTCTGACGGGCGGTTCCCCGGCCGCCCCGACCTGCCAACCCTGCGCCAAAAGTCCGAAATGTAGCGTTATCTTGCTGGGATAGCCGCCCTGCCGCGGAGCGGTCTCACCTACCCGCGAGAGAAGCGATGCTCCAGGCCATCGGACTCACCAGCACACCCCGCCGGGACCGCCCGCCCGCTGTGGACGACCTCACCTTCGAGGCCCGGCCGGGCACCGTCACCGCCCTGCTCGGGCCGGCCGGATCCGGCAAGACCACCGCCCTCCGGCTCATGCTCCAGCTCGAACCGGGCCGTGGCGTCACCTACTTCCGGGGCCGGCCGCTGCACCGGGTGGCGCACCCGGCCCGCGAGGTCGGCGTGCTGTTCGGCGACGTCCCCGGGCACCCCTCGCGCACCCTGCGCAGCCAGCTGCGCATGCTCTGTGCCGCCGCAGGGGTACCCGGCACCCGGGCCGACGAGATGCTGCAGGCCGTGGGCCTCACCGGTGTCCACGACCAGCGCATCGGCACGCTGCCGCTCGCCATGGACCGCCGACTCGGCCTCGCCTCCGCCCTGTTGGGCGACCCCCACGCCCTGCTGCTCGACGAGCCCGCCGCCGGCCTCTCCGTACGCGAGAGCGCCTGGCTCTACGAACTGCTGCGTGCCCACGCCGACGAGGGCGGCACCGTCCTCTACGCCACCGCGGACCCCAAGGACGCGGCCCGCAACGCCGACCGGATCGTCGCGCTCGACGGCGGGCGGCTCACCGCCGATCAGGACGCCGCCGAGTTCGCCCGCACCCGGCTGCGCCCCCGGGTCGCCGTCCGTACCCCGCACGCGGCCCGGCTCGCCGCCGTCCTCACCCAGGAGTCGCGCGCCGCCCGTCGCCCCGTCGAAGTGGTCACGGAGGGCGGAAACCGCCTCTCCGTCTACGGCAGCGACTGCGCCACCGTCGGCGAGAGCGCCTTCCGCAACGGCGTGCTCATCCACCGGCTCGCCGACGAGACCGGTGACACCCGCTCGCCGGCCGACACCGCCGCGGCCCGTCTCTCCGATGGCTCCGCGCCCGACGCCGGTGGGTCCCCGGGGCCCGCCGGGCCCGTGGGCCCGGCCCACCCGGCCGACGGCCCCGTCCCGGCGGAGAGGCTCCCCGGCCCCTCCGCCCCCCGTCCCGCCGAGCCCTCCGCCCCCCGTACGCACCGCGCCCGGAACCGTTCGCCGCTGCGGCCCCTGCGCTACGAGGTCCGGCGGCTGCTCGGGGTGCCGTCCACGTTCCTCGTCGTCGCGGGCGTCCTCGTCGTGTCGGTGGCCCTCTCCGTACTGCTCGCCCGCAGCGGACGCACGCCGCTGCCCGCCGTCCTGGCCGGCTGGCCCGGGATCTCCCCGCTGCCGCCCGCGGCCCTCGGGGCCGGGCTGCTCGGCGCCTTCTCCTTCGGGGAGGAGTACCGCTACCCGGCGCTCACCACCGGGCGCGGGGCCGTCCCGCGCCGCCTGGGGCTGCTGCTGGCCAAGCTGGCCGTCGCGGCGGCCGTCGGGGCGTTCCTCGCCGTCCTGGTCGTCGTGGCCGACCTGGAGGCGCTGCGCCTCGTCTACGGCGGTGAGTTGATCCCCGTACCGGGGAACTGGGCCGGTCTGTGCGCGAATTGGTTCGGGCTCGTGATCGGCTGCGCCTGGGCCGGGGTGCTCGGCGCGGGTGTCTTCCGGGCCGCCGCGGCGGGGGTCGCCGCGGTCCTCGCCGTGCCGGTGCTGTTCGCCCCGCCGCTGCGGACGGTGCTCGCGGGGGCGTCAGGGCGCTCGGTGGCGGGACTCCCGGCCCGGTTGCGCGAGTTCGCCAGCATCGAGTGGTCCTCGGCGGCCGACCGCTGGGTGATGGGGGCGCTGCGGGTGGTCGGGCAGCCCGTAGGAGTGGCCCTCGCAATGACGTTGACGGTCCTGCTCTGCGCCTATGTGCTCACCGGCCTTCGAGGTAGGGCTCGTTGGTGATCATCGGCGGATCGAAAGGTTCCGGATCGCCGCCAACTTCCTTAAAAGAAGCCCTTTATGTCCGATTAATCGTCAATTGTGTAGGGGGTGCCGATCACCCTTTCGTGTGCTTTTCACCAAAGACCTCAAGGGTCACGAGAGGCACGCCGACAAAGGATGCGTGAGTACCCTTGCGCACACGATGATGACCGCCGCCCGTTCCGTCGAGTCCGGCCTCGGCGCCCCGGGCGATCTCGACCGCTACCCCTACGCGGAGGCTCCCGGAGCCGACCGCGTCGGCCCGCCCTCCTGGGAGGGCGCGGAGGCCGACCTCGGCCGCGTCGGCCGCAGGACCGCCGGCAGCCGCGGCCGCGGACTGCACGGCCAGCTCGTCCAGCAGCTCGGCCAGATGATCGTCTCGGGCGACCTGGGTGCCGACCGTCCCCTCGTACCGGAGGAGATCGGTCAGCGCTTCGAGGTGTCCCGCACGGTCGTCCGCGAGTCGCTGCGCGTGCTCGAGGCCAAGGGCCTCGTCAGCGCCCGGCCCAACGTCGGCACCCGGGTCCGGCCGGTCAGCGACTGGAACCTCCTGGACCCCGACATCATCGAGTGGCGGGCCTTCGGCCCGCAGCGCGACGACCAGCGCCGCGAGCTGAACGAGCTCCGCTGGACCATCGAGCCCCTCGCCGCCCGGCTCGCCGCCGGTCACGGCCGTGAGGACGTCCAGCAGCGCCTCGCCGACATGGTCGAGATCATGGGCCACGCCTACGCCCAGGGTGACGGGATCACCTTCTCCCGCGCCGACGCCGAGTTCCACGCCCTGCTCATCCAGCTCGCCGGCAACCGCATGCTGGAGCACCTCTCCGGCATCGTCGGCGCCGCGCTCCAGGTGTCCGGCGCCCCCGCCACCAGCTGTGACCGCCCCGGCGAGGCCTGCCTCGCGCACCACGCCCGGATCGTCGACGCCCTGGCCGCCGGCGACGCCCACGGCGCCGAGACGGCCATGCGCCAGCTGCTGACCGTCCACCCCGAGGTGGAGCGTGTCGTCCCGGCCCCCCGCGAGCACTGACGCGCGCGGCGGCGCCGCGGCCGGAAGTGACCGGACGCCCCGCCGCGTGCCGCCGGACCCGAGCGGAGCCCCGGGGCGGAGGGTCCTCCCCGGCTGCGCCAGGGTCGGGCGGCGCGAAGGCACGGGCCGGGGAGTGCCGGGCCGTCGGGGCGTGCCGCGCGGACGGGTCGCGCGGACGGGTCGCGTCGGGGCGGCCGGACGTGCCGCACGGGCCGGTCGTGCCGGGCGGGCGGGCCGTGTCCGGCGGGCGGATCGTGCCGAACGGGCCGATCGCGCCGAGTCAGGGTGATCACGAAGAAGCGGCTGATCGGGCCGACAGGGTCACCTTCGGACCGTTTCGTTCAATAATGGGCGTGAATGGGGTGTGACTCGGGCCACGCGGATTGGGCGTAACACTCCTCGAAGCCGCGCGATGACCTAAGAGGTGACAGCCGAGGAAGGAATACAGCCGCCGCTGAGGGCGCTGTGCAGTTCCCCGGTCCAGCCCGCGCCGTCGGCACATTTCCGGCCGACGGTCGTCGGCTCCAGCCTGATCCAGGGCGGGGCCGGAAGCCGTTTTCCATCGTTCCGAGAGGTTGTTCGTGTCGGCCAGCACATCCCGTACGCTCCCGCCGGAGATCGCCGAGTCCGAGTCTGTGATGGCGCTCATCGAGCGGGGAAAGGCTGATGGGCAGATCGCCGGCGATGACGTGCGTCGGGCCTTCGAGGCTGACCAGATTCCGCCAACCCAGTGGAAGAATGTTCTGCGCAGCCTCAATCAGATCCTCGAGGAAGAGGGTGTGACGCTGATGGTCAGTGCAGCGGAGTCGCCGAAGCGCGCCCGCAAGAGCGTCGCTGCGAAGAGCCCGGCCAAGCGCACCGCCACCAAGACCGTCACCGCCAGGACGACCGTGACGAAGACCGTCTCGGCCGCCTCCGCGGCCCCGGCGGCCGAGAGCGCGGACCCGTCCGACGAGGCCGGCTCGCCCGCCAAGAAGGCTGCCGCCAAGAAGACCGTCGCCAAGAAGGCGGTGGCCAAGAAGACCGTCGCCAAGAAGACGGCCGCGAAGAAGACGTCCAAGAAGGACGACGAAGAGCTGCTCGAGGGCGAGGAGCTGCTCGAGGACGTCGCGCCCGGCAAGGACGAGGAAGAGTCCGAGGGCGAGAGCAAGGGCTTCGTCCTGTCCGACGAGGACGAGGACGACGCGCCGGCCCAGCAGGTCGCCGTCGCCGGTGCCACCGCGGACCCGGTCAAGGACTACCTCAAGCAGATCGGCAAGGTCCCGCTGCTCAACGCCGAGCAGGAGGTCGAGCTCGCCAAGCGCATCGAGGCCGGTCTGTTCGCCGAGGACAAGCTGGCGAACTCCGACAAGCTGGCCCCCAAGCTCAAGCGCGAGCTGGAGATCATCGCCGAGGACGGCCGCCGCGCCAAGAACCACCTCCTGGAGGCCAACCTCCGTCTGGTGGTCTCGCTGGCCAAGCGCTACACCGGCCGCGGCATGCTCTTCCTGGACCTGATCCAGGAGGGCAACCTGGGTCTGATCCGTGCGGTCGAGAAGTTCGACTACACCAAGGGCTACAAGTTCTCCACGTACGCCACCTGGTGGATCCGTCAGGCGATCACCCGCGCCATGGCCGACCAGGCCCGCACCATCCGTATCCCGGTGCACATGGTCGAGGTCATCAACAAGCTCGCCCGTGTGCAGCGCCAGATGCTCCAGGACCTGGGCCGCGAGCCCACGCCGGAGGAGCTGGCCAAGGAGCTCGACATGACCCCGGAGAAGGTCATCGAGGTCCAGAAGTACGGTCGCGAGCCGATCTCGCTGCACACCCCGCTCGGCGAGGACGGCGACAGCGAGTTCGGTGACCTCATCGAGGACTCCGAGGCGGTCGTCCCGGCCGACGCGGTCAGCTTCACGCTGCTGCAGGAGCAGCTGCACTCCGTCCTCGACACGCTCTCCGAGCGTGAGGCGGGCGTCGTCTCCATGCGCTTCGGTCTCACCGACGGGCAGCCGAAGACGCTCGACGAGATCGGCAAGGTCTACGGCGTGACGCGTGAGCGCATCCGCCAGATCGAGTCGAAGACCATGTCGAAGCTGCGTCACCCGTCGCGTTCGCAGGTGCTGCGCGACTACCTCGACTGATCCTCGACGGCGAGGCGCGAAGGGCCCGGTTCCCCCGGAAGGGGGCCGGGCCCTTCGTCGTGCGCGCGTGCGGGAGCGGCGGGCGTGGCGGACTCTGGGTGAAGCGACATCACCGGAGAGTCAGGAGGCTTCATGCGTCGTCCCCTCGCCCGAGCATTGACCGGTGCCCTGGGCCTGATCGCGGCGGCGGCCCCGCCGCTCGCCGCCGCCGCACCCGCGGCCGCGGACAGCGTCGTGGTCGGCGGGCAGCCGGCCAGGATCACCGACGCGCCGTGGGTAGTGGCGCTCTCCAGCCGTGACCGGTTCGGGGGTACCCGGGCGGGGCAGTTCTGCGGCGGTGTGGTCGTCGCGCCCACCAAGGTGCTCACGGCGGCCCACTGCCTGGGGCGTGAGGCCCTCGGGGGCGAGCCGTGGCAGCTGCCCGACTTCAAGGTGATCGCGGGCCGCAGCTCGCTGCGCGGACAGGGCGGGCAGGAGATCCGGGTCGCCGGGACCTGGGTCAACCCCGACTACGACTCCCGGACCAACTCGGGCGACTTCGGGGTCCTCACCCTGGAGGAGGCGCTGCCGGCCTCGTACGTGATCGCGGTCGCGGCCCCGGGCGATCCGGCGCTCGACCCGGGAACGGCGGCGGACGTGTACGGCTGGGGCGACACGACCGGCAGCGGCACGTACGCGATGTCGCTGCGCTCGGCGCGGGTCCAGGTGCTGCCGGACGCGGCCTGTGAGCGGGCGTATCCGGGCGGTACGGGCGTGGCGTACCGCGGTGACACGATGCTGTGCGCGGGAGATCCCGAGGGGGGCAGGGACGCCTGCCAGGGGGACAGCGGAGGGCCGTTGGTGGCCAGGGGCCGGCTGATCGGCCTGGTGTCCTGGGGGAGCGGCTGCGGACAGGCGGAGAACCCCGGGGTCTACACCCGGGTCTCCGCGGTGCCGCCACAGCGGTTCTGACGGTGTGAGAACGGGCGGTCACCCCCCTTGTGCTGCGGGGGTGACCGCCCGTCGGCCGGTCGTCAGCTACCGGCTCCTGGCTCGTCGTGGATGAGAAGCGTCAGTGCTCGTCGCCCATCGTGCGGGCCGGCACGTCGGTGAGCCGGTCCGTCTCGTCCTGTATTTCTGCGGCGATCTTCTTGAGTTCCGGCTCGAACTTGCGTCCGTGGTGGGCGCAGAAGAGCAAGTCACCGCCGCTCGTCAGGACGACGCGCAGGTATGCCTGGGCGCCGCAGCGGTCGCAGCGGTCAGCGGCCGTCAGGGGGCTCGCGGGGGTCAGAACAGTAGTCACGTCGCCTCTTCTCTAGCTCGACGAGCTGTCGTACCAGGGTCAACATCCAACCAGGCCGAAAACGTTCCCGCTCGTGGCTTTTCCTCGAAACTTCTTCTTCCCAAGGTGGCTGTCTGCTGCCGGTTGGCGGCGAATGAGCCGTATTGCTTCGCTCTACGGGTTTCGCATTGCTGTGTGTGGTCGCATCCTCCCGGCGGGTTGCCGGTTGTTCATGAGGACGTGCCCGAACCCTAAATGGTTCATGCCTGGAAGGGAACGTGATGTTCGCGTCACCCCATCGAGGGATCGAACATCCATGCGACCCTGGACTAGCATGAGGAATCAGGTGGGTGGCGTTACAACGGCTCTACCAGGCATCGGTACCCTCTGACCGGTGACCGACGCCGGGCCTTACCCCACCGGGCCAGATTTCAAATTCAGCGAGGAGCGAACCGCGTGACCGCCGAGACGTCCGTGCCGTCCAGTGCGCTGCTGACCGCAGACCGTGACGGTTCCAACTACACCGCGCGGCACCTGCTCGTCCTGGAAGGGCTCGAAGCGGTTCGCAAGCGACCCGGTATGTACATCGGGTCCACCGACAGCCGCGGCCTGATGCACTGCCTCTGGGAGATCATCGACAACTCCGTCGACGAGGCCCTGGGCGGGTACTGCGACCACATCGACGTGATCCTCCACGAGGACGGCTCCGTCGAGGTCCGCGACAACGGGCGCGGCATCCCCGTCGACATCGAGCCCAAGACCGGGCTCTCCGGCGTCGAGGTCGTCATGACCAAGCTGCACGCCGGCGGAAAGTTCGGCGGCGGCTCGTACGCGGCCTCCGGCGGTCTGCACGGCGTCGGCGCCTCCGTGGTCAACGCCCTCTCCGCCCGCCTCGACGTCGAGGTCGACCGCAACGGTGCCACGCACGCGGTCAGCTTCCGCCGCGGCGTCCCCGGGATGTTCACCGAGCAGGGACCCGACAGCCCCTTCGACCCGTCCGGCGGCCTCCTCAAGGGCAAGCGCGTCCCCAAGACCCGCACCGGCACCCGCATCCGCTACTGGGCCGACCGCCAGATCTTCCTCAAGGACGCCAAGCTCAACCTGGAGACGCTGCACCAGCGTGCCCGCCAGACCGCCTTCCTCGTGCCCGGCCTCACCCTGGTCGTCCGCGACGAGCGCGACCTGGAGGGCGTGGGCAAGAGCGAGGAGACGTTCCGCTTCGACGGCGGCATCAGCGAGTTCTGCGAGTTCCTCGCGCAGGACAAGGCCGTCTGCGACGTGCTGCGCCTCACCGGCCAGGGCACCTTCAAGGAGACCGTCCCGGTCCTCGACGACCGCGGCCACATGACCCCCACCGAGGTCACCCGGGAGCTCGGCGTCGACGTCGCCCTGCGCTGGGGCACCGGCTACGACACCACGGTCAAGTCCTTCGTCAACATCATCGCCACCCCCAAGGGCGGCACCCACGTCTCCGGTTTCGAGCAGGCGATCACCAAGACGGTGAACGAGGTGCTCCGCTCCGCCAAGCTGCTGCGCGTCGCCGAGGACGACATCGTCAAGGACGACGCTCTGGAGGGCCTCACCGCGGTCGTCACCGTCCGCCTCGCCGAGCCGCAGTTCGAGGGCCAGACCAAGGAGGTGCTCGGCACCTCCGCGGCCCGCCGGATCGTCGCCACCGTGGTCGCCCGCGAGCTCAAGGCCTTCCTGACCTCCACCAAGCGCGACGCCAAGGCCCAGGCCCGCGCCGTCCTGGAGAAGGCCGTCGCCGCCGCCCGCACCCGGATCGCGGCCCGCCAGCACAAGGAGGCGCAGCGCAGGAAGACAGCGCTGGAGACCTCCTCGCTGCCGGCCAAGCTGGCCGACTGCCGCAGCGACGACGTCGAGCGCAGCGAGCTCTTCATCGTCGAGGGAGACTCCGCGCTCGGCACCGCCAAGCTGGCCCGCAACAGCGAGTTCCAGGCGCTGCTGCCGATCCGCGGCAAGATCCTCAACGTCCAGAAGTCCTCCGTCTCGGACATGCTCAAGAACGCCGAGTGCGGAGCGATCATCCAGGTCATAGGGGCGGGCTCGGGCCGCACCTTCGACATCGACGCCGCCCGCTACGGCAAGATCGTGCTGCTGGTCGACGCCGACGTCGACGGCGCGCACATCCGCTGCCTGCTGCTGACCCTCTTCCAGCGCTACATGCGCCCCATGGTCGAGGCCGGCCGGGTCTTCGCCGCCGTGCCGCCGCTGCACCGCATCGAGCTGATCCAGCCCAAGAAGGGCCAGGACAAGTACGTCTACACGTACTCGGACGGCGAACTGCGCCAGACGCTGCTCGAGTTCCAGCGCAAGGGCGTCCGCTACAAGGACTCCATCCAGCGCTACAAGGGCCTCGGCGAGATGGACGCGGACCAGCTGGCGGAGACCACGATGGACCCGCGCCACCGCACCCTGCGCCGGATCAACATCGGCGACCTGGAGGCGGCCGAGCAGGTCTTCGACCTCCTCATGGGCAACGACGTGGCTCCCCGCAAGGAGTTCATCACCAGCTCCGCGGCGACCCTCGACCGCTCGCGCATCGACGCCTGACGCGCGCCGGCGCGCCCGGCACCACCCCCTGACCGGCCCGCCCGATATGCCTATCGGACGGGCCGGTCAGGCGTATAGGGGGATCCGTCACCTAATGGGGTGAAGAGCACGGGAGAAGAGTCCGGGATCTTCCCGCTCTGTCCATCCTTGGGCACGCGGCCGAAACGGTTCGCTGACAAGGAGAGTTCACCGGTGGAGAAGCAGGACGGGCGCGAACCCGCGGCGGTGCGGGTCGACGACCCCTGGTACGAGGTGCCGGCCGCCGGCCGGGGCGGGCACGACGAGGTCGATACAGCCGCCGCGGGACCGCACGGCGGCTTCCCCCGGCAGCAGGCCCCCAGCGCGGCCGACATTTATCTGGAGGTCCAGCGCAGCCCCGCCTTCCAGGAGGTGCGCAGCCGCTACCGCCGGTTCGTCTTCCCGGCCGCCGCCGGCTTCCTCCTCTGGTACCTCGCCTACGTCGTCGCCGCGACCGCCGCCCCCGGCCTCATGGCCCGGCCGGTCGCGGGAGCCGTGAACGTGGCGATGCTCGCCGGACTCGGCCAGTTCGCCACCACCTTCCTGCTGACCTGGGCGTACGCCCGGCACGCCCGGCTGCGCCGGGACCGGGCCGCCCTCGAACTGCGCTGGGACACCCAGGAGATGACCCGGGGGGTGCGCCGGTGACCGGAAACCACCAGACCCTGTCCCTGGTGCTGTTCAGCCTCTTCATCGCGGTCACCCTCGGGATCACCACCTGGGTCGGCCGCAAACGGCAGGGCTCGGCCGAGGAGTTCTACGCCGGAGGGCGGCTCTTCTCGCCCATGGAGAACGGCTTCGCCATCGCCGGCGACTACATGTCCGCCGCCTCCTTCCTCGGCATCTCCGGGCTGATCGCCCTCTTCGGCTACGACGGCATGCTGTACTCCGTCGGCTTCCTCGTCGCCTGGCTGGTCGTGCTCCTGCTCGTCGCGGAACTGGTCCGCAACTGCGGCCGGTTCACCCTCGCCGACGTCGTCGCCTCCCGGATGGCCGAGCGCCCCGTCCGCATCGCCGCCGGCACCTCCTCGGTCACCGTCTCCGTGCTCTACCTCGTGGCCCAGATGGTCGGCGCCGGAAGCCTGGTCGCCCTCCTCCTCGGCGGCACCAGCGAAGCGGCCCGCTCCTGGACCGTGATCGGCGTCGGGGCGCTGATGGTCGTGTACGTGTCGCTCGGCGGCATGCGCGCCACCACCTGGATCCAGATCGTCAAGGCCGTGCTCCTGATGGCCGGCACGATCACCCTCACCGTGCTCGTCCTGCTCCGCTTCCACGGCGACTTCGACCAGCTGCTCACCGCCGCCGCCGACCGCAGTGGCCACGGCCGGGCCTTCCTCGCCCCCGGGCTGCGCTACGGCGGCGACTGGACCGCCCGCGTCGACTTCGTCAGCCTCGGCCTCGCCCTGGTCCTCGGCACCGCGGGACTGCCGCACATCCTGTCCCGCTTCTACACCGTGCCCACCGCGCGGGCCGCCCGCCGCTCGGTCGTGTGGTCCATTGGCCTCATCGGCTGTTTCTACCTCATGACGATCGTCCTGGGCTTCGGCGCCGCGGCCCTGGTCGGCCCCGACGCCGTCCGCGCCTCCAACAGCGCCGGCAACACCGCCGTACCCCTCCTCGCCCTCGATCTCGGCGGCGGCGCGGGCTCCACCGGCGGCACCGTCCTCTTCGCGGTCGTCGCCGCCGTCGCCTTCGCCACCATCCTCGCCGTCGTGGCCGGCATCACGCTCGCCTCCTCGGCCTCCGTCGCCCACGACCTCTACGCCTCGCTGCGCCGCAGCCACGCGAAGCAGTACAGCGAGGTGACCGTCGCGCGGTGGGCCGCCGCCGGGATCGGGGTGGCGGCGATCGGCCTCGGCCTGCTCGCCCGCGACCTCAACGTGGCCTTCCTCGTCGGACTCGCCTTCGCCGTCGCGGCCTCCGCGAACCTCCCGGTGCTGCTCTACTCGCTGTTCTGGCGCCGCTTCACCACCCGGGGCGCGGTCTGGTCGGTGTACGGCGGACTGCTCCCCGCCGTCCTGCTCGTCCTGGTCTCCCCGGTGGTCTCCGGCAGCCCGGAATCCCTCTTCCCGGGCGTCGACTTCCAGCTCTTCCCGCTGCAGAACCCGGGGGTGGTCTCCATCCCGCTCGGCTTCCTCGCGGGCTGGCTGGGCACGGTCACCTCACCGGAGCCGCCGGACGAGGCCCGGCACGCCGAGACGGAGGTACGGGCGCTCACGGGCGCGGGCGCCGTCTGAGCAGGACCGAGGGCGGGCCGAGACGGGGAGAGGGGCGGCCAGGGGTGGCTCCGGACGGCCAGGGCGGGCCAGGCGCTCCACGGGCGGTCCATGGCGCTCTACGGCGGTGTGAGTGCCGGTACGAGTGCCGGGGCGGGTGCCGGGGCGGGTGCCCCGGCAGTCTCCGCCGTGCGCCGTGCGCCGTCCGCCGTCCGCCGTCCGCCGTGCGCGCCTCAGCGGCTCGCGGAGGCGGCCCACTCGTACCGGTGCTCCGGGCGGCCCGTCTCGCCGTACTTCAGGGAGAGCCGGACCCGGCCGGTCCGCTCCAGGAGCTTGAGATAACGCTGGGCGGTCTGCCGGCTCACCCCGGCCCGCTCGGCGATCTCCTGCGTCGACAGCGCGCCCTCCGCCGCGAGCAGCACCTGCCGCACCAGCTCGGCCGTCGTGGGGGAGTGGCCCTTCGGCAGCTCGGGGGCGACCGTGCCCGCCGAGAGCGCCGCGAAGATCCGGTCCACCTCGGCCTGCTCGGCCTCCCCGCCACCCTCCAGGGCCCGCCGCAGCGCCGCGTACGCCTCCAGCTTGGCCCGCAGCCCAGCGAAGCTGAACGGCTTGACCAGGTACTGCAGGGCCCCGTGCCGCATCGCCGCCTGGACCGTCGCCACGTCGCGCGCCGCGGTCACCATGATCACGTCGCTCTGGTGGCCGCGGGCGCGCAGCTCGCGCACCACCGCGAGGCCGTTGCCGTCGGGGAGGTAGTGGTCGAGCAGGATCAGGTCCACGAGGGTCTCGGCCTCGTCGAGCCGGGCCAGGGCCTCCGCCGCCGAGTGGGCGACGGCGACCACCTGGAAGCCGGGCACCTTGGCCACGTAGGCGGCGTTGATCGACGCCACCCGCGTGTCGTCGTCGACGACCAGGACGCCGATCACCGGGCCTCCCCGAAGGTGTGGGGAGCGTCCTCGGAGGCTCCTGCGAAGCCCCGGGACGCGATCCCTCCGGCGCTCTCCCCGGCGATCCCTCCGGAGGGAGCGGGCACCGACGGTTCGGCCTCGCGCAGCGCGTCCGGCAGGACGACGGTGAACTCCGCGCCCCCCTCCGCGCCCGTGCCGACCCGGGCGGCGCCGCCCCGGCGCTCCGCGAGCCGGCGCACCAGGGCGAGCCCCAGGCCGCGCTTGCCGTGTGCCGGGAGCTCCTTGGTGGTCCAGCCCTCGGTGAAGATCAGTTCGCGCCGCTCGGCCGGAACGCCGGGGCCGCTGTCGGTGACCCGCAGGACGACCGCGCGGCCCTCGGCCCGCAGGTCCACCTCCACGCGCGCGTCGGCGGTGCCGGAGGCGGCGTCCAGGGCGTTGTCGACGAGATTGCCGACGACCGTGACCAGCTCGCGCGGGTCGACCAGGCGGTCCGGGAGCAGCGAGCCGGGGGCGATGCGCAGGGAGACGCCCCGCTCGGCGGCGACGGTGGCCTTGCCGACGAGCAGCGCGGCGACCAGCGGGTCGCGGACCTTCTCGGTGACCTGTTCGGCAGTGGTGCGGTGCACCCCGACGACCTCGTTGACGAAGTCGGCCGCCTCCTCGTACATCTCCAGTTCGAGCAGGCCGAGCAGGGTGTGCATCCGGTTGGCGTGCTCGTGGTCCTGAGCGCGCAGGGCGTCGATCAGGCCGCGCGTCGAGTCCAGCTCGCGGCCCAGCCGCTCCAGCTCGGTGCGGTCGCGCAGGGTGGCCACCGCGCCGCCGTCGTGGGTCGGCATCCGGTTGGCGATCAGCACCCGGTTGCCGCGCACCGTCACCAGGTCCTCGCCCGTGGCGCGACCCGCGAGGACGTCCGCGGTGCGGCCGGATCCCAGCACCTCGTCCAGCGGGCGCCCGGTCGCCTCGGGGCCGATTCCGAGCAGCCGCTGGGCCTCGTCGTTCATCAGCCGGATCCTGCCCGTGCGGTCGAGGGCCACCACGCCCTCGCGGATGCCGTGCAGCATCGCCTCGCGCTCGGCGAGCAGCGCCGAGATGTCGGAGAAGGCCAGGTCGTGGGTCTGGCGCTGGAGCCTGCGCGAGATCAGGTAGGCGGCGAGCGCGCCCGCGGCCAGGGCACCGCCGGCGTACGCGAGCAGGCCGGGGATCGCGGCCAGGAGCCGGTCGCGGACGCTGTCGTACTCGATGCCGACGGAGACCGCGCCGACGATCTCGCCCCTGCCGTCCCGCAGCGGCGCCTTGCCGCGCGCGGAGCGGCCCAGGGTGCCGCTGTCGATCTCCATCACCTCGTGGCCGGCGAGCACCTCGCTGGGGTCGGTGGAGACGATCCGGCCGATCTGGGCGGGATCGGTGTGGGACCAGCGGATCCCGTGGGTGTCCATCACCACCACGTACTCGGCGCCCGTGGACCGCCGGATCCGCTCCGCCTCGGCCTGCACCGGCCCCTGTGCGGAGGGCCGGGTGGACAGCAGGTCGGCGGCCACCCGCGGGGAGGCCGTGGTGTGGGCGATCGCGAGGGCCCGGCGCATCGCCTGGTCGTCGAGCTGGGCGCTCAGCGGAGCCAGGAAGAGCCCGGTGGCCAGCACCGTCACACCGGTGGCGATGGCCAGCTGCATCAGCAGGACCTGCGAGAACATCCGGCGCGGCCACCCGAACCTGCGCCGGCGGACGGGCGGCCGCGCGGGGGTGGGGGCTGCGGGGCTCATGGCGGAAACCGTACGGGGACGAGGGCGCCGACCGGAAATGCCGCTGCCCGGATCCTGGGCACGGCCTGCCTATCCTGGGGGCTTCGCGCGGGCACCGACGACCCGCGCGGGCACCGAAGGGACCGGAGGAAAGACCCGTGACCACCCAGCAGATCCCCGTCGTCGTCCTGGCAGGGTTTCTCGGGGCGGGGAAGACCACCCTGCTCAACCATCTGCTGCGCAGCGCGCGCGGGACGCGGATCGGGGTCATGGTCAACGACTTCGGAGACATCGGCATCGACGCCATGACCGTCGCCGGGCAGGTCGGCTCCACCGTCTCGCTCGGCAACGGTTGTCTGTGCTGCGCGGTGGACGCGAGCGAGCTCGACGAGTACCTGGAGGTGCTCACCCGGCCCGAGGTCCGCCTGGACGTGATCGTGATCGAGGCCAGCGGCCTCGCGGAGCCGCAGGAACTGGTCCGCATGCTGCTGGCCAGCGAGAACGAGCGGATCGTGTACGGCGGGCTGATCGAGGTGGTCGACGCCGCGGAGTTCGCCGCCACCCGCGCGCGGCACCCGGAGACCGACCGGCATCTCGCCGCGGCCGACCTGGTGGTCGTCAACAAGGCCGACCGGGTCCCGGCCGAGGCGCTGCGGACCGTACGCGAGACGGTCGCCGCGCTCGCCCCGAGGGCGGCGGTCACCGAGGCCGCGCACGGACGGATCGACCCCGAGCTGCTCTTCGACCGGGTCGTGCCGGAGGACGAGATCGAGGGGCAGATGTCCATCGAGGACATCCTGTACGGATACGACGAGACGGGCGGGGCGGACGGGCACGCCCACCCGCACGCCGCCTACGACACGGTCTCCCTCAGCACGGCGACGCCGCTGCACCCGCGCCGCCTGATGGCCTTCCTGGACGGGCGCCCCGAGGGCCTCTACCGGATCAAGGGCTTCGTCGACTTCGGAGCCGCCGACCCGGCCAACCGCTACGGCGTCCACGCGGTCGGCCGCTTCCTGCGATTCCGTCCCGAGCCCTGGCCCGCGGGCGAGGAGCGGCTGACCCAGTTGGTCCTCATCGGCACCGGCGTCGACGCCGCCGCCCTGCGCAAGGAGCTCGCCGGCTGCGAGCAGAACGGCCCGGGGGACCTCCCCGACGACCACGCCATGTGGGGCGTCCTGCGGTACGTGCCCGGCAGCGAGGACGAGCCGGAGGTCACGGCGTAGGCCGCGTCCTTCGGATCATGCCGGGCCCGCGACGGCGGAGCAGGAGGCGCCGACGACGGCGAGGTAGTCGTCGAGGCCCTCGGCGCTCGTGCCGGCCCAGCCCACGTACCCGTCCGGGCGGATCAGGAACAGCCCCGTGCCGTACGGCTCGTACGCGGCGAGGCGGGCCGTGCGCACCGTGCCGCCCGTCAGGGCCGGGAGCGGGACGCCGACCGCGAGCAGCGTGAGGTGCGGGCCCCGGAAGAGGTCGAAGAGCCGGCCTCCGCCGTACGGGCCGTCCGGTGCGCGGTCGCCGGCGCGCAGGGCGTCGGGGGCCGCCCCGGTCCGGGTCTCCACGGCGAGCGGCGAGTCCCGGTAGCCGAGCCCGAGCTGCTGGACCTCCTCGCCCCGCTGGGTGTTCGCGCCCTCGGAGCTAGCCCGGTGGAGGCGGGTGCTGATGCCGAGAACCTCGGCGGCGACGGGCAGCCGCTCGGTCTCGTAGGAGTCGAGGAGCGCGGCCGGGGCGCCGTGCCGCAGCACCTGCCCCAGCTTCCAGCCGAGGTTGTACGCGTCCTGGATGCTGGTGTTGAGGCCCTGGCCGCCCGCGGGGGAGTGCACATGCGCCGCGTCGCCCGCGAGGAAGACCCGGCCGTCGCGGAACCGGTCCGCCATCGCCGCGCGGGCACGGAAGTCGGAGGCCCACAGCACCTCGACGACGTCCGCGTCCGCGAGCGGCGTGCGCGCGGCGAGGAGCTCGCGCACCGCGCGGGGCGCGGTGTCCACTGCGGCGGCCTCGTCGTCGAAGGCGGCGATGAGCTGGAAGTGGTCGCCCCCGGGCAGCGGGCACAGCGCCACGGCTCCGCCCGGCGCCTTCGGCCAGACGTGCCAGTTGCCGCGGTCCACGACCGTGGAGGGGGCGAGGCGGACGTCCGCGACGAGCATCGGGCGGGGGTCGACGGTCTCGCCCGTCATGCCGATGCCGAGCGCCCTGCGGACGGTGGAGCGCCCGCCGTCGGCCGCGACCAGATAGGCGGCCCGGACGGTCTCGCCGGTGGAGAGCTCCGCCTCGACGGCTTCCGCGGACTGGCGGAACCCGGTGAGGGCGGCGCCGAAGCGGACGTCACCGCCGAGCTCCCGAAGGCGTGCGTGGAGCACTTCCTGGGTGCGGGACTGCGGGATGAGCAGCACATTGGCGTACGGCACCTGCTCGGTCGGCTCCGAGCGCGCCATCATGTCCCACTCGCCCTGTCGCTCGGCGCCCTCCCAGGCGCGCATCCGCGGGTAGAGCGAGCCCGCCGCCAGGATCCCGGGCAGGGCCCCCAGGTCGTCGAGCACCTCCAGGCTGCGCGGCTGGATCCCCTTGCCGCGCGAGCCGGGGAAGAGCCGGTCCGCCTTCTCGACGAGCAGGGCGCGCACGCCCCGGCGGGCCAGGTCGACGGCGAGCACCAGCCCGGTGGGTCCCGCCCCGACGATGACGACGTCCGTCTCCACGGCGGCAGCGCCCTCCGTGCCAGGCGCGGCATCCACGAGCCCCGCGGCCTTGATGGTCCCCATGGCGTCTCCTCCGGTCTCCCGCGTCCTTAATGGCGTTAAGTTCCGACATGGAGAGCATCTCCTTAACGCCGTTAAGCTGTCAAGGGGATACCGTGACGGAGTGGCGACCAAGAAGACGACCCGGCTGGACCCCGCATCGGTGGCGGAGACCGCCCTCAGCCTGCTCAACGAGCGTGGCCTCGACGGGCTGACGCTGCGCGCGATCGCCCAGGAGCTGAACGTCCAGGCGCCCGCGCTCTACTGGCACTTCAAGAACAAGCAGGCGCTGCTCGACGAGATGGCGACCGTGATGTACCGGCGGATGGTGGCCGACCCCGAGACCCGCCCGCCCGGCGACCTCGACTGGCAGGAACGGATCCTCGCGGTCAACCGGGGCCTGCGCGCCGGACTGCTGCGCTACCGCGACGGCGCCAAGGTCTACAGCGGGGCCCGCTTCACCGGGACGGACTTCGCCGCGGACATGGAACTCCAGCTGGGCGCGCTCGTCGACGCGGGCTTCTCGCTGCACCAGGCGGTGCGGGCCAGCACCACCGCGTACATGTACACCCTCGGCTTCGTCACCGAGGAGCAGGGCACCGAGTCGGCGCCGGGGGAGCCCCGCGAGGGCTTCGACGTGGAGCGGCGCGCGGAGTGGCTCGCGGACTACCCGCTCGCGGCGGCGGCCGGGGCGGAGATCTTCGCCGACCACGACAACGGCTTCGAGGAGGGGCTGCGCCTGATCGTCGCCGGGATCGAGGCCGTCTACGCCCCCACCGCGGCCCGCCCGGCATAGCGAAAGCCCCCGCCCCGCGCGAAGACGCGGAACAGGGGGCTTCCGTACGGAGCGAGGCCGGGGGCCCAGCAGGGCGGCCGGGGCCGGGACTCGGGCCGGCGACCAGCCCGGGACTCGGGCCGGCGACCGGGGCCGGCACTCAGGCCGGCTACCGGGCCCGGAGCCCAGTCCGGTTCAGCCCGGAGCCGGGTCCCGGACCGGCCGGCCGACAGGACGACCGGCCGGCCGATCGGCCGGCTAGCCGATCGGGCCCGCCACGACCTCCACCGGCTTCGCCAGCGGGGTGCCCGAGCCGTCGCGGCGCGGGTCCGGGTCCGGGAGCTCGGACGGGGTGCCGTTCTTCTGGGCGGCGTGGGCCGGGACGGCGCCCGCCCAGGCCAGGACGAGGACGTCCTCGCCCTTCAGGAAGCGCTGGCAGCGCACACCGCCCGTCGCGCGGCCCTTGCGCGGGTACTGGTCGAACGGGGTCAGCTTCGCCGACGTGCCGGCCGAGGCGTCCAGCGTGCCCGTGGAGCCGGCGACCGTGAACACCACCGCGTCCACGGCCGGGTCCACGGCGGTGAAGGAGATGACCTCGGCGCCCGCCGTCAGCTTGATGCCGGCCATACCGCCCGCGGGACGTCCCTGCGGCCGCACCTGAGAGGCCGGATAGCGCAGCAGCTGGGCGTCGGAGGTGATGAAGACCAGGTCCTCCTCGCCGGTCCTCAGCTCCGTCGCGCCGACGATCCGGTCGCCGTCCTTGAGGCCGATGACCTCCAGCTCGTCCTTGTTGGCCGGGTAGTCCGGCACGACGCGCTTGACCACGCCCTGCAGCGTGCCGATCGCGAGGCCGGGCGAGGTCTCGGCGAGCGTGGTCAGGCAGACCACCGTCTCGTCCGCCTCCAGCGAGAGGAACTCGGCCAGCGGCGCCCCGCCCGACAGGTTCGGCGCGGCCGCCGTGTCGGGGAGCTGCGGGAGGTCGATCACCGCGAGCCGCAGCAGCCGTCCGGCCGAGGTCACCGCACCGACGTCGCCGCGCTGGGTGGCCGCCACCGAGGAGACGATCGCGTCGTGCTTGACGCGCTTGGCCTCCGGGTCGGCGGGCGCGACCTCGGCCGTCGCCGTACGGGCGAGCAGGCCCGTGGAGGACAGCAGCACCCGGCACGGGTCGTCGGCGACCTCCAGGGCCACGGCCGTGACGGGGGCGCCCGCCGACTCCAGCAGGACCGTGCGCCGGTCGGTGGCGAACTTCTTCGCGACCGCCGCCAGTTCCGCCGAGACCAGCTTGCGCAGCTCGCTGTCGGACTCCAGGATCCCGGTCAGCTCGTCGATCTCGCCGGTGAGCCGGTCGCGCTCGGTCTCCAGCTCCAGCCGGTCGAACTTGGTGAGCCGGCGCAGCGGGGTGTCCAGGATGTACTGCGTCTGGACCTCGCTCAGGGAGAAGCGCTCCATCAGGCGCTCCTTCGCCTGCGCCGAGTTCTCGCTCTCCCGGATCAGCCGGATGACCTCGTCGATGTCGAGCAGCGCGACGAGCAGGCCCTCGACCAGGTGCAGCCGGTCGCGCTTCTTGCCGCGGCGGAACTCGGAGCGGCGCCGGACCACCTCGAAGCGGTGGTCGAGGTAGACCTCCAGGAGCTCCTTGAGGCCGAGGGTGAGCGGCTGGCCGTCGACCAGGGCCACGTTGTTGATGCCGAAGGACTCCTCCATCGGCGTCAGCTTGTAGAGCTGCTCCAGGACCGCCTCCGGCACGAAGCCGTTCTTGATCTCGATCACCAGGCGCAGGCCGTGGTTGCGGTCGGTGAGGTCCTTGACGTCGGCGATGCCCTGGAGCTTCTTGGAGCCGACCAGGTCCTTGATCTTGGAGATCACCTTCTCCGGGCCGACGCTGAAGGGGAGTTCGGTGACGACGATGCCCTTGCGGCGGGCCGTCACGGTCTCCACGGACGTCGTCGCGCGGATCTTGAAGGTGCCGCGGCCCGTCTCGTACGCGTCCTTGACGCCGGACAGGCCGACGATCCGGCCGCCGGTCGGCAGGTCGGGACCCGGCACGAAGCGCATCAGCGCCTCCAGGTCCGCGTTCGGGTAGCGGATCAGGTGGCGGGCGGCCGCGATGACCTCGCCCAGGTTGTGCGGCGGCATGTTGGTGGCCATGCCGACCGCGATGCCGGAGGCGCCGTTGACCAGGAGGTTCGGATACGCGGCGGGGAGCGCGACGGGCTCCTGCTCCTGGCCGTCGTAGTTCGGCGCGAAGTCGACGGTGTCCTCGTCGATGGACTCCGTCATCATGAGCGCGGCCGGAGCCATCCGCGACTCCGTGTACCGCATGGCGGCCGGCGGGTCGTCGTTGCCGAGGGAGCCGAAGTTGCCGTGGCCGTCGACCAGCGGCAGGCGCATGGAGAAGGGCTGCGCCATGCGCACCATCGCGTCGTAGATCGACGCGTCGCCGTGCGGGTGCAGCTTGCCCATGACCTCGCCGACGACGCGGGCGCACTTCACGAACCCGCGCTCGGGCCGCAGACCCATCTCGCTCATCTGGTAGACGATCCGGCGCTGCACGGGCTTCATCCCGTCGCGGGCGTCGGGCAGCGCGCGCGAGTAGATCACCGAGTACGCGTACTCGAGGAAGGAGCCCTGCATCTCGTCGACGACGTCGATGTCGAGGATTCTCTCCTCGAACGCGTCGTCCGGCGGCGGTGTCTTCGTGCTGCGGCGGGCCATCGCGGCTGCGGCTCCTTCACCAACAAGGTTGATCTGACGCGGACCATTGTGGACCGTCCCGCTGACAACCGGGACCGCGACCCGGGCCTGAGGCCGTGCGCGGTCACGCGCGCGCCCCGTGGCTACCCGGAAGAGGGACGTTGTGGAGGGACGGGAACTTCGCCAGGTGTCGGCGCGCTTGCATACAGTGGCAGGACTTTCCACATCGCGATCGAAGGGACGTACATGCCCATGGGTCACACGGCCACGGCCGAGGCCGGCTCCGGCGGCCTGACAGCGACCGAGCACCGGCTGGCCAACGGCCTGCGCGTGGTGCTCTCGGAGGACCACCTGACCCCGGTCGCCGCGGTCTGCCTCTGGTACGACGTCGGCTCGCGCCACGAGGTCGCGGGCCGCACCGGTCTCGCCCACCTCTTCGAGCACCTGATGTTCCAGGGCTCGAAGCAGGTCCACGGCAACGGCCACTTCGAGCTCGTGCAGGGCGCCGGCGGCTCGCTCAACGGCACCACGAGCTTCGAGCGCACCAACTACTTCGAGACCATGCCGGCGCACCAGCTGGAGCTCGCGCTCTGGCTGGAGGCCGACCGGATGGGCTCGCTGCTCGCCGCCCTGGACGACGAGTCCATGGAGAACCAGCGCGACGTCGTCAAGAACGAGCGCCGCCAGCGGTACGACAACGTGCCGTACGGCACCGCGTTCGAGCGCCTCACCGCCCTCGCGTACCCCGAGGGCCACCCGTACCACCACACGCCGATCGGCTCCATGGCCGACCTGGACGCCGCCACCCTCGAGGACGCGCGGAACTTCTTCCGTACGTACTACGCGCCGAACAACGCGGTGCTGTCGGTCGTCGGCGACATCGACCCCGAGCAGACGCTCGCCTGGGTCGAGAAGTACTTCGGCTCGATCCCGGGCCACGACGGGAAGCCCGAGCCGCGCTCCGGCGACCTGCCCGAGGTCATCGGCGGGCAGCTGCGCGAGGTCATCGAGGAGGAGGTCCCGGCCCGCGCGCTGATGGCCGCCTACCGGCTGCCGCACGACGGCACCCGCGCGTGTGACGCGGCCGACCTGGCCCTGACGATCCTCGGCGGCGGCGAGTCCTCCCGTCTCCACAACCGTCTGGTCCGCCGCGACCGCACGGCCGTCGCCGCGGGCTTCGGGCTGCTGCGGCTGGCCGGCGCGCCCTCCCTGGGCTGGCTGGACGTGAAGACCTCCGGCGGTGTCGAGGTGCCGCGGATCGAGTCGGCCGTCGACGACGAGCTGGCCCGTTTCGCCGCCGAGGGCCCGACGCCCGAGGAGATGGAGCGCGCGCAGGCACAGTTGGAGCGCGAGTGGCTGGACCGGCTCGGCACGGTCGCCGGCCGCGCCGACGAACTGTGCCGGTACGCGGTGCTGTTCGGCGACCCCCAGCTGGCCCTGACCGCCGTGCACCGGGTCCTCGACATCAGCGCCGAGGAGGTGCAGGAGGTCGCCAAGGCCAAGCTGCGCCCGGACAACCGCGCGGTGCTGGTCTACGAACCGGTGGGCGCCGACGGCGACAGCGAGAGCGACGAGGAAGAGGGAGCGGACCAGTGACCGACGCTGCCGCGTCTTTGACGAGCATGACCTTCCACCCGCAGCCCCAGCCGGGCGAGGCCAAGCCCTGGGCCTTCCCGGCCCCGGAGCGCGGCGCGCTGGACAACGGGCTGACGGTGCTGCGCTGCCACCGCCCCGGCCAGCAGGTGGTGGCCGTCGAGATCTCCCTCGACGCCCCGCTGGACGCCGAGCCGGAGGGCCTGGACGGCGTGGCCACGATCATGGCCCGCGCCCTGTCCGAGGGCACCGACCAGCACACCGCCGAGGAGTTCGCCGCGGAGCTGGAGCGCTGCGGCGCCACCCTCGACGCGGCCGCCGACCACCCGGGCGTGCGGGTCTCCCTGGAGGTCCCGGTCTCCCGGCTGCCCAAGGCGCTCGGCCTGCTCTCCGAGGCGCTGATCGCCCCGGCGTTCGAGGAGTCCGAGATCGAGCGGCTGGTGAACAACCGGCTCGACGAGATCCCGCACGAGACGGCCAATCCGGCCCGTCGCGCGGCCAAGCAGCTCTCCAAGGAGCTGTTCCCGGCCGACGCGCGCGTCTCCCGGCCGCGCCAGGGCACGGAGGAGACCGTCGCCGCGATCGACGCCGCCGCCGTCCGCGCCTTCTTCGACGCGCACGTCCGGCCCGCCACGGCCACCGCCGTGGTCGTCGGCGACCTCACCGACGTCGACCTCGACAAGGTGCTCGCCGAGACGCTCGGCGCCTGGACGGGCACCCCGGCCGCCCTGCGGCCCATGCCGCCCGTCACGGCCGACGACACCGGCCGCGTCGTCATCGTGGACCGCCCCGGAGCCGTCCAGACCCAGCTGCTCATCGGCCGTGTCGGCGCCGACCGCCACGACCGCGTCTGGGCGGCCCAGGTGCTCGGCACGTACTGCCTCGGCGGCACCCTCACCTCCCGCCTGGACCGCGTCCTGCGCGAGGAGAAGGGCTACACGTACGGCGTGCGCGCCTTCGGCCAGGTGCTGCGCTCCGACGGCGAGGGCAACGGGGCGTCGCTGCTCGCCATCAGCGGCTCGGTCGACACCCCCAACACGGGTCCGGCACTTGACGACCTGTGGAAGGTGCTGCGCACCCTCGCCGCCGACGGCCTGACGGACGCCGAGCGCGACGTGGCCGTGCAGAACCTGGTGGGGGTCGCGCCGCTCAAGTACGAGACGGCCGCCTCCGTCGCGGGCACGCTCGCCGACCAGGTCGAGCAGCACCTCGCGGACGACTACCAGGCGCAGTTGTACGCGCGGCTCGCCGAGACCGGCACGGTGGAGGCGACCGCGGCCGTGGTCAACGCCTTCCCGGTGGACCGGCTCGTCACCGTGCTCGTCGGTGACGCGGCGCAGATCGAGGAGCCGGTGCGGGCCCTCGGCATCGGCGAAGTGACCGTCGTGACCGGCTGATTGAGCCGCTGTCACGCGGGTACGGGGACCCCGACGACCTGGTTCGTCGGGGTCATTCCTTTTTGTCCGTATTGGCAGTGAGTGTGATCTTCTGCCCTGTGGCATGTCTTACAAAAGCGCGTGTCTGTTTGGCGATTGACAGAAGATCGGCCTAGCTTCGATCCGTCTGTCCGGCCGTTGTACGACGCCGCATCCGCGGCAACGGACAGTCATCGCCGAGTCCCCGTAAGGCGCGAGCCTGGGGAGCCGGGGACCCATCGCAGTCCCTGGGGTGAATCGGACGCCTTCGCTCGGCGAGCGGAGGGGCCCGTAGGAGACCTTCCTGCTCCGAACCCGTCAGCTAACCCGGTAGGCGAGAGGGAAGGAAAGGATCAGCCACTACATGGCGTTCACCCGTGCCACCGGGAAGCATCGTGGTCCGAGCCGCATGGCGCGCCGCTCCGTGGGCATCGCCGGTGTGGCGACCCTCGCGACGACCGGCGTCATCGGCACCCTGGCCTCCCCGGCGCTCGCCGCCGACACGGAGCCCGCTTCCCCGGAGGACACCGGCCTCACCCAGGTGATCACGGCCGAGTCGCTCTCCGACCGCGTCGACGCCCAGGCCGACGCCCAGGAGAAGGAGGCCGTCGAGGCCGCCGCCCGGGTCAAGGCCGCCGCCGAGGCGAAGCGCAAGGCCGAGGCCCGCGCCAAGGAGATCCGTGCCGCCCAGGAGCGCGCCGCCCGCGAGGCCGAGCGCAAGCGCCTGAACTCCTTCCAGCTCCCCGTCGCCGGCTCCTACGTGAGCACCGGCTACAAGACCGGTGGCTCGCTCTGGTCCTCCGGCAGCCACTCCGGCATCGACTTCCACGCCTCCTACGGCAGCACGGTCGTCTCCGTCGGCTCCGGCACCGTCATCGAGGCCGGCTGGGGCGGCGCGTACGGCAACAACATCGTCATCCGGATGAACGACGGCACGTACACCCAGTACGGCCACCTCTCCTCGATCGGTGTCCACGTCGGCCAGAAGGTCACCCCGGGCGATCAGATCGGCGTCTCCGGCTCCTCCGGCAACTCGACCGGCCCGCACCTCCACTTCGAGGCCCGCACGAGCGCCGAGTACGGATCGGACATCAACCCGATCTCCTACCTCCGCGCCCGCGGAGTCCACGTCTGACGTGTGAATTCTGTGAAGAAGCCCCGGCTCGAACGAGCCGGGGCTTCTTTTTTGTGTCCGTATTACCGGGCGGCATCGGAAATTCCGGCGTCCTGCAATAGAGTCGCAAGAGTCGCCGGACAGGCGCCACTCGATGGGGTTTCGCGCGGATCAAATGCGGAGGTCGGACATGCGTGTTCCCGCGCACTCGGTATGCACGGCGATCCGGGACGACATCGTCTCCGGCGTCTTCGGGAGGGGCGCCCGGCTGACGGAGGAACAGCTCGCCCGCCGCTACGGGGTCTCCCGGGTTCCGGTCCGCGAGGCCCTGCGCACCCTGGAGTCCGAGGGCTTCGTGGTCACCCGCCGGCACGCCGGCGCCCATGTCGCCGAGCCCACCGAGCAGGAGGCGGCCGACCTGCTCGACGTGCGGACCCTGCTGGAGCCGCTGGGCGCCGCCCGGGCCGCCCAGCGCCGCACCGACGCCCACCTCAAGGTGCTGCGCGGGCTGGTCAGGCTGGGCCAGGAACGGGCCAGGAGCGGCCAGGGCGAGGACCTGCGCTCGCTCGGCGCCTGGTTCCACGAGACGCTGGCCCAGGCCTCCGGCAGTCCGCCGCTCACCGCGCTCCTCACCCAGCTGCGGCACAAGATCGCCTGGATGTACGCGGTCGAGCCCGCCGCGCGGCCCATGGAGGCCTGGGCCGAGCACGGCGCCATCGTCGACGCCGTCGCGCGCGGGGACGCCGAGCGCGCCCGCGCCCTGACCGCGCTGCACGTGGAGCGTTCGCTGCCGCTGCACCGGCCGAGGCGGCCGGAGCGTACCCGTGTGAGGGTTCCGCAACATGTCGTCAACATCGCGGGTCCGCGGAATTAACACGGGCACCGTATACAAGAGGAAGACAATTCACGGATCCGCTTATTTCGTGCTGCCCGAATTCTTGTGACGGGCGGGGGCGTCACGCGGAATCGAATGCGGAAAGTGGAAGCGGGAACAGAAAGGGCCGCAGCCGCCGGAATTCCGGCAGGTGCGGCCCTCTCGCGATCCGTCGTCGGGGAGGAGACGGGTCAGACGGTCTCGGGGAGCTCCTCGAGACCCTCGGCGACCAGCTTCGCCAGGCGGTCGAGCGCGGCCTCGGCGCCATCGGCGTCCGAAGCGAGCACGATCTCCTCGCCGCCCTGGGCACCCAGGCCGAGCACCGCGAGCATGGACGCGGCGTTGACCGGGTTGCCGTCGGCCTTGGCGATCGTCACGGGGACGCCGGCGGCCGTGGCGGCACGGACGAAGATGGAGGCGGGGCGGGCGTGCAGGCCCTCGGCCCAGCCGACGTTGACGCGGCGCTCAGCCATGGTGGTTGCCCTTCAACTTTCAGCGGTTGTCTAGACCAGTCTCTCACGGGTGGCGACATGCTCGTACCGACCTTCGGCCCCTTTGGGGGCGGCCGTTAGGCCCTCCCTACCTTGCACGGCGGGCACCCGCCGCGCGACCGGTGCCACTGTCGGACCCCGGCCGTAGTCTTGCCCCATGCAGAGCGCGTCGGAACAGTCCGAACAGCCGGAACACGCGTATCCCGACCACTGGGAAGCGGACGTGGTCCTCCGCGACGGCGGCACCGCGCGCATCCGGCCGATCACCGCCGACGACGCCGAGCGGCTGGTCAGCTTCTACGAGCAGGTCTCGGACGAATCGAAGTACTACCGCTTCTTCGCGCCCTACCCGCGGCTCTCCGCCAAGGACGTGCACCGCTTCACCCACCACGACTTCGTGGACCGGGTGGGCCTCGCGGCCACGGTGGGCGGGGACTTCATCGCCACCGTGCGCTACGACCGCATCAACGCCCAGGGACGCCCCGCCTCGGCCCCGGCCGACGAGGCCGAGGTCGCCTTCCTCGTCCAGGACGCCCACCAGGGGCGCGGGGTCGCCTCCGCCCTGCTGGAGCACATCGCGGCGGTCGCGCGGGAGCGCGGCATCCGCCGGTTCGTCGCCGAGGTGCTGCCCGCGAACACCAAGATGATCAAGGTGTTCACGGACGCCGGCTACACCCAGAAGCGCAGCTTCGAGGACGGCTCCGTCCGCCTCCACCTCGACCTGGAGCCCACCGACCGCTCCCTCGCCGTCCAGCGCGCCCGCGAGCAGCGCGCCGAGGCCCGGTCCGTGCAGCGGCTCCTCACGCCCGGCTCCGTCGCCGTGATCGGCGTGGGGCGCGCCCCCGGCGGGGTCGGCAGGGCCGTACTGCGCAATCTCCTCGACGCCGGCTACACCGGCCGCGTCCACGCCGTGAACAGCGCCCTGGGGGAGGGACGGCACGAGCTCGAGGGCGTCCCCGCCTTCCGCGGCGTCGCCGACATCGGCGAGGACGTCGACCTCGCCGTCGTCGCCGTCCCCGCCGAACGGGTCCCCGACGTCGTCGCCGACTGCGGCGAGCACGGGGTGCGGGGCCTGGTCGTCCTCTCCGCCGGATACGCCGAGAGCGGGGCCGAGGGCCGCGAGCGCCAGCGCGCCCTGGTCCGCCAGGCCCGCTCGTACGGCATGCGGATCATCGGGCCGAACGCCTTCGGGATCATCAATACGGCCGAGTCCGTCCGGCTGAACGCCTCGCTGGCCCCGCAGATGCCGACCGCCGGACGCATCGGGCTCTTCACCCAGTCCGGCGCCATCGGCATCGCCCTGCTCGCCGGACTGCACCGGCGCGGCGCCGGACTCTCCGCCTTCCTCTCCGCCGGCAACCGGGCCGACGTCTCCGGCAACGACCTCCTCCAGCACTGGTACGACGACCCCGCGACCGACGTCGTCCTCCTCTACCTGGAGTCGATCGGCAACCCCCGGAAGTTCACCCGGCTCGCCCGCCGCACCGCCGCCGTCAAGCCGGTCGTCGTCGTCAAGGGCGCCCGGCACAGCGGCAGCGCCCCGCCCGGCCACCGCGTCCCGGTCACCCGCATCCCGCACGCCACCGTCTCCGCGCTGCTCCGGCAGGCCGGCGTCATCCGGGTCGACACCGTCACCGAACTCGTCGACGCGGGCCTCCTCCTCGCCGACCAGCCCCTGCCCGCCGGCCCCCGGGTCGCCATCCTCGGCAACTCCGAGTCCCTCGGGCTGCTCACCTACGACGCCTGCCTCACCGAGGGCCTGCGCCCGCTGCGGCCCCTCGACCTCACCACCGGGGCCACCCCGGCCGACTTCCGCACCGCGCTCGCCGCCGCCCTCGCGGACGACGCCTGCGACGCCGTGGTCGTCACCGCCATCCCCTGGGTCGGCGAGAACGGCGCCACCGAGTCCGGCGACGGCGAGGTCCTGGCCGCCGCCCTCCGCTCCGCCGTCGCGGGCGCCGAGGGCACGGCCAAGCCGGTGGTCGTCGTCCACGTGGAGATGGGCGCCCTGGCCGAAGCCCTGGCGGAGGCGACCCGCACCCGGCCGACCGGCGGCCGGGCCGGGCAGGCGGCAGGGGCACCGGGGACACCCGCGGCGTCCGGCACCGCGCCCGCCCAGGCGCCCGCCCTGCCCCCCGCCCAAGCCATCTCCGTACCGCAGGCACCGCCGGCACCGCCTGGACCACAGGCACCGCCTGGACCACAGGCACCGCCGGGAACGGCCGACCCGTCCGTACGGGGCGACCGCGCCGAGTACGCCGAGCAGCCCGAGCCCGCCCGGGGGCCCGAGCCCCCCGCCGCCCGCCCCATCCCCGCCTACCCCGCCGCCGAACGGGCCGTACGCGCCCTCGCGGAGTCCGTGCGCTACGCGCAGTGGCGCCGCCAGGCCGCCGCCGACCCCGGGCGGGTGCCCGAGTTCGACACCATCGACGAGGCGGGGGCCGCCCTGCTCGTCGAGCGGGCCCTCGGCGAGGAGGGCGCCGACCCGCGCGGGGTCACCCTCGACACCGAGGGGACGAGGCAGCTCCTCGGGCGGTACGGGATCGGCGTCCTGCCCACGCTGCCCGCGCCCACCCCCGACGAGGCCGTCCGCGCCGCCGCCCGGCTCGGCTTCCCCGTCGCCCTCAAGACCACGGCACCGCACCTGCGCCACCGCCCCGACCTCGGCGGCGTCCGGCTCGACCTGGCGACCGAGGAACAGCTCCGCACCGCGTACGCCGAGCTCACCGAGGCCCTCGGCAAGCCCGAGGAGCTCCAGCCGGTCGTCCAGGCCATGGTCCCGCGCGGGGTCGACACCGTGGTCCGCGCCGCCATCGACCCCGCCGTCGGAGCCGTCCTCTCCTTCGGCCTGGCCGGCGCCGCCTCCGAACTCCTCGGCGACATGTCCCACCGGCTCGTCCCCGCCACCGACCGGGACGCCGCCGAGCTCGTCCGCTCCATCCGCACCGCACCGCTCCTCTTCGGCTGGCGCGGCTCCGCCCCCGTCGACACCCCCGCCCTCGAAGAGCTGCTGCTCCGGGTCTCCCGGCTGGTCGACGACCACCCCGAGGTCGTCGCCATCTCCCTCGAACCCGTCGTCGTCGCCCCCCGGGGCCTCTCCGTCCTCGGCGCCACCGTCCGTCTCGCCCCGCCCCCGCCCCGCACCGATCTCGGCCCGCGCCACCTCCCGAGCTACCAGTGACCCCACCCGACCCCATGGACACGAGCGGGCCGACGGGCCCCGCGGGAGGGCGGGACGGGGGCCCGGGGCCCCGTAGGATGGAGTCCATGGCAAAGACCGGTACGACGACCCAGGGGCTGCGCGCGGCGATCGAGCGCAGCGGCTACTACCCGGCCCTCGTGGCCGAGGCGGTGGAGTCCGCCGTCGGCGGCGAGGCCGTCTCGTCGTACGTGGTCCACCAGGAGACCACCTTCGACGCGAACGAGGTCCGCCGCCACGTCACCGTCCTCGTCCTGACGGCCCACCGCTTCATCGTCAGCCACACCGACGAGCAGGCCGCCGACACCAGCTCCCCGACGCCGTACGCCA
Source organism: Streptomyces showdoensis (assembly GCF_039535475.1). Taxonomy (NCBI): domain Bacteria; kingdom Bacillati; phylum Actinomycetota; class Actinomycetes; order Kitasatosporales; family Streptomycetaceae; genus Streptomyces; species Streptomyces showdoensis. The sequence goes on along the minus strand of NZ_BAAAXG010000028.1, from coordinate 304,740 downwards.
CGACCTCCACCGAGTCCGTGAAGCTCGACCGGATCTCCTCGATCGTCGTCAGCCGCGTCGTCGCCAACCCGGAGTCGTACACCCCGGGCACCCTGCCCCGCGAGGTCGTCCTGACCATCGGCTGGGGCGCCGTCTCCCGCATCGACCTGGAACCCGCCGCCTGCGGCGACCCCAACTGCGACGCCGACCACGGCTACACCGGCAACTCCACCGCCGACGACCTCAGCCTCCGCGTCAGCGACGCCGGCGACGGCCCGGACACCGTCCGCCAGACCCTGGCCTTCGCCCAGGCGCTCTCCGAAGCCACCGCGGACACCGCGGTCAGCCGCTGATGGTCCACCCCACGGCTGTTGCCCACGGGTGGCCGGACGAACCCGTCCCGCTCGACCCCGCCACCGCGCCGCTCCCCGAGTACGGCAGCGGTTCCCTCGGCGACCTGCTCCCGACGCTCGTCGCCGGACAGGCCGTGCCCGGCTTCGAGCCCCGGATCGCCGAGCTCGCCCCCGCCGACCGCAACTGCGTCTTCCTCATCGACGGGCTCGGCTGGGAACAGATCAAGGCCCATCCGGACGAGGCCCCGTACCTCACCTCCCTGCTCGGCAGCTCGCGCGGCGGCACGGGACGCCCGCTCACCGCCGGCTTCCCGGCCACCACGGCGACCTCGCTCGCCTCGGTCGGCACCGGCCTCTTCCCCGGCTCCCACGGCCTGCCCGGCTACACCGTGCGCAACCCGGCGACCGGTGAGCTGATGAACCAGCTCCGCTGGAAGCCCTGGACCTCGCCGCGCGCCTGGCAGCCGTACCCGACGGTCTTCCAGCTCGCCCACGAGGCCGGGATCCACACCGCCCAGGTCTCCTCGCCGATATTCCAGGACACCCCGCTCACCAAGATCGCGCTGAGCGGCGGCACGTTCCACGGTCGGCTGTCCGGCGAGGAGCGGATGGACTTCGCCGCCGAGCAGCTGGCCGGGGGCGACCGCTCCCTCGTCTACACGTACTACAGCGAGCTCGACGGCGCCGGACACCGCTTCGGCATCGACTCCGACGCCTGGCGCGGCCAGCTGATGTTCGTCGACCGGCTCGTCCAGCGCCTGGCCGAGCAGCTCCCGCCGCGCTCCGCGCTCTACGTCACCGCCGACCACGGCATGGTCGACATCCCCTTCGACGAGGACCACCGGATCGACTTCGACGAGGACTGGGAGCTGCGCGCCGGCGTCGCCCTCCTCGGCGGCGAGGGCCGCGCCCGGCACGTCTACGCCGTTCCCGGCGCCGAGGCCGACGTCCTCACCTGCTGGAGCGAGGTCCTCGGCGACCGGTTCTGGGTGGCGAGCCGGGACGAGGCGATCGCGCTCGGCTGGTTCGGCGACCAGGTCGACGAGCGGGTGTACGGACGCATCGGCGACGTGGTCGCCGCGGCCGAGGACGACCTCGCGATCACGGCCTCCGTCAACGAGCCGAACGAGTCCGCCATGGTGGGCATGCACGGTTCGATGACCGCGGCGGAGCAACTCGTGCCGCTGCTCGAAGTACGCACCTGAGGCCCCGGCCACCGACCGCCTCCCGCCCCGCCCGCCCCTTCCCCCGTCACTCCCCTGACCCGAAAGGTCCCCGACCTCCCATGCCCGAGCTGGTGTTCTTCTCCGGAACGATGGACTGCGGGAAGAGCACGCTGGCGCTGCAAATCACACACAACCGCTCCGCCCGCGGTCTGCAGAGTGTGATCTTCACCCGCCAGGACCGTGCCGGCGAGGGTAAGCTCTCGTCCCGCCTGGGTCTCGTCACCGACGCGGTCGAGGTGACCGATGCGATGGACTTGTACGCGTACGTGGTCGGCGAGCTGTCCCAGGGTGGAAAAGCAGACTATGTGATCGTGGACGAGGCCCAGTTCCTGGCGTCGGAGCAGATCGACCAGCTGGCCCGGATCGTGGACGACCTCGACATGGACGTCTTCGCCTTCGGGATCACGACGGACTTCCGTACGAAGCTCTTTCCAGGCTCGCAGCGCCTCATCGAACTCGCGGACCGCGTCGAGCAGCTCCAGGTGGAGGCGCTGTGCTGGTGCGGCGCACGTGCCACTCACAACGCCCGTACGGTCGACGGGGAGATGGTCGTCGAGGGCGAGCAGGTCGTCGTCGGCGACGTCAACCGCCCTGTGGAGGTCGGCTACGAGGTCCTGTGCCGGCGCCACCACCGTCGCCGCATGACCTCAGCCTCTGCGCACGCCGCCGCCCTCTCCCCGGACGTCCTCCCCGTCAATCGCGCCTGACGACAGTGGGCCGTGTGTGTCCACCGGCCCTTGGCCGGTGCGATGCTGGCCAACTGCATGAAGTGCCTCACCCCGGTAGACAGGGCAGCACAGATCCTGGACGACCTGCGTAGGGCCCGTCAGTTCCTCATGAGCGAGATCGAGCGCGTTCGGCGTGAGTCGGCGCGTGGCGGATGCCCCTGAAGCCACGTGCCGCCTCGCCCATGCCGGCTACTGAGGATCGGTCAGCCCGAAGGACGCCTCCATCGCGTTGACCACGTCCATACCGATGCGAAGCTGCCGTTCGTCGAGCTGGCCGGCCAGAAGGTGCTCCTGCGTCGGCAGGTTGTGCGTGGCCACCCCGTGCACGAGGTTGCCGGCCAGTTCGACGTGCACGGCCCTGGCCATTTGCTCTACGTCGCCGAGCTGGACCAGGAACCCGAACTTCTCGCCGGGAATCGGGTCGCGGTACAGCTTGACGGCCACCTGGTGCTGCTTGAGGAAGAGCTGCTTTCCCTCGTCGTCCCGCGAGTTCCAGATGTCGGCGAAGGTGCGTCCGGTGAGGGCAAACTCTCCACGCTGCTGCTCGTACTCGATCAGTTGACCGCGCAGGCGTGCCAGCTTGGCGGACTGGGAGTTCAGAAGTGACCAGTAGACCTCTTCCTTCTCCGGGGCGTCGTACTTGCCTGCTCCGAAGTCGGCTTTGAGGCGTTCGAGTCGAGCCTCCGTGGCCGTGATGTCTGATGTGGGGTCGTGTAGGTCGGCCACCAACTCGCGTGCTTCGGGGAGGTGGCCCATGTGCTCCAGGAACACGTTGGTGAACGCAGCCTCGAAGTCTGCCGAGTTCACTGCTGCGGGGCTCGCGCATGTGCCCTGAACCTTCTGGCGGCTGCACTTGTATCGGGAGTAGTGCCACTCCTTCGCCGGGCGGTCGCCCACGGAAGGCTTTCGGTTGGTGTACACGGCCCTCGTCAGCGGCCCCCCGCACGAGCCGCACGTGGCGACTCCGACGAGCATCGCCCTGCTCTTGGTGACCTTCGGGCCGAAGGCGCGGTTGTCCTGGAGCTTCAGGGCAACTTTGTTCCAAGTGGCGAGGTCGAGCAGGGGGTTGTCGGCGATCAGGCGGGGGTTGCCCTCGCCGTCCTCCACGATCTCGCCCTTATAGGTGTACAGACCTGCGATTTTGGGGTTGAGGAGTAGGCCGCGGATCGACGAGTTCGACCACTTGCTCTCCTGGGCCCGCTTGCTGTTCGGCTGGATGCGCGACAGCCAAGTCGGCTCACCTCTGGCGGTGAGATCGCGTGCCACCGACCGCAGGCTTTCTCCGTCGAGCACTCTTCTTGCGATCTCTTCTGCGAGTTCGCGGTAGTGGTCGATGGGCTCCAGGCGCTTGCCTGCTCCGGGGCCGACCGGGACGATTTCGTAGCCGAAGGGCGGTAGGCCGGCCACCCAGGTTCCGGCCGTGAGCCGGGTCTGGACGGCGTCGATCGCCCGGGACCTGATCGTGTCGAGCTCGCCCTCGGCGAACACGGCCAGGATCTGGGCGAACATCTTGCCCATGGGCGTCGACATGTCGATGCCCTCCTGGGTCGACACGATGACCTTGCCGTTCTCCTGGCACCACTGCACGACTTCGCTGAAGTGGGCGACCCTGCGGCTCAGCCGGTCTACCTTCATCACGCAAAGCGCGTCCCAGAGGCCCTTGTGGTCATCGTCGAACCACTTGCCCAGGCCGGGGCGCTTGAAGGGGTGAAGCCCGCCAGAGACATCTGTGTCCTTGGCCCAGGCCACGACGTGTGCGTCCCGGCCGGGTGCGTCCACCCAGTGCTGTACGTGTTCCTGCTGCCGGGGGATGGAGGTCGAGTCGTCCGTGTCGACGGAGAGACGGAGGGAACCTAAGACGCGAAGAGGCATGCGGGGACTCTAGCCAGGAGATGGCGAATGCCTCAGCAAAATAACCCTCGCCCTTCAGATCGAACACAACCGGTCCGCCCGCGGGCTCCAGGGCATGATCTTCACCCGGGACGACCGCGCCGGCGCGGGCAAGCTCTCCTCCCGGCTCGGGCTCGTCACCGACGCCGTCGAGGCCGCGGAGGGCTTCGACTTCTACGCGTACCTCGTGGCCCACCTGTCGAAGGGCGGGCGCTGCGACTACGTCATCGCCGACGAGGCCCAGTTCCTCGCGCCCGAGCAGATCGACCAGCTCGCCCGGGTCGTCGACGACCTGGAACTCGACGTCTTCGCCTTCGGCATCACCACCGACTTCCGGTCCAAGCTCTTCCCGGGCTCGCAGCGGCTCGTCGAGCTCGCCGACCGGGTGGAGGTGCTCCAGGTCGAGGCCCTGTGCTGGTGCGGCGCGCGCGCCACCCACAACGCGCGCACCGTCGGCGGCGAGATGGTCGTCGAGGGCGCCCAGGTGGTGGTCGGCGACGTCAACGCGGGGGACCAGGTCGGCTACGAGGTGCTGTGCCGTCGCCACCACCGGCGCCGGATGACGGCCGCGTCCGCCCGTGCGGCCGCCCTCTCCCCGGACGTCCTGCCGGTCCCGCAGGGCTGAGGCGCCGCCCGGCTCAGTCCGGGACGGCCCGGAAGCGGCGCCGGTACTCCATGGGCGTCGTGTCGAGGCGCCGGCGGAACGCCCGGATCAGGGTGTCCGTCGTGCCGAACCCGCAGAGGGTCGTGATCCGTTCGAGGGTCGCGTCGGTGGACTCCAGCTGATGGCGGGCCCGCTCCACCCGCGCCGACTCGACGTACGCGCTCGGGGTCGTGCCGAGCTCGGCCTTGAAGATCCGGGTGAGCTGGCGCTCGCTGATGTGGGCGGCCGCGGCGAGGTCCGCGAGCGTGAGCGGCTCGTCGAGGTGGCGCGTGATGTGGTGGCGCAGGTCCTCGATCCGGCGGGTGGTGGAGACGGGTTCGAGGGGGACGCTGAACTGGCTCTGTCCGCTCGGCCGCTTCAGGTACATCACGAGCTGGCGGGCCACCCGCAGCGCCACCGTCTCTCCGAAGTCGTCGGCGACGAGCGCGAGGGCCAGGTCGAGGCAGGAGCTGATGCCCGCCCCCGTCCACACGTCGCCGTCGCGGATGAAGATCGGGTCGGCGTCGACCTCGACCGCCGGGTGCTCGGCGGCCAGCTGCTGCGCGGTCGACCAGTGGGTCGTGGCCCGCTTGCCGTCCAGCAGCCCGGCGGCGGCGAGGATGTGGGCGCCGACGCAGACCGAGGTCACCCGCCGGGTCCGCCCGGCCAGCTTCCGCACCCACGTGACGACGGCCGGGTCGACCAGGGCCCGCACGCGGCGCCGGTCGTCCGTCTCGACCGAACCGGGCACCAGGAGGGTGTCGATCGGGCGCCCGGCCACCTCCTCGAAGGTGATGTCCGGGAGCACCCGCACCCCGGCCGAGGTGGTGACGGGGTCCGTCGTCTCGGCGGCGAGCAGCACCTGATAGCCCGTCGCGTCGTCCGTCTCGCGCCGCAGGAGGGCGAAGACCTCCGGCGGCCCGGTGACGTCGAGCAGGTCGACGCCCTCGAAGAGGACGATGACGACGAGTCGTCCGACGCTGCTCATGTGTCTCCGTACGGGTGCGGCGAGCGGGATGTCCGGATCCGCATGTTAGGGGACGTCACCGACATCGCGCGGGCGCCGGTGTCCATGGCCGGGGGAGGGGCGGCGCTCCGGTGGCCCGGGCGGGTGCGGGCACCGGCTGTTCACCTGAGGTGCGCCCGGGGACCTCCTCCCGCTCGGTCGCGGGTCGTGCGGCTCGGCGGTAATGCCTCTCTACGACGATCACCCGCCCGGCCGAACCCGCCCCTGGAGGACGTGTGCCACCCGCTGCCGAGACCGCGCCCTCCCCGTTCCGGCCGAGGCTGCGGGCGGCGGCGGGCGCGGCCCTCCTCACCGGCCTGCTCTTCTGTCTCGCCGGAGCGCTCGCGGGCAGCTACCCGTTCGGATCCAGGACCCGCAACATCGTCGACCTGGGGCAGCAGTACCTGCCGTTCCACGCGTACTGGCGGAAGCTGATCCTCGGTCAGACCCACGGGGACCTCTTCCTCAACTGGTCCTCGGGCTTCGGATCCAACTTCCTCGGCGACTTCGGCACCTATCTGAGCAGCCCCTTCGACCTGCTCGTCCTCCTCTTCCCGGCCGACCGGCCCGAACTCGCCCTGTACGTCGTCACCGCGGCCAAGATCGCGACCGCGGCGGCGGGCATGGCGGCCCTGCTGCTCACCCTGCGCCGCGGCCCCTGGTCCGTGGCGGCGGTGCTCGGCACCGCGTACGCGCTCTCCGGCTGGACCTTCAACTACGGCGCCACCGTGCCGATGTGGCTGGACGGCCTCGCCGCCTTCCCGCTGCTCTGCCTGGTGGGGGAGTGGGCCCGGCGCGGACGCAGGCCGGTCCTCGGCCCGCTGGTCGTGGCCCTCGCCTGGTTCGCCAACTTCTACACGGCGTACATGGCGACGATCGGCGCCGCCGTCGTCCTCGCCGTCCGCCTCCTGACGACCGACGACAGCGGTGCGGATACGCCTTCGGGGGGAGCCGCCGACCCCGGTACGGGCGCGGGCGCGGGCGCGAACACCGGGTCCGGCCCCGCCGCCACCGCCCGCCGGGCCCGCCTCGCCGCCGTGCTGAGGGCCGCCCGGAGCGTCCTCATCGGCATCGGGCTCGCCGCCCCGCTCGTCGTCGTCATCTTCCTCGGCACCCGGGTCGCCGACCCCACCCCGCCCACCGCCTTCGCCCCCGCCGACTGGACCGACGTCCTGGCCCGGCTGCTGCCGGCCACGGCGAGCGTGGCCACCCCGGCGCTGTTCATCGGCACCCCCGCCTTGGCGCTCGCCCTCACGCTGCCCTTCAACGGCGCGGTCGCGGCCCGCACCCGGACCGGCTGGACGGCCGCGATCGTCCTGGTCACGCTGTCCCTCCAGTGGGAGCCGACCCACCTGCTCTGGCACGCCGGAGCCTCGCCCAACGGGATCCCGTACCGCCAGACCTTCGTCCTCTGCGGGCTCCTGCTGATCGCCGCCTGGCTGTCGACGGCCCAGGGCCTGCCCCGGCCCCCGGCGCTCCTCGCCGGCGGCGCGCTGCTCGGGGGCGCCGCCTGGGCCGCCCGCGGCAGCGCGGACATCGACCGCTGGACCTATCCCGCCGTCGCCGCGGCCGCCGCCCTGGCGGTGCTCGCGGCGACGGCCGCGCTGCTCGCAGGCCGCCGCACCGGGAAGGCCCTCCCCGTCCTCGCCGTCGTCCTGCTGCTCGCCGCCCAGGCCGGCGAGACCCTCGTCACCGGCAAGCGCATCGAGGAGCAGCAGCTCGCCAAGGTCTCCTGGGCGCCGCGGATCGGCCCCTGGCACACCGACATGGCCCGCGCCGTGGCCGAGAAGGACGCCTGGCCGCGCCACCGCACCGACCCCGGCGAGGTCCCCGGCGGCAACGACGTCCTCCTCGTCGGCGGCGAGGGCGCCGACTACTACAGCAGCCTCACCGCCGACACGTACTCCCGGACCCTGGCCGGCCTCGGCTTCGGCTACTACGCCAAGGGCCGGCACCCCGTCAGCCTCGACAACCCGGTCACCGACGCGATCTTCTCCATCGGCACCCGGATGCGCTCGACCCCCGAGGCGCCCCTCGCCGTCGACCGGCGGCCCAGGGCCACGATCACCGTCACCGACAGCCCCGCACCGCCCCTCGTCACCGTCCACCCCGAGGCGCCCCCGACGGGCGACGCCGGCTCCGCCTTCGTCCGCCAGGAACGCCTCCTCGGCCACACCGTGTACGAGGTCCCCGACGTCCGCACGAGCGGGGGCACCCTCACCGCGCGGTGCCCGGCGGGCTCCCAGGTCTGGTTCTGGGCCCCCGAGTACCAGGGCGCCGCCGCCCTCGACGGCCGCCCGTCCGCCGCGTTCGCCGGCAAGCTGCCGTCCGTCCTCGCCCCCATGCAGCCGCTCGGCACCGTCCCGGACACCGGCGAGGTCCGGATCGAGCTGACGCCGAAGGCCAAGGCCCGGCCCCGGCTCACGCTGCCCGCGCACCCCGTCGGCTGTCTCGACCGGGATCGCCTCGCCACCGCCGTACGGCAGCTCACCGCCACCGGCGCGACCGGGGTCCGCACCACCGGACACGCCCTCACCGCCGACCTGCCGCCCGGCAGCACCGGCACCGCCGTCCTCGCCGTGCCCCGCGTCTCCGGCTGGCGCTGCGCCGCGGGCGACGCGCCCCTGACCCCCGCCCGCAGCCGCCTCGGCCTCGTCGCCGTCCCCCTGGACGGCCGGGCCACCTCCGTGACCTGCTCCTTCCGGCCGCCCGGGCTCAAGCTGGGCGGCGCGGTCGGCGCCGCCGCCCTCGCCGCCCTCCTGGCCACGGCGTGGCTCCACCGCCGCCGCACCCGCGAACCCGCAGGACCACAAGAGTTCACCGCCCGTGCACACGCGGCTCGTCCAGCCGAGAAAAGCACTGTCTAATCTGCCCGCGAGTACCTGTACGCGCGTACGCGATTTGGGGATCCCCGAGTGCCGAAACTGTCCGTCGTCGTGCCTTTCCACAATGTCGGGCCCTATGCCCCCGACACGCTGCGCAGTCTCGCGGACAATGCGGATGCGGACACCGAATTCCTGCTGGTGGACGACCATTCCACGGACGAGACGCCCGATCTCCTGGAACGCTGGAAGGACCGCATTCCGCAGACCAGGGTCATCCGCCACGAGACCAATCTCGGGGTCGCCCAGGCCCGTAACACCGGAATCGACGCGGCCACCGGCGACTACCTCACCTTCCTCGACGGCGACGACTGGTACGCCCCCGGCCACCTGGCCGCCATGACGGCCGGGATCCACCGCCTGGGCTGCGACTTCGCGCGCACCGACCACGTCCTGTCCACGGCGCGCACCCGCCAGATCCGCTACGCCCCGGCGAAGCGGCGCGACGCCGTCATGGACCCCCGGGACGGAATCGCCCCGGCCAGCATGGTGACGATGGTCGACTATCCGTTCGTCCCGTTCGGCATTTACAGCGCGCGCCTGTTCGAAAACGGTGCCTCGCGATTCGAGACGAAACTGCGCACCGCCGAGGACCGCCTCTGGATCTGGCGGCTCCACCTCACCGCCCGCACCTATGCGGCGCTTTCCCTGCACGGCGTCTTCTACCGGCGCGGGGTCACCACCTCGCTCACCCAGATCACCGACAACCGCCAGCTGGACTTCATTCCCTCCTACGACCTGCTGCTCGAAGAGGTCGCACGCGACCGCGACGCCGACCGATTCCTGCCGAAGGCCGTCCGCACCTACTGCGCGATGATCGCCTTCCACACGGCGAAGTCCGACCAGTACGAGCCGGCCGTGGCCAAGCGGCTCCGGCGCGACGTGACCGACGCCCTGCGGCGGATGCCGCAGGGCGTCCTCGACGGGACCCTCGCGACGATGGACACCCCCCGCAGCACCCTCCTCCGGAGCCTGCGCGACACCGGAAAGGCCGCCTGACCATGCCGACCGACGCTCGCGTCCAGATCTTCCAGGTGTCGACGCTGTACGGGGCGGCCACGGTCGCCGCCGCCCTCGACGCCGGGCAGTTCGGCGCCCCCGGCGAAGCCCGCCGCCTCCTGCTCGTCTCGAACAACGCCGAGATCCCCGAGACCGCCCTCCGCCTCTCCACGATGACCGGCTACGAGCGGATCGCCGGCCGCTTCGACGAGGTGATCGACTGGAACGAGGCGATCCACCCGCACCACCCCGGCTCCTGGTCGCCCCGCCCCGAGGAGTCCCCGCTCTGGCAGCGCGTCTTCCGCACGGCCTGGGGGCTCGGCGCCGCCACCGTCGAACTCGTCGTCGAGTCGATCCAGGTGAACCCCGCCAAGGCGCTCGCCGCCGTCTTCGCCGAGAGCACCGTCCAGGTCTACGCCGACGGGCTGATGAGCTACGGCCCGACCCGGGACGAGCTGCCCCAGTCCATCGCCTGCCGGATCCGCCGCGTCCTCCACCTCGACCTGGTGCCCGGACTGCGCCCGCTGCTGCTCACCGAGTACGGGGTCGGGGCCGAGCTCGTCCCCGACGACGCCTTCCGCGCGGTGCTGCGGGAGATCGCCGCCGCCGCGGCGGACGACCCCCGGCTCGCCGCCGCGACCGCCGCCGCGCCCACCGCCCTGCTGCTCGGCCAGTACCTCGCCGTCCTCGGCATCCTCACCGCCGACGAGGAGGAGGAGCTGCACGGACGCATGCTGCGCGGTGCCGCGGCCGCCGGGCACCGCAGCATCGTCTTCAAGCCGCACCCCACGGCCCCGGCACGCCACTCCCAGGCGCTGCACGAGGAGGCGGCCCGCGCGGGCGTCACCCTCACCGTCCTGGACGGCCCCCTGCTCGCGGAGACCTTCTACGAGCGCTGCCGGCCGGAGCTCGTCGTCGGCTGCTTCTCCACCGCGATGCTGACGGCCGCCGTCTACTACGGCGTCCCCGTCGCCCGCGTGGGCACGGAGACCGTCCTGGCCCGGCTCACCCCGTACGAGAACAGCAACCGCATCCCGCTGACCGTCGTCGACCACCTCGTTCCCGGCCTGGAGGACGGTGCCGCCCCCCGTGTACCCGGCGCCGCACCCGGCACCCTCGCCCCTCTGGTCCGGGCGGTCGGCTACTGCATGCGGCCGACCGCGCACCCGGGGCTGCGCGAGGAGACGCTCGGGTACCTGGGGGAGCACCGGGAGGAGCTCCACTTCCCGGCGGAGCGGCTGCGGGAGCTCGACCTGCGGGTTCCGGCCGGCCGGTAGGGCCGGCGCGGGCGGATCCCCGATCCGGCCGTCCCGGCGGTCGCCCCGTTCCGCCGGCCCGTTCGGCCGGCCCCGGTGCCCGCCCCGTCCGCCCCGTCCTAGCGTCCGCCCGTCGACCGCACCAGCGTGAACACCGCCCCCTCCGGATCGGCCACCAGCGCCAGCCGCCCCGCCGTACCCTCGCGGGGCGGGCGCAGCACCTGGCCGCCCAGTTCGGTGACCAGCCGGGCGGACGCGTCCACGTCCTCGACCTCGAAGTACGTCATCCAGTGCGCGCCCTTGTCGCGGGGCAGGGCGGAGCCCACGCCGTGCAGGGAGGCGACCGGACGGCCGTCGAGGTGGAGGGTGAGGTAGTCGAAGTCGGCCGAGACGACGGGCTCGACCTCGTACCCGAAGATCGTCCGGTAGAACTTGCCGACCGAGGCCGTCTCGTACGTCAGGAGCTCGTTCCAGACGGGTGTCCCGGGCGGTCCTGACGCCGCGGTCCCGTGGTGGGCCTCGGCCTGCCAGACGCCGAAGACGGCGCCGGCCGGGTCGGAGCAGATCGCCATGCGTCCGGCCTCGCCCGCGTCCAGCGGTCCGACCGCGACGGTGCCGCCGCAGCAGCGGATGCTCTCCGCGGTCTCGTCGGCGTCGTCGGTGGCCAGGTAGGTGGTCCAGGCGATCGGGAGATGCCGGTCCGGGGGCAGCTGGCCGATCCCGGCCACCTCCCGGCCGTCGAGCAGTGCGCGCACGTAGGGGCCGAGCTGCTGCGGACCGGGCACGAACTCCCAGTCGAACAGCGCTCCGTAGAACTCCCGTGTCGCGTCAAGTCCATGCACCATCAAGCTCACCCAACAGGGTGTACCGGGTGTGCGCCGAGTCGCCTCGGTCATCGTCTTCGTCTCCTCGCCAGTGGCCGTACGAGGTGGGGCCGGCGGGCCGCACAGTGGCTCCCCGGCGGGTCCTGCCTGCCGTCCGCCCGTCGTACACGCGGACCGGTCGGGCGTCCCGTGCCGATCGTTGCACCACGGGACGGGCCGCGCGCCCCGGCGATTCGGTGCGAGGGCCGTTCTCAGGGGGTGGGCTGCGCGAGGATGGCACCCATGAAGCCCATCATCTCCGTAAGCGAACTCGTGAGCGAGTCGGCCGGGGCGACGCCCCCGGTGCTCCTGGACGTCCGCTGGACGCTCGGCGGCCCGCCCGGACGGCCCGAGTACGAGGCCGGCCACCTGCCCGGCGCCGTGTACGTGGACCTGGACGCCGACCTCGCCGGCCCGCCCGGGAGCGGCGGCAGGCACCCGCTGCCGGACGTCGCCGCCTTCGGCGCCGTGATGCGCCGCGCGGGTGTCTCGGCGGGCCGCCCGGTCGTCGTCTACGACGGGGGCCTCGGCTGGGGCGCGGCCCGCGCCTGGTGGCTGCTGCGCTGGGCGGGTCACCCGGACGTGCGGGTGCTGGACGGCGGCCTGGCCGCGTGGACGGGAGAGCTGTCGAAGGACACCCCGGCCCCCGAGCCCGGCGACTTCACGCCCGAGCCGGGCGCCCTGGGTCTGCTCGACGCGGACGCCGCCGCCTCCCTGGCCCGCTCGGGCCTGCTCCTGGACGCCCGCGCGGGGGAGCGCTACCGGGGCGAGGTCGAGCCCATCGACCGGATCGGCGGGCACATCCCGGGCGCGGTCTCGGCCCCGACGACGGAGAACGTGGCCGCCGACGGCCGCTTCCTGCCCGCGGACGCCCTCAGGGCGCGTTTCGCCGCCCTGGGAGCCGCCGAGGCCCCCGAGGTGGCCGTCTACTGCGGCTCGGGCGTGTCGGGCGCCCATGAGGTGCTCGCGCTGGAGATCGCGGGCTTCCCCGCCGCGCTCTACGCCGGCTCCTGGTCCGAGTGGTCCTCCGACCCGGCCCGCCCGGTGGCCACCGGGCCCGACCCGCAGTAGCCGACGCCCTCGGGCACGACGAAGGGGCCCGCGCCGTTCCGGTGGCGCGGACCCCTTCCCCGTACGGGAAGCGTCAGTCCTGTTTCTTCCGCCGCGTGCCGAAGACGATCTCGTCCCAGCTCGGGACCGCCGCGCGGCGGCCCGGGCGGACGCCGTCGGCCTCGGCCTGGCGGTCGGTGGTGCCGGTGAGGCGGTCGCGGTGACCCGACACCGCGCGGGGCATCAGGACGTCGGCGTACGCCGAGCCCGCGCCCGCGGAGGCCGCGGGAGCCGGGGGCTCCTCGGCCTCGGCCTCGTCGGAGGGCTCCGTGTCGGCCGGCTCGGGGACGACCATGTCGCCGCGGAAGCTCGGGACCGCCTCCAGGAGGCTGGTCAGGGAGTCGCGTTCCTCCTCCGGCTCGGGGGCCGGCACGGGCGCCCGCTCCATCTGGCGGTCGAGCGCGCGGTCCAGCGGCCTGTCCCGGGGCAGCCGGGCGATCCGAGGGACGAAGGGGAAGCTCGGCTCCGGCACGGCGGCGAGGGTGTCGTCGGTCTCGCCGATCAGCGCCCGCGCCTCGTCGTCGACGGCCTGGACGAGCCGCCTGGGCGGGTCGTACGTCCAGCTGGCCGTGTGCACCTCGCCGGCGACCCGGTAGACGAGCAGCACCTCCCAGGTGCCGTCGTCACGCCGCCAGGAGTCCCACTGCACGGTGTCCTTCTCGGCGCCGCGCAGCAGCAGCCGCTCCTGCACCGCCTCGCCGAGCTGGGGGCCGGTGTTCTCGCCGGGACGCCGTACCGGGGTCTTGCGGGCCCGCTCGGCCATGAACGCGCGCTCGGCGAGCACCGGGCCCTCGAAGCGCCGGACCCGGTCGACGGGGATGCCGGCGAGCTGTGCGACCTCCTCCGCGGACGCACCCGCACGTATCCGTGCCTGGATGTCGCGGGGACGGAGGTGGCTCTCCACCTCGATCTCGATCTGCCCGAGGCGCGCGCGGTCGTTGCGCACGGCGGCGCGCAGCCGCTCGTCGATCGGAAGCGTGTACTCCGTGCTGTCAGCAGCCTTCAGCACCAGTCGTGTGCCGTCGTTCGAGACGGCCACGACACGCAGTTCGGGCATGGGAACCTCCCGGGTGGTGCCTGCCGACGTCACGTGCGTCGCTGCTTCCGCTAGTCGAGTGTGGCCTGCCCGGGTGCAGCCTGCCACAACCCTGCCGAGTTGCCCGGCGTGTCGGGCCTGGACCCTGGAACGCCGCTGTGACACGGTTGCCTTTTCGCCACCCAGAGTGACAGGTCGTCACGCTGCGTCGCGGGCGTCCGTGCGGTGCCATGGCGCCGCCGGTTCGAGTGCCACCTTCGGCCCCCTTCCGTCGATTCCGGACACCCGTGGGGGAATCCGGACCCAGGGTTCGCCACAGTACTCCATTCGGGCCACCTGGGTGGACCGGCGCGCCGCCCAACTTCTCGGGGGGTACGGGAGTTGAGTCTCCGCGATCTCCCGGTGCGCGTGTCCCTCTTCACAGAAGCACCAGAAACGGAACTAATCCCTTCGTTCATCTGTCCCTTCTGGGTGCACGGTGGAACGAATGAACAAGCAGGGGTTGGACATGCGTGACAGGCCGGATCCCGGCACGGAGGCCACGGAAGAGAAGAAACGATTCGACCTGAGTGTGGCTCAGGTCGCGGGCAGTGCCGTCGCGGCGGTCGTCGCCGCCAAGCTGGCCTCCACGCTGGGCGTCTACGGCACCATCCTCGGCGCCGGTGTGATCAGTGTCATCGCCACCTGCGGCGGTCCGCTGCTCCAGCACCTCTTCAAGAGCACCGGTCAGCAGATGCGCGGGGCCACGGCCGCGGGCAGGCCGAAGGGGCAGCAGCTCCCCGCCGCGTACGGGCAGGAGCCCTGCAGCGAGGAGTTCGGCGAGCCCACCACGCACGGCACCCGGGTCCGCGGCTGGAAGCGCTCCGCCGTCGGCGCCGCCGCGGTCTTCCTGCTCGCGATGGGCGGCATCACCGCGTACGAGCTGACCTCCGGTCAGGACCTCAGCGGCACCAAGGGGACCACGACCTTCGGCTCCGCCGTCCGCGGCCCCGGCGGCGACAACGGCGGGCAGCGGCCGGACGGGGGCGGCGCGCCGTCCTCGGTGCCGGGCGAGGGCGGGCGGCAGGAGCAGAAGGGCGGCGGGACCCCGACGCCGGGCACCACCCCGTCGGATCCGGACACCCCGGACCCGACGGCCCCGACGACCCCGCCCGCCCCCACGCCGACGCCCTCGACGTCGGCCGAGCCCACCGGCGGCGCCACCACCCCGCCCCCGACGACGCCGCCGACCACTCCGCCGACGGCTCCGCCGACCGCCCAGGACCAGGCGGCCGGCGGAGCCGGGTGACGGTCAGTCGCCCAGGACCCGGCGCAGGTAGTCGTTGCCGAACCGCCGTTCCGGGTCGAGCCGGTCGCGCAGCGCCGTGAACTCGGCGAACCGCGGATAGGCCTTCTCGAAGTAGGCGGCGTCCCGGGTGTGCACCTTGCCCCAGTGCGGCCGGCCGCCGTGGGCGGTCATGATGCGCTCCACCGCGGTGAAGTACGCACGGTGGGGCGTTCCCCTGTACAGGTGCACGGCGATGTACGCCGACTCCCGGCCCGAGGCGGTCGAGAGCGCGATGTCGTCGGCGGGCGCCGTCCGCACCTCCACCGGGAAGCTCACCTTCAGCGGCGAGCGCTCCACCATCGCCTTGAGCTCGCGCAGCGCCGGCACGGCCGCCTCGCGCGGCAGCGCGTACTCCATCTCCAGGAAGCGCACCCGGCGCGGCGAGGTGAACACCTTGTAGGGGATGTCGGTGTACGTACGGGCCGACAGGGCCCGGCTGGAGACCTTCGCGATCGACGGGATGAGCGGCGGTACGGCGCGCCCGACCGCGCAGGCGACCTGGAAGATCCCGTTGGAGAGCAGCTCGTCCTCGACCCAGCCGCTCAGCTTCCCGGGCGGGGCGGCGGGGCCCGTGCTGCGGTTGTTGCGCTTGGTGTTGCAGTTGTCCGTGTGGGGGAACCAGTAGAACTCGAAGTGCTCGTTCTCCGCGTGGAGCGCGTCGAACTCCGAGGTCACCCGGTCGAAGGACATCGGCTCCTCCCGCGCGGTGAGCAGGAAGACCGGCTCCACGGCGAAGGTGAGGGCGGTGACCACGCCGAGCGCGCCGAGGCCGATCCGGGCGGCGGCGAAGACCTCGGGGTTCTCCGTGGGGGAGCAGGTCATCAGACGGCCGTCGGCGGTGACCAGTTCGAGCGCGCGGATCTGCGCGGCGATCGAGGCCGAGTCCCGCCCGGTGCCGTGGGTGCCCGTGGAGGTTGCCCCGGCGACCGTCTGCTCCATGATGTCGCCCATGTTCGTGAGCGACAGGCCCTCCCGGGCCAGGGCCACGTTGAGCCGCTTCAACGGGGTGCCGGACTCCACGGTCACGGTCATCGCCTCGCGGTCGATCCGGCGGATCCCGGTGAGCAGATGGGGCCGGACCAGCACCCCGTCCGTCGCCGCGATCGAGGTGAAGGAGTGGCCGGTGCCGACCGTCTTCACCCGCAGGCCGTCCTCGGCCGCCCTGCGCACGGCGTCGGCGAGCTCCTCGGCCGAGGCCGGGCTCACCTCCCGCACCGGGCGGGAGGTGACGTTCCCCGCCCAGTTACGCCATGTGGCGCTCGTCGGCCCGCTCTTCCCCCAGCGCTGTGTCGTGCTCTCGCCCACTCTGCCCCTCCCGCGTCGGCACCGGCCTGCGCAGCCGGCGGTGGCCCAGGAGCGCCACCGCGACCGCGAGCGCACCCGAGGCGACGGGCACCACGTACCCCGCCTCCGCCCCGGAGGCGTCGACCACCCAGCCGGCGGCCGAGGAGCCGAGCGCCACGCCGACCGCGAGGCCGGTCCCGGTCCAGGTCATGCCCTCGGTCAGCTGGGTGCGCGGTACGTGCGCTTCGACGAGGGCCATGGTGGTCACCATCGTCGGCGCGATGGAGAGGCCCGCGACAAAGAGCGCCACGGCCAGCAACGGCAGGTTCCCGGCCAGTAGGAGGGGGATCATACTCACGGCCATCGCGCACACGCCCACGAGCCAGCGCACGGACGGCTCGCCCTTGAGGTGGAGCAGTCCGAAGACGGCGCCGGCGACGCAGGAACCGAGCGCGTAGACGGCGAGGACCAGGCTCGCGGCGGCCTTGTGGCCCTGCTCGTCGGCGAAGGCCACCGTGACGACGTCGACCGAGCCGAAGACGGCTCCGGTGGCCACGAAGGCGAGCGCGAGGACCTGGAGCCCGGGGGAGCGCAGCGCGGAGCCGCCGCCGTGGGCGCTGCGCGGGTGCGGGGCGGGCTCGGTGGCGCGCTGTGCGGTGAGCCAGAAGACGCCGATGGCGAGGAAGACGGCGGCGAGCAGCGGGCCGGCCTCCGGGAACCAGATGGTCGACAGGCCGATCGAGATGATCGGGCCGAAGATGAAGCACACCTCGTCGACGATCGACTCCCAGGAGTACGCCGTGTGCAGCCGCTGGGCCTCGCCGCGGTAGATGTCCGCCCACCGGGCCCGGGTCATCGCGCCGACGCTGGGCACGCAGCCGATGAAGGCGGTGAACAGGAACAGCGTCCAGTCCGGGGCCTGCTGCTGGACGCAGAGCAGCAGGCCGGCCCCCGCGGCGAGGGAGATCAGGGTCGCCGGGCGCAGCACCCGGCGCTGGCCGTAGCGGTCGACCAGCCGGGAGATCTGCGGGCCGAGCACGGCGGCGGAGGCGGCGAGGGTCGCGGAGAGCGCTCCGGCGAGCCCGTACCGGCCGGTGACCTGCGAAATCATGGTGACGATGCCGATGCCCATCATGGACAGCGGCATCCGGCCGAGGAAGCCGGCGAGGGAGAAGGCCGTACTGCCGGGGGCCGCGAAGATCGCGCGATAGGGACTGGGCAAGGGGATCTCCGGGCTTCCTGGCAGGGCGGCGAGTCCACACGTGTCGGCTCAACACGTGTAATTAATAGCTAAAGCCTACGGTGTTGAACTGGTCCGGTCACCCACTTTTTCGGTCGGGGCGCGCCTTCGGCCGTCGGAGGCGGGTGGGAGGATCGGTGCCATGTCCGACGAGCTCGATCCCGCCCCGTACGACGCCCTGCTGCTGCTCTCCTTCGGGGGCCCCGAGGGCCCGGACGACGTGGTCCCGTTCCTGGAGAACGTGACCCGCGGCCGTGGCATCCCCAAGGAACGGCTGAAGGAGGTGGGGCAGCACTACTTCCTCTTCGGTGGCGTCAGCCCCATCAACGACCAGAACCGCGCGCTGCTCGACGCCCTGCGCGCGGACTTCGCCGAGGCCGGCCTCGGCCTGCCGGTCTACTGGGGCAACCGGAACTGGGCGCCGTACCTCACCGACACCCTGCGCGAGATGATCACCGACGGCCGGCGTCACATCGCCGTCCTCGCCACCAGCGCCTACGCCTCCTACTCCGGCTGCCGCCAGTACCGCGAGAACCTGGCGGACTCCCTCGCCGAGCTGGAAGCGGAGGGACTCCCGCTGCCCCGCATCGACAAGCTGCGGCACTACTTCAACCACCCCGGCTTCGTCCGCCCCATGGTCGAGGGCGTCCTCGCCTCGCTCGACGAGCTCGACCCGTCCGTGCGGGCCGGGGCGCACCTCGCGTTCACCACGCACTCCATCCCCGACTCCGCCGCCGACACCTCGGGCCCCGTCGCCGACCACGGCGAGGGCGGCGCCTACGTGAAGCAGCACCTGGACGTGGCCCGGCTGGTCGCCGACGCCGTCCGCGAGGAGACCGGCGTCGCACACCCCTGGCAGCTCGTGTACCAGTCGCGCAGCGGCGCCCCGCACGTCCCGTGGCTGGAACCTGACATCTGCGAGCACCTGGAGGAGTTGCACGGCGCCGGGGCGCCCGCGGTCGTCATGGTGCCCATCGGCTTCGTCTCCGACCACATGGAGGTCCTCTACGACCTCGACACCGAGGCCACCGCCAAGGCCGCCGAGCTCGGCCTCCCGGTCCGGCGCTCGGCGACCGTCGGGGCCGACCCGCGGTTCGCGGCGGCCGTGCGCGACCTCGTCCTGGAACGCGCCGCCACCGAACGCGGGCAGCGCGCCGAGCGCTGCGCCCTGGGCGCGCTCGGCCCCTCGCACGACCTCTGCCCGATCGGCTGCTGCCCCGCCCGCGCGGAGCGCCCCGCGGCGGCCGGCGCCGACAGCCCGTACGCCTGAGGAGCCCTCCCGTGACCGATTCCCCCGAGTCCCGCGAGTCCCGCGTGACCGATCCGCTGCTGCGGGAGCTGCTCGACCTGGCCCTGGAGGCCGGGCGCCGGGCCGGAGCGCTGCTGCGTGACGGCCGGCCGGACGACCTGGCCGTGGCCAAGACCAAGACCAGCCCCATCGACGTCGTCACCGAGATGGACATCGCCGCCGAGAAGCTGATCACCGGCTTCCTCTCCGAGCACCGCCCCCAGGACGGCTTCCTCGGCGAGGAGGGCGCCGCCAGCCCCGGCACCAGCGGGATCCGCTGGGTGATCGACCCGCTGGACGGCACCGTGAACTACCTCTACGGCCTGCCGACCTGGGCCGTCTCCATCGCCGCCGAGCGCGACGGGGAGAGCGTCGTCGGCGTCGTGGAGGTCCCGCTGCGCGGCGAGACCTTCCACGCCGTCCTCGGCGGCGGCGCGTGGCTGGGCGACCGGCGCCTGGCCGTCCGCCCCTCCCCGGAGCTCGACCAGGCCCTCGTCGGCACCGGCTTCGCCTACGTCCAGACCCGCCGCGCCCACCAGGCGGACGTCGCCCAGCGGCTCATCCCGCGCGTCCGCGACATCCGCCGCGGCGGCTCCGCGGCGATCGACCTCTGCGACGTCGCCGCCGGGCGCCTGGACGCGTACTACGAGCGCGGCCTCAACCCCTGGGACCTGGCCGCAGGCGACCTCATCGCCCGCGAGGCGGGCGCCCTGACCGGCGGCCGTCCGGGTGAGCGGGCGTCGGGGGAGCTGGTGCTGGCGGCCTCCGAGGGCGTCTTCGGGCCGCTCCAGGAGTTCCTGGAGGAGGCCGGGGCCTGGCACGACTGACACGCGCGCCCCGTACGGACATGGGTGGGCCCCCGGCGCCGACGGCACCGGGGGCCCACCCATGTCCTGCCGGATCCTGGGGGTCAGGCGCAGCGCGCGCCGACCTCCACGCCGTGTTCGGCGGCCAGGCGGTGCAGGTCGTCCAGCTCGGCCTGCTCGACGTCCGCGAGGAAGTCGTCGCCCGTCTCACGAGCGCGCGTGAGGTCGGACTGAGCGGCCTTGATGCGGTGCAGCAGGCCTGCGGTGAAAGCGTCCATCGTGCGCCCCCTCGTCGTGGGTCGGTGGCACGGGGAGTGCCGGGGGTGGGCGGATCACACACTGCTACCTCTGGGGGACAGAGAGCGGTAGGTGGCGTGCCACCTACAGGGCGTGATCGCGGGGTGTGCAGTCGTCCTCCCCAGCCCTTTCCTCACAGAAACCTCAACTGGCCCGCGAATCAGGTGAATTCTTCCCGACACGGCGCGAGCCGCGCCCTCCGCGGCGGCCCGCGACGCCGTCTTACGGCCGGTTTACGCGCGTTCGGGGCAGGATGGACACGCACAGTCAGTGCGCAGACCCGCCCCGTCCGCGGTCCGGACCAGGGCACCAGGAGAGGACTCAGAGACGTGCGTGTACTCGTCGTCGAGGACGAGCAGCTGCTCGCCGATGCGGTGGCCACCGGACTGCGCCGGGAGGCGATGGCCGTCGACGTCGTGTACGACGGCGCCGCGGCCCTGGAACGGGTCGGGGTCAACGACTACGACGTCGTCGTGCTCGACCGGGACCTCCCGCTCGTCCACGGCGACGACGTCTGCCGGAAGATCGTCGAGCTCGGCATGCCCACCCGGGTCCTGATGCTCACCGCCGCCGGCGACGTCAGCGACCGCGTCGAGGGCCTGGAGCTGGGCGCCGACGACTACCTGCCGAAGCCCTTCGCCTTCACCGAGCTCACCGCCCGCGTGCGTGCCCTGGGCCGTCGCACCACCGTGCCGCTGCCGCCCGTCCTGGAGCGCGCCGGCATCAAGCTGGACCCCAACCGCCGCGAGGTCTTCCGCGACGGCAAGGAGGTCCAGCTGGCACCCAAGGAGTTCGCCGTCCTGGAGGTCCTGATGCGCAGCGAGGGGGCCGTCGTCTCGGCCGAGCAGCTCCTGGAGAAGGCCTGGGACGAGAACACCGACCCGTTCACCAACGTGGTCCGCGTCACCGTGATGACCCTGCGCCGGAAACTCGGCGAGCCGCCGGTCATCGTCACGGTGCCCGGCTCCGGCTACCGGATCTGATCCCCCATGGCCCAGACCCCGGCGCCGCTCCACGCGCCCCCGAAGCCGACCTGGGACCCCCGGGACCCGGTCCGGCCGCTGCTGCGCCCGACGATCCGGATAAGACTCACGCTGCTGTACGGCGGGATGTTCCTGATCGCCGGCATCCTGTTGCTGGCGATCATCTACCTGTTCACCGCGCAGGCCCTCCGGGACAGCACCTCCCAGCTGCCCTTCAAGGTCGTCAGCGGCACGATCACGCCGACCACCGACTGGTGCCAGCTGCCCACGGAGCCCAACACCGAGACGCTCAGCAACGCCGTCACGATGTGCCTGCGCCACCAGAGCGACCTGGCCCTGGACGACCTGCTGCGCCGTTCCCTGTTCGCCCTGCTCGGCCTGAGCATCATCGCCTTCGCGTTCGGTTTCGCGATGGCGGGCCGGGTGCTCTCCCCGCTGGGCCGGATCACCCGGACCGCCCGCCAGGTGGCCGGATCCGACCTGTCCCGCCGGATCGAGCTGGACGGCCCGGACGACGAGCTGAAGGAGCTCGCGGACACCTTCGACGAGATGCTGGAGCGCCTGGAGCGGGCCTTCAGCGCCCAGAAGCGCTTCGTCGCCAACGCCTCGCACGAGCTGCGCACCCCGCTCGCGATCAACCGCACCCTGCTGGAGGTCCAGCTCTCCGACCCGGCGGCGCCGGTGGAGCTCCAGCAGCTCGGCAAGACGCTGCTGGCCACCAACGAGCGCAGCGAGCAGCTGGTCGAGGGCCTGCTGCTGCTGGCCCGCAGCGACAACCAGATCATCGAGCGCAAGCCCGTCGACCTGGCCGAGGTGGCCTCGCGCGCCATCGACCAGGCGCACGCGGAGGCCGAGGCCAAGGGCGTGGAGATCCGGGGCGAGCGCGCCCTGGCGGTCGTCCAGGGCAACGGCGTGCTGCTGGAGCGGATCGCCCTGAACCTGGTGCAGAACGCCGTCCGGTACAACCTCCCGGAGGGCGGCTGGGCCGAGGTCACCACCGAGACCCAGAACGGCCAGGCGGTCCTGGTGGTCACGAACACGGGCCCGGTGGTCCCCGCGTACGAGATCGACAACCTTTTCGAGCCATTCCGGCGCCTCCGGCAGGAGCGCACCGGGAGCGACAAGGGCGTCGGCCTCGGCCTGTCGATCGCGCGCTCCGTCGCGCGTGCCCACGGTGGCCGTATCATCGCGGAGCCCCGCGAGGGCGGTGGCCTCGTGATGCGTGTCACTCTGCCGATCTGACACACTGCACGAGCCGACCGGATCTGTTCGCTTTGCGCGGAATTTCCGATCCTCGTTCCTGAGATGGTCCTGTGTGATCGATCACAGGAATGGGTGTCCGAACCTCCACTCTCCGTGATCGCGAATTCCCTCAAAAAACCCGGAAAAGTCCGGGTTTCCAGGGGTCCGATCGGCGGGAAGTACACGGGGTGGCACCCGAGAGGGACGGCCGACGGACCGTGTACGGTCCGGTTCGCCACCCAAAGCCGCTCACTCATGAGAGGGCGGATTGGGTGTCGATTGAGTAACAGACCTTGATGTGAGGCAAAATCTCCGCCTCGGGTCGGGCACAAGTCCGGCCTCTCACGCGTTACGTGCGCTGGAGACACCGCAAACCACCCAGAGGGGGAGAGCGACATGGCAACGGATTACGACACCCCACGCAAGACCGACGACGACGTCGACTCGGACAGCCTTGAAGAACTGAAGGCCCGCCGGAACGACAAGTCGACCTCGACCGTCGACGTCGACGAGTTCGAGGCCGCCGAAGGCCTGGAGCTGCCCGGCGCCGACCTCTCGAACGAGGAGCTGGCCGTCCGGGTCCTGCCCAAGCAGGCCGACGAGTTCACCTGCATGAGCTGCTTCCTCGTGCACCACCGCAGCCAGCTGGCTCGGGAGAAGAACGGCCAGCCGATCTGCCGCGACTGCGACTGAGATCGGTCGACCGTGGCAGGCGACACACCGTCTCGGAAACGGCGACTCCGGCTCCCTGGGATGCCGGGGGCGCATCGGGGCGGCTCAGGCCCGGTGGAGGACGCCCAGCAGGGCCCCTCGGCCGCGCACTCCGCCCCCCTGCCCACTTCTGGCGCACGTGACGACGGGCGAGGCCCCACGGCCTCGCTCGAAGCAGCGGACGCGCCGCAGCAGGGCGACCGGCCGCCCGTCCCGCGCGAGCAGGACGGCGGGACCCAGCGGGGCGCCCTGCGGCGCGTCGCCGATCCGGCACGCCTGCACCTGGAACGCCTGCACCTGGAACGCCTGAAACCGGACAGCGCCCGCATCGAAGCCGTACGGCGCGGTGTGAAGCGCGGCGGTCAGGGCGCCAAGGCAGGCGTCGGCTATCTCGCCGACCGGGTCATCGAGCTGGCGCCCCGGGTCCCCGTACGGGACCTGGCGACCCTGCGGCGGCACTTCCCCGGGCTCGGTCCCGAGGAGATCGCCGACAAGCTGGTCGCCGGCGCGTCCAGCGCCAGCGCCACCGTCGGCGCCGGCATCGGCGCCGCGGCCATGCTGCCGGTGCCGCCCGCGATGCCCGCCGAGCTCGCCGCGGAGATCACCGGCGTGGCCGCCATCGAGCTGAAGCTCATCGCCGAGCTGCACGAGGTCTACGGCCTGCGCCCGCCCGGCACGCTCACCCAGCGCTCGACCGCCTACCTGACCTCCTGGGCCGAGGAGCGGGGCATCGACCCCACCAAGCCCACCACCGTCAACGCCGCCCTCGGCGGCCAGCTCAAGCGCGAACTGCGCCAGCAGATCACCAAGCGCCTGGTGCGCAACCTGCCGAACCTCACCCCGTTCATGGTGGGCGCGGCCGTCGGCGCGGTCATGAACCGGCGCGACACCAGAAAGCTCGCCGCGCACGTCCGCAAGGACCTGCGCGGCCGCCAGATCCCCTGGGACGCCCTCCCGGCCCTGCCCCCGCTGGAGCAGCCGGAGAACCCCAAGGAGCTCGACTTCTAGGCCCCGCGGGGCTCCCCGGCCCCCTGGGGCTCCTGCGCCTCACCGGCCGCCCCGGCGTGCCGCTCGTGGCCGCGGGCGGCCTCCAGGGCCGCCACGAGTCCCTCGGGGTCCCGGCTGGACAGGTAGACGTACGGCGTCGGGTCCGCCGGGTCGGTGACCTCGATCCGCACCGCCGTCGGCACGTAGCTCCGCATCAGCATGAAGGCACGCGGATCCGCCTTGTGCGTGCGCCAGGCGCGCGCCTCCTCGGCGTCCAGGACCTCGGGCGCCCCCAGGGCCGACACCGGGATGCGCGCGTCCCCCGCGACCAGCGAGCCGGCCACCACCCGGATCCGGGCCGAACCGTACGAGGACACCGCCGCCGCGGCGAGCGCGCCCGCCGCGATCAGGCCTCCGAGCGTCGCGACCGTACCCAGGGGGAACGTGATCAGACCGCCGGAGAGGCCCAGCAGGGCCACGATGACCCACCAGGAACGGGGCGCGGTGAGACGTTCGTCGAAGCTCGGCGCGGAAGGGTGTGCGGAAGGCTGCATGCCTCCCAGCTTGGCACGGCGCGACCGGCGCCCGGCCGCGCGGGTAAGGTCTGCGCCTGTGACTGGAACATCTGCGGCCCTCACCCCGCCGGCCGACGCCATACCGCCGGTACGCCACCCGGACGCGCCCGCCCCCGGCGAGCTGCTCGGCGCGCACTACGCGCACTGCTTCGGCTGCGGCGGCGGACAGCCCCACGGGCTGCACCTGGAGGCGCGGGCGGGCGAGGGCGTGACCGTCACCGCCGAGTTCACCGTGACCCCCGACCACCAGGGCGCCCCCGGTCTCGCGCACGGCGGCGTGCTCGCCACCGCGCTCGACGAGACCCTCGGCTCCCTGAACTGGCTGCTGCGGGTCATCGCCGTCACCGGCCGCCTGGAGACCGACTTCGCACGTCCCGTCCCGGTCGGCACCGTGCTCCACCTGGAGGCCGAGGTCACCGCGGTGCGCGGCCGCAAGATCTACTCGACCGCCGTCGGCCGGATCGGCGGGCCCGAGGGCCCCGTCGCCGTCCGTGCCGACGCCCTCTTCATCGAGGTGAAGGTCGACCACTTCATCGACAACGGCCGGCCGGAGGAGATCCAGGCCGCCATGTCCGACCCCGACCAGGTCCGGCGCGCCCGCGCCTTCGAGGTGAACCCCTGATGCGCAATCCCGTCGACGTACTCATCCGCCGCGTGGACCCCGAGGTGCCGATCCCGGCCTACGGGCACCCCGGCGACGCCGGAGCCGATCTGGTGACCACCGAGGCCGCCGTGCTCGCCCCGGGCGAGCGGGCCGTGCTGCCCACCGGCGTCTCCATCGCACTGCCGGACGGCTACGCCGCCTTCGTCCACCCCCGCTCCGGCCTCGCCGCACGCTGCGGCGTCGCGCTGGTGAATGCCCCGGGGACGGTCGATGCCGGGTACCGTGGAGAGATCAAAGTGATCGTGGTCAATCTCGACCCGCGCGAGAGCGTGCGGTTCGAGCGATTCGACCGGATTGCCCAACTGGTCGTCCAGCAGGTCGAGAAGGTGCGCTTCCACGAGGTGGCGGAGCTTCCCGGCTCGGCGCGGGCCGAGGGGGGCTTCGGGTCCACCGGCGGTCATGCCGCCGTGGACGGCACCACGGGTGGGAATCGATACGCTTCGGTCGTATCCGACCGGGAAGGACAGTGACGTGTTCGGACGTCGCAAGAAGAGCGGTGCCGCTGAGGACGCAGCGGGCGAGGCCGAGCAGGTCGTCGACGCGGTGGACGGCGAGGACGCGGCCGCGCCGCGCCGGGTGAACCTTCCGCCGGCGCCCCGGCCCGACGGTCCCTGGGACATCTCCGAGGTCAGCACGCCCGAAGAGGGCCGGGTCGACCTGGGCGGCATCTTCGTGCCCGGAGTCGAGGGCATGGAGCTGCGCGTGGAGGTCGCGGGCGACGCGATCGTCGCGGCCACCGTGGTCCTGCGGGACAGCGCCGTGCAGCTCCAGGCGTTCGCCGCTCCCAAGAAGGAAGGCATCTGGGGCGAGGTCCGCGACGAGATCGCGGGCGGCATCACCCAGCAGGGCGGTGCCATCGAGGAGGTCGAGGGCCCGCTGGGCTGGGAGCTCCGTGCCCAGGTCCCCGTGCAGCTCCCGGACGGCAACCGCGGCGTGCAGCTCGTGCGCTTCGTGGGGGTCGACGGACCGCGCTGGTTCCTGCGCGGTGTGATCTCCGGCCAGGGCGCGGTGCAGCCCGAGGCCGCCGGTCTGCTGGAGCAGATCGTCCGGGACACCGTGGTCGTCCGCGGCGAGGGCCCGATGGCCCCTCGCGACCCGATCGTCCTCAAGCTGCCGAACGACGCGCAGATGGTGCCGGACGGCGTGCAGCAGGACGACCAGGCCGGCTCCCGGTTCTCCGGCGGCATGGGCCAGCTGCAGCGCGGTCCGGAGATCTCCGAGATCCGCTGACACACGGGGCGCGCCCACCGGGCAGGCCCCGCCAGGAAGGCAGAGGACGGGCCGTGCCTTCCCCCTCCCCGCTGACGCCGGGGACGGGGAAGGCACGGCCCGCCCGCTTTTCCACAGGCGATCCGCCGGGCCGGGCCCCGGCGGCCCGGCTTGTCCACAGGCCTGGCCCCCGCCCCCGTGCTCGGACCATACTGACGGCGCACACGTTCGATCGAGGGGGGCACCACGGTGAGTGAGAGCAACGCGCGGACCGGCACGGCCGTGATCGAGGACCCGGCCGGGACGCCGATGGTCCGGATCGAGAACCTGAAGCGGTCGTACGGGACCGGCGCCGCGGCCGTCCACGCCCTGCGCGGGGTCTCCTTCGACATCCCGCGCGGCGAGCTGGTCGCCCTCAAGGGCCGCTCCGGCTCCGGCAAGACCACCCTGCTCAACCTCGTCGGCGGCCTCGACTCCGCCGACGAGGGGCGCATCGTCATCGACGGCACCGATCTCGCCGGGCTCGGCGAGGAGGGGCTCCTGGAGCTGCGCCGCGACCGGATCGGATTCATCTTCCAGTCCTTCGGACTCATACCGATCCTCACCGCCGCGGAGAACGTCGGCGTGCCGCTGCGGCTGCGCAAGGCCGACCCCAAGGAGCGCGAGGAGCGGGTCGCCCTGCTGCTCGCCCTGGTGGG
Organism: Streptomyces showdoensis; assembly: GCF_039535475.1. Classification (NCBI taxonomy): domain Bacteria; kingdom Bacillati; phylum Actinomycetota; class Actinomycetes; order Kitasatosporales; family Streptomycetaceae; genus Streptomyces; species Streptomyces showdoensis. The sequence continues at coordinate 277,458 of NZ_BAAAXG010000028.1, read as the reverse complement.
GCTCGGCGACCACGCGGCCCAGCGCCCCGGCGAGCTCTCCGGCGGCCAGCAGCAGCGCGTCGCCATCGCCCGCGCCCTGGCCAACCGGCCGGCCCTGCTGATCGCCGACGAGCCGACCGGACAGCTCGACGCCGAGACCGGCCTCGCGGTCATGGAGCTGCTGCGGGCCGTGGTGCGCAGCGAGGGCTGCACGGCACTGGTCGCCACCCACGACTCCCAGCTGCTCGGCCTGGCCGACCGGGTCCTGGAGCTCCGCGACGGCGAGATCATCGAGCACTGACCGTGCGGGACGGGGGCGCCGGCCCGGCCCGGCCGGTGCTCCGTCGGCCGCGGTGGGGGCGTCAGGATCACGTCAATACGGCCCTGACCTCCCACGGTCGTGCGGAATGTCCGTTTGGCTGGACGTAAGGTCGAGCCATGGGACGCGGCAAGCTACGGATCTACCTGGGCGCGGCGCCGGGCGTCGGCAAGACGTACGCGATGCTCTCGGAGGGGCACCGGCGGGTCGAGCGCGGTACGGACTGTGTGGTCGCGTTCGTGGAGCACCATGACCGGCCGCGTACGGAGGTGATGCTGCACGGTCTGGAGCAGGTGCCGCGCCGGGAGATCGAGTACCGGGGCGCCACGTTCCCGGAGATGGACATCGACGCGGTGCTGGCGCGCAGGCCGGCGGTCGCCCTCGTCGACGAGCTCGCCCACACCAACGTGCCCGGCTCCCGCAATCCCAAGCGGTGGCAGGACGTGGAGGAGCTGCTGGCGGCGGGCGTCGACGTGGTGTCGACGGTGAACATCCAGCACCTGGAGTCGCTGGGGGACGTGGTCGAGTCGATCACGGGGGTGCGGCAGCGGGAGACGGTGCCGGACGAGGTGGTGCGGCGGGCGGACCAGATAGAGCTGGTGGACATGTCGCCGCAGGCGTTGCGGCGGCGGATGGCGCACGGCAACGTCTACAAGCCGGACAAGGTCGACGCGGCCCTCTCGAACTACTTCCGGCCGGGCAACCTGACGGCGCTGCGCGAGCTGGCCCTGCTGTGGACCGCCGACCGCGTCGACGAGTACCTGCGCCAGTACCGCGGCGAACACAACATCCAGTCCACCTGGCAGGCCCGCGAGCGGATCGTCGTCGGCCTGACCGGCGGGCCGGAGGGGCGCACCCTGATCCGGCGGGCCGCGCGGCTGGCGGAGAAGGGCGCGGGCGGCGAGGTCCTCGCCGTGTACATCTCCCGCAGCGACGGCCTGACCTCCGCCTCGCCGAAGGAGCTCGCCGTCCAGCGCACCCTCGTGGAGGACCTGGGCGGCACGTTCCACCACGTCATAGGCGACGACATCCCCTCGTCGCTGCTGTCCTTCGCGCGGGGCGTCAACGCCACGCAGATCGTCCTCGGCTCCAGCCGCCGCCGCTCCTGGCAGTACGTCCTCGGCGGCCCCGGGGTCGGCCAGACCGTCGCCCGGGACTCCGGCCCCGACCTGGACGTCCACATCGTCACCCACGAGGGGGCCGCCAAGGGCCGCGGCCTGCCCGTCGCCCGCGGGGCCCGGCTCGGCCGCGCCCGGCTCGTCTGGGGCTGGGTCGTCGGGGTCGGCGGACCGGCGCTCCTCACACTGCTGCTCACCCATGTCGACGCGAACCTGGGGCTCGCCAACGACATGCTCCTCTTCCTGGCCCTGACGGTCGCGGCCGCCCTGCTCGGCGGCCTGCTCCCGGCGCTCGCCTCGGCGGCCTTCGGGTCCCTGCTGCTCAACTGGTTCTTCACCCCGCCGCTGCACCGGCTGACCGTCGCCGACCCCAAGAACATCGTGGCCATCGCCGTCTTCTTCGGCGTCGGCGTGGCGGTGGCCTCCGTGGTGGACCTGGCCGCCCGCCGCACCCACCAGGCGGCCCGGCTGCGGGCGGAGTCCGAGGTCCTCTCGTACCTCGCCGGCAGCGTCCTGCGCGGCGAGACGAGTCTGGAGGCGCTGCTGGAACGGGTCCGCGAGACCTTCTCCATGGACTCCGTCGCCCTGCTCGAACGGACCGGCGACCTCGAACCGTGGACCTGCGCGGCGAAGGTCGGCGCCCGGCCGGTGGCCCGGCCGGAGGACGCCGACGTCGACATGCCGGTCGGCGACCACCTGGCGCTGGCCCTGACCGGACGGGTGCTGCCCGCGGAGGACCGCCGGGTGCTCGGCGCCTTCGCCGCCCAGGCCGCCGTCGTCCTCGACCGGCAGCGGCTCGTCGACCAGGCCGAGGAGGCCCGCAAGCTGGCCGAGGGCAACAAGATCCGCACCTCCCTGCTGGCCGCGGTCAGCCACGACCTGCGGACCCCGCTGGCCGGCATCAAGGCCTCGGTGACCTCGCTGCGCTCGGACGACGTGGAGTGGTCCGAGGAGGACCAGGCCCTGCTCCTGGAGGGCATCGAGGACGGCGCCGACCGCCTCGACCACCTGGTCGGCAACCTCCTCGACATGTCCCGGCTCCAGACCGGCACGGTCACCCCGCTCATCCGCTCCACCGACCTCGACGAGGTGGTGCCGATGGCCCTCGGCGGCGTCCCCGACGGCAGCGTCGAGCTCGACATCCCCGAGACCCTCCCCATGGTCGCGGTCGACCGGGGCCTCCTGGAGCGGGCGGTCGCCAACATCGTCGAGAACGCCGTCAAGTACAGCCCCGACGGCATCCCGGTCGCCGTCGGCGCCAGCGTCCTCGGCGAGCGCCTGGAACTGCGCGTGACGGACCGCGGCCCCGGTGTCCCCGACGAGGCCAAGGACGGCATATTCGAGCCCTTCCAGCGCTTCGGCGACGCCCCGCGCGGCGCCGGCGTGGGCCTCGGCCTCGCGGTCGCCCGCGGCTTCGTCGAGGCCATGGGCGGCACCATCACCGCCGAGGACACCCCGGGCGGCGGACTGACCATGGTCCTCACCCTCAAGACCGAGGGACCCCCGCCGCCGGACACCCCCGCCCCCGCGATGCCGGCGCACATCATGTCGTGACCCGGGGCCGGCGCCCCGCCCCCGTGATCCCCGCCCGTGACCGTGTCCCGTGTCCCGTGCCCCCGCCCCGGGACCGCACCCCCGTCACCCCGTCCCCTCCCCGTACTCCCTCCCCGCACCCTCTCCGTACCTCTCCGTACCAACGACAAGGAAGGCACCTCTTCATGACCCGGGTCCTGGTGGTCGACGACGAGCCCCAGATCGTCCGCGCCCTGGTGATCAACCTCAAGGCGCGCAAGTACGAGGTCGACGCGGCCCCCGACGGGGCCACCGCCCTCCGGCTCGCCGCCGAGCGCCACCCCGACGTCGTCGTCCTCGACCTCGGGCTCCCCGACATGGACGGCGTCGAGGTCATCAAGGGCCTGCGCGGCTGGACCCGGGTGCCGATCCTGGTGCTCTCCGCCCGGCAGACCTCCGACGAGAAGGTCGAGGCGCTCGACGCGGGCGCGGACGACTACGTCACCAAGCCCTTCGGCATGGACGAGCTGCTCGCCCGGCTGCGCGCCGCGGTCCGCAGGGCCGAGCCGGTCGGCGGCGGCGAGGACGGCGTCGTGGTCGTCGAGACGGAGGGCTTCACGGTCGACCTGGCCGCCAAGAAGGTCCACCGCGACGGCAAGGACGTGCGGCTCACCCCCACCGAGTGGCACCTCCTGGAGGTCCTGGTCCGCAACAGCGGCCGGCTGGTCAGCCAGAAGCAGCTGCTCCAGGAGGTCTGGGGACCCTCGTACGGCACCGAGACGAACTATCTGCGGGTCTACATGGCACAGCTGCGGCGCAAGCTGGAGCACGACCCTTCGCACCCGCGGCACTTCGTCACCGAACCGGGCATGGGTTACCGCTTCGAACACTGAGTTCGGTGTCGGCGGGGGCCGGTACGCTTTCTGTATGAGTGCTGCACCGCGTACAGAGAAGCCGGCCGGACGGTTCCGCCGGATGCTCGACCGCCTCTCCACCTCGCAGGAGGAGCTGGAGTCGGTCGAGCTCCAGGAGGACTCGGCCGCGTCGGGGTGCACGCGTATCAGCGACTGCTCCGACCGACAGATAGTCAAGGTGACTGGTACGTTGCGGACGGTCACCCTGCGTCCCCGGGCCGGTGTGCCCGCGCTGGAGGCCGAGCTGTTCGACGGCACGGCGCCGCTGGACGTCGTGTGGCTGGGCCGCCGTTCCATCGTGGGCATCGAGCCGGGCCGCAAGATGATCGCCTCCGGCCGGATCTCCATGAGCCACGGCCGGCGGGTCCTCTTCAACCCCAAATACGAGCTCCGACCGCTCGGACAGGAGTAGCCGGTGACGTCAGTCGACAAGCCGACCACCGAGAAGCCCACCCCGGACCAGGACGCCCGGACCGACAAGGCGGTGACCGAGGCCGCCCTCTTCGAGGCGTTCGGCGGGGTGCGCGGCATGGTGGAGACGGTCCTGCCGGGCCTGCTCTTCGTCACGATCTACACGATCAACAAGGACCTGCGCTCCTCGGCGATCGCCGCCCTCGCGGTGTCGCTCGTCCTCGTCGCCGTCCGGCTGGTCCGCCGGGACACCGTCAAGCACGCCTTCAGCGGCGTCTTCGGCGTCGCCTTCGGCGTGGTCTTCGCGATGATGACCGGCAACGCCAAGGACTTCTACCTGCCGGGCATGCTGTACACGCTGGGCCTCGCCCTCGCGTACATCGTCACGGCGCTGGCCGGGGTCCCGCTGATCGGCCTCATCCTGGGCCCGGTCTTCAAGGAGAACCTCTCCTGGCGCACCCGCAACCCGGGCCGCAAGAAGGCGTACACCAAGGCCAGCTGGGCCTGGGGCCTGATCCTGCTCGCGAAGTGCGCGATCCTCTTCCCGCTCTACTGGTGGGCCGACACCACGCAGCTCGGCTGGGTCCTGGTCGCCCTGAAGATCCCGCCGTTCCTGCTCGCGGTGTACCTCACCTGGGTGTTCCTCGCGAAGGCGCCGCCGCCGATCGACGTCTTCGCCGAGATGGAGGCCGAGGAGCAGGCCGAGAAGGCCGAGAAGGCCCGCAAGGCCGCGGCTCAGGGGCACCCCGAGGCGTAGCGCGGAGCCGATGAGCGCTTCGTACGCGAAGGGGCCCGGAACCTGTCACAGGTTCCGGGCCCCTTCGCGTACGTCACGACGGCCCTGCAGCCGTCCGTCCATCCGTCAGGACCGTCAGGACCGTCAGGACCGTCAGGACTCGTTCGGCCCCCGGCGGACCGACAGCAGGTCCTCCAGCTGCTCCTCGCGCGCCTGGGTGGCCACGAACAGCAGCTCGTCGCCCGCCTCCAGGGTCTCCTCCGGGCTCGGGGTGAGGACCCGGGAGCCGCGGATGATGGTGACCAGCGAGGTGTCCTGCGGCCAGGCCACGTCGCCCACCGCGGTGCCCGCCATCGCGGACTCCGGCGGCAGCGTCAGCTCGACCAGGTTGGCGTCGCCGTGGCTGAAGCGCAGCAGCCGGACCAGGTCGCCGACGCTCACCGCCTCCTCGACCAGGGCCGACATCAGACGCGGCGTCGAGACGGCGACGTCCACGCCCCATGCCTCGTTGAACAGCCACTCGTTCTTCGGGTTGTTGACCCGGGCGACCACGCGGGGCACGCCGTACTCGGTCTTCGCGAGCAGCGAGACGACCAGGTTCACCTTGTCGTCGCCGGTCGCCGCGATGACCACGTTGCAGCGCTGCAGGGCCGCCTCGTCGAGCGAGGTGATCTCGCAGGCGTCGGCCAGCAGCCACTCGGCCTGCGGCACCCGCTCCACCGAGATGGCGGTCGGCGCCTTGTCGATGAGGAGGACCTCGTGCCCGTTCTCCAGGAGCTCGCCCGCGATGGAACGGCCCACGGCGCCCGCGCCGGCAATAGCGACACGCATCAGTGACCGCCCTCCTCGGGACCCTCGGCGAAGGCCGCCTCGACCTTGTCGATCTCGTCCGTCCGCATCATGACGTGCACGAGGTCGCCCTCCTGCAGCACCGTCTGAGAGGTCGGAAGAATCGCTTCGCCCAGTCGGGTGAGGAAGGCCACGCGCACCCCGGTCTCCTCCTGGAGCCGGCTGACCTTGTGGCCGATCCACGCGGGGGAGGTGTGCACCTCGGCGAGCTGCACTCCGCCGCTCGGGTCACGCCACAGCGGCTCGGCGCCGGACGGCAGCAGCCGCCGCAGCATCTGGTCGGCGGTCCAGCGGACCGTGGCGACGGTCGGGATGCCCAGGCGCTGGTAGACCTCGGCGCGCCGCGGGTCGTAGATCCGGGCGGCGACGTTCTCGATGCCGAACATCTCGCGCGCGACCCGCGCCGCGATGATGTTCGAGTTGTCGCCGCTGCTCACCGCGGCGAAGGCGCCGGCTTCCTCGATCCCCGCCTCGCGGAGCGTGTCCTGGTCGAAGCCCACGCCCGTGACGCGACGGCCGCCGAAGCCCGAGCCCAGACGGCGGAAGGCCGTCGGGTCCTGGTCCACCACGGCGACCGTGTGGCCCTGCTGCTCCAGGGTCTGCGCGAGAGCGGCTCCCACGCGCCCGCAGCCCATGATGACGATGTGCACGTCCCCTTACCCCGCACTCCTGATCGCCTTGCTGACCTGCGAAAACACGCTTCTCACAACTTTCCTGGCCGCACCGGCCACGTATTCGGCCACGCATGCCGCCCCCGGAGGGCGGCCGGCTGCCCGGCCCGATGGGCCCGGGCCGTGGCGGACCTGCACACGCGTGCTGTCCGGTCCGAGCTTATGCGGCAACGAAGACCGGGACCTCACGCAGCCCTCGTTAGGAACGCGTCAAGACCCCGTCAGGGGCGTGTCACCACCGGAAACGGTGTCTGCCCAGGTCTCCCCCCAGGTGGTATCCAGGGAGATTCGGTGCGGATCGGGGGTGCTGGTCGGCATGGCTCTTTTCGAACGCTTACGATCCTCTGCGTGTCCAAACTGACCGACGTGCCCAAACGGATCCTGATCGGGCGGGCCCTGCGCAGCGACAAGCTCGGCGAGACCCTCCTCCCGAAGCGCATCGCCCTCCCCGTCTTCGCCTCCGACCCGCTGTCCTCGGTGGCGTACGCCCCGGGCGAGGTCCTCCTCGTCCTCTCCGTCGCGGGCCTGTCGGCCTACCACTTCAGCCCGTGGATCGCGCTGGCCGTCGTGGTCCTGATGTTCACGGTCGTCGCCTCGTACCGGCAGAACGTGCACGCCTACCCGAGCGGCGGTGGCGACTACGAGGTCGCGACCACCAACCTCGGGCCCAAGGCCGGACTCACCGTCGCGAGCGCGCTGCTCGTCGACTACGTCCTCACCGTCGCCGTGTCGATCTCCTCCGGCATCGAGAACCTCGGCTCCGCCGTGCCGTTCGTCGTCGAGCACAAGGTCCTCTCCGCCATCGCGGTGATCGTGCTGCTCACGCTGATGAACCTGCGCGGCGTGAAGGAGTCCGGCGGCCTCTTCGCCATCCCGACGTACGTCTTCGTCTTCGGCGTCTTCGCCATGATCGTCTGGGGTGCCTGGCGCGGCCTCGTCCTCGACGAGACCATGTCCGCCCCCACCGCCGGCTTCGAGATCAAGGCCGAGCACCAGGGGCTCGCGGGCTTCGCCCTGGTCTTCCTGCTGCTGCGGGCCTTCTCCTCCGGCTGTGCGGCGCTGACCGGCGTCGAGGCGATCTCCAACGGCGTGCCCGCCTTCCGCAAGCCCAAGTCGAAGAACGCGGCCAGCACGCTGGCGCTCATGGGCGGCCTCGCCGTCACCATGTTCTGCGGCATCATCTTCCTGGCCATGGCCACCGACGTCCGGATGGCCGAGAAGCCCGCCGAGGACCTGCTGGTCAACGGAGTGCCGGTCGGCCCGGGCTACGTCCAGGACCCGGTCATCTCGCAGGTCGCCGCCGCCGTCTTCGGCGACGGGACGTTCTTCTTCATCCTGCTCGCCGCGGCGACCGCCCTCGTGCTCTTCCTGGCCGCCAACACGGCGTACAACGGCTTCCCGCTCCTCGGCTCGATCCTCGCCCAGGACCGCTACCTGCCCCGCCAGCTGCACACCCGCGGCGACCGCCTCGCCTTCTCCAACGGCATCGTGCTGCTGGCCGGCGCGGCCGCGCTCCTCGTGGTGGTCTACGGGGCCGACTCGACCCGGCTGATCCAGCTCTACATCGTCGGCGTCTTCGTCTCCTTCACGCTCAGCCAGATCGGCATGGTCCGGCACTGGAACCGGCACCTGCGCACCGAGAAGGACCCCGCCAAGCGCCGCCACATGATCCGCTCCCGCGCGATCAACGCCTTCGGCGCCTTCTTCACCGGTCTGGTCCTCGTCGTCGTCCTCGCCACCAAGTTCACCCACGGCGCCTGGGTCGCGCTGCTCGGCATGGTGATCTTCTACGCGACGATGACCGCGATCCGCCGGCACTACGACTCCGTGGCCGCCGAGATCGCCGCCGCCGAGGAACGCCCCGACGAGTACGTCCGCCCCTCCCGGGTCCGTTCCGTCGTCCTCGTCTCCAAGCTGCACAAGCCCACGCTGCGCGCCCTCGCCTACGCCAAGCTGCTGCACGCCAACGAGCTGGAGGCGCTCACCGTCAGCGTCGACCCGGCCGAGACCAAGGCGCTCAAGGAGGAGTGGGAGCGGCGCGGCATCAACGTGCCGCTGAAGATCCTCGACTCGCCGTACCGCGAGATCACCCGGCCGGTCATCGAGTACGTGAAGAACCTCCGCAAGGAGAGCCCGCGCGACGCCGTCTCGGTCTACATCCCCGAGTACGTGGTCGGCCACTGGTACGAGCACCTGCTGCACAACCAGAGCGCCCTGCGCCTCAAGGGCCGGCTGCTCTTCACGCCGGGCGTGATGGTCACCTCCGTCCCGTACCAGCTGCAGTCCTCCGAGGCCGCCAAGAAGCGGGCCCGCAAGCGCCAGGACTGGAACGCCCCCGGATCGGTCCGACGCGGACCGGTCGAGAAGGGCGGCGCGAAGGTACCGGCCGAAAAGAGCAACTAGACTGGTGGGCTGCCGTCCCGAACGGCAGCCCACACCTCTTCCTCTTGGAGTCCCCCCGTCATGCAGAACGTGCCCGTTGCTTCGCTGGTCGGGGAAGAGTACGAGGTCGAGGTCGGCCCGGTCGCCCACGGAGGCCACTGCATCGCCCGCACGGAGGGCGGCCGCGTCCTCTTCGTCCGGCACGCCCTGCCCGGCGAGCGCGTCCGCGCCCGGGTGACCGAGGGCGAGGAGACCTCCCGCTTCCTGCGCGCCGACGCGGTCGAGATCCTGGACCCGTCCAAGGACCGCATCGAGGCCCCCTGCCCCTTCGCCGGCCCCGGCAAGTGCGGCGGCTGCGACTGGCAGCACGCCAAGCCGGGCGCCCAGCGCCGGCTCAAGGGCGAGGTCATCGCCGAGCAGCTGCAGCGGCTCGCGGGCCTCACGCCCGAGGAGGCCGGCTGGGACGGCACGGTCGTCCCCGCCGAGGGCGACAAGCTCCCCGCCGGCGAGGTCCCGCAGTGGCGCACCCGCGTCCAGTACGCGATCGACGCCGAGGGCCACGCGGGCCTGCGCAAGCACCGCTCGCACGAGGTCGAGGTGGTCGACCACTGCATGATCGCCGCCGCGGGCGTCTCGGAGCTCGGCGTCGAGAAGCGCACCTGGGAGGGCATGGCCTCGGTCGAGGCCATCGCCGCCTCGGGCTCGCACGACCGCCAGGTCATCCTCACCCCCCGCCCCGGCGCCCGCCTCCCGCTGGTGGAGCTCGACAAGCCCGTCTCGGTCATGCGCGTCGACGAGAAGGACGGCGGCGTCCACCGCGTCCACGGCCGCGCCTTCGTCCGCGAGCGCGCCGACGAGCGCACCTACCGCGTCGGCAGCGGCGGCTTCTGGCAGGTCCACCCGAAGGCCGCCCAGACCCTGATGCTCGCCGTCATGCAGGGCCTGACGCCCCGCAAGGGCGAGACCGCCCTCGACCTCTACTGCGGCGTCGGCCTCTTCGCGGGCGCCCTCGCCGACCGCGTCGGCGACCAGGGCGCCGTCCTCGGCATCGAGTCGGGCAAGCGCGCGGTGGAGGACGCCCGCCACAACCTGGCCGACTACCCGCGCGTCCGCATCGAGCAGGGCAAGGTCGAGTCGGTCCTCCCGCGCACCGGCATCACCGAGGTCGACCTCATCGTCCTCGACCCGCCCCGAGCCGGCGCCGGCAAGCAGACCGTCCGCCACCTCTCCGGCCTCGGCGCCCGCCGCATCGCCTACGTCGCCTGCGACCCGGCGGCCCTGGCCCGGGACCTGGGCTACTTCCGCGAGGGCGGCTACCGGGTACGGACGCTGCGGGCGTTCGACCTGTTCCCGATGACGCACCATGTGGAGTGCGTGGCGATTCTGGAGCCGGTGAAGTAGGGGCTCTGACCTGCGGTTTTGCGGGTGCGCGGTATTTGTGGTGTGGGCGATATCTTGACGCTGAAATGACGCTCGTGACGCTCATTTGACGCTCGTTCTGATGGGGTGTCAGTCGATTGCCGGGGAGAGCCAGGCCGCGGCGCGCACCGATGAACAGACGCGCTGCGGCGAAAGCGACGGAGCACGGCGAGCGAGGCTCGTCGGCTCCGTTTCGCTCTTGTGCGCTCGATAAGGAAGCGTTGCCGACCATTGCCTGAGAAGGCAGTGCCTATCGCCTCGACGCGCGGCTAATATCCAGCTCTCAGGTACCGGCATGCGTCCGGCCTTTGGCCTGCTGCACGTCTGAAGGAGATCGGAAGCCTGGTGAGCAGTGCTCGTTCTGGTGGGCGGGTGCTGGCTGCCTACCCTGGTGACCCCAAGCGCGTCGGCGCCTACCGGATCATCGGGCGCCTCGGGTCAGGGGGCGTGGGCACGGTGTTCGCCGGCCTCGACGCCGCCGGTTTGCGGGTCGCGGTCAAGGTCGTCCACCCTGCCCAGGCGGACGACGCGGAGTTCCGGGCGCGCTTCCGCCGAGAAGTCCAGCTCTCCGCCCGTGTCCAGGGCCCCTGCAGCTTTGTGGGACACGGACGACTGAAACTCGCGCTCGTCCGCCGGATCACCGGTCGGCCGGCGGCTGCCCGCCGCCCATGGACGTGTCTGGTCCCTGGCCTGCGGCGACGGGGCGGTCAGGGTCTGGTCGTTGCCTGACCCGGCCTGGTCGCTCACCCTGAACCAGGACACTCCGCGAACGTGGGCTGTGGCGATGGCCCGTTCGACGCCTCGTATCGCTGCGAGCACGGGTGACGGACACCTCCGGTGCTGGGATCTCCCCACGGCGACGCTGTCGTGGACTCAGGACGTGCACGCCGGTCGGCTGCGGTCGCTCTCGTTCGACGACAGCGGAGACGTCCTGGCTGCCTGCGGTGGTGACGGCTCGGTGCGCGTGTGGCACGCCTCCACCGGGGATTTCAGAAGCCGGTTCAGCAGCCCCAGCGGGTGGGCCCGTGCCGTCACCGTGGACGGTCCGGGCGACCGCGTGGCGGTCGGGTCGGGGACCGGAGACATCGCGGTACGGCATCTGGGGACGGACCGGTTCACCTCCAACCTCTCCGGTCACACGGGCCGCATCCTCATGCTTGGCTTCATGGGTGACGAGAACCGCCTCGTGTCGGCTGCGGCGGACGGGACGGTGCGCGTGTGGTCGCTCGACGAGCAGCGGCAGATCGCCGAGGTCCGCGTGGACGCCTCACTGCACTGCGCGGCCTCCGAGCCGGCGATGGGTGAGGTGCTGGTCGGGAGCGCGGCTGGCGTCGTGGCCCTGGGGATCATGGACACGTGAGCGACAGGCGAAGGGCTTTGGACACGATGACAGAGAAGACCTCCCACGACTCGGGCGATGCGGCTGGAGTGCCGGTCATCCTGAGCAACGAGCCCGGCTCGTTCGCCTGGGGCGTGCTGGCCAAGCGCCACCCCGCCCTCATCCAGCAGGTGCGAGACGCCTTCCCGTACGGCCGCCAGCAGCACGAGGCCCTAGACACCCTGCTGGACGAGATCACCAACGGCGTCATCGAGCCGCTCGCCCCCGGGGAACACGACCGTGAGCGCTGGGAGGACTGGGGGCAGGAGCACTTCGGGCGCTCCTGGCACGACGCCCCGTTCCTGTGGGCGGAGAGCTACTTCTACCGCAGGCTCCTCGGCGCGGTCGGGTATTTCGGCAGCGGGCCGTGGCAGGGAGTCGATCCGTTCGCGCCGTTCAAGCGGGCCGAGCTGCGCGGTGAGGCCGTGGAGGAGGAACTACGGGCCCTGGACGCGCTCGCGAGCGTTCCGGCGCACGAGCGGGCTGCTGCCCTGCTCCACGCGTCGCTCTGGGGCAACCGGGCGGACCTCGGCTTCCGCGTCTCGGCGGGGGAGCCGGCGGCCGGTGACGCCGCTGCCTCCGCGCTGGTGGCCGACGACAGCGCCTTGTTGTGGCAGCTGCTGCCCGTCGGGGGCTCCTCGACCGTCGCCGTGGTGGCGGACAATGCGGGGCGCGAGCTGATCCCGGACCTGATCCTCATCGACCACCTCCTCGAACAGCGGCATGCCGAACAGGTCGTGCTGCACCTCAAGCCGTACCCCTACTACGTCTCCGACGCGATGACGGCCGACGTCGTCGACTGCCTCCGCCGCCTCACCGAGGCACCCGGCCAAGCCGGCGCGATCGGCGACCGGCTGTGGAAGGCCATGGCGGCAGGGAGCCTGGAGGTCCGCACCCACCCGTTCTTCTGCGCTCCACTGCCGTACGAGGACATGCCCGAGGACCTCCGCGGCGAGTTCGAGAGCGCCACGCTCACCCTCCTGAAGGGCGACCTCAACTACCGGCGCCTGGTGGGCGACCGGCTGTGGGGCGCCACGGCGTCCTTCGCCGATCTCACCGCGTACTTCCCGGGGGCCGTCGCGGCGCTCCGGACCCTGAAGTCCGACGTCATCGTCGGTTTGGAGCAGGAAGTGCTGGACGGGCTCGAACGGTCCGGGGCTGCCTGGCGTACGAGTGGAACGCACGCGCTGATCCAGGTGCGACGGTAGGGGATCTTCGTGACGGTCGAGGCCCAGAGAGCGGTCGCCGCTGCCGTCGTGCGGGGCGAGCGAGTCCTGCTCGTGCGGCGACGTGTGGCGGAGGGCGCACTCTCGTGGCAGTTCCCGGCAGGGAAGATCGAATCCGAGGAGACTCCCGGGGAAGCCGCAGCACGTGAGACCGAGGAAGAGACCGGGCTCCTGGTGGTGCCCCATAGTGTGCTGGGACAACGGGTGCACCCCATGACAGGCCGGGAGGTCCACTACATCGCATGCCGCCCCGTCGGCGGCCAGGCGGTCCTGGCGAGTGCTGGGCGTCACCTCGCTGGTGGCCGGGGCGATGTGGGGGCCGTACCTGGTCGAGCCGAAGGACGGGGTCGACCAGTGGGGGGCAGCGGTCCCTGGAGATCCTCCGCAGATTGGCGGAGGACCCGTCCACGGGCGTCCGGCTCACCAGCGGCATAGATGCGTCCCGCACGGCCGAGGCATCACCAGAGTGAGTGGAGCCGGTCAAGTGGGCCATCGAGCCGTTCGCGTGGCGTCGTAGCGGGGCGGAGGATGGTGTTTTTCGTTCCACCCCGCGGGGACTCCCCGGCCGTCAGGATGCCTCTCGCTTCTCCCAGCGGTCGCGGAACCACGTCAGTGCCTCGGTGAGCAGCTTGAGGTTCGCGTGATCCTCCAGCAGAGACAGCCGGATGCCGGGGCGCAGTTCCAGTTTGCCCTCGGGGATGGCGACGCCTTCCAGTTCGTTCAGGCGCCGGAGGAGTTCGGCGCGGAGGGCGCGGTCGGTGAACGGTTCGCGGGCGGTCAGGTACTGGAACACGACCTCTGCGGTGCCGCCGCGTCCGCCTCCCGGGTAGAGCGTGAGCGGCCAGATGCCGCGGCCCGGAAGGCCCGCCTCCCCGAGCATGAGGAAGGCGCTAGTGGTCACGCGTCCTGCCCCGTAGCCGATCCACCCGCCGAGCGCCTCCCAGTGCGCGAACAGGCCGTGTACCGCGTCCACGGTGTCGGGGGAGTCGTCGGCGGCGAGCTGGCGGAGGAACCGCTCGGCTCGCGTCTCCTCGGGCTGGGTGGCCTCGGCTCGGCCGTCCGTGTCGGAGGGCCCGGCGGTGCCCTGGCCCTCGTCCTCGGCATCGGTACCGGCGATCAGCTGCGCGAGGTCGTCAGCGGTGAGCCGCTGTGCCGGGTCGGCCGCTCCGCTCGCCGTGAAGTGGATGCCGTCGGTGGTCAGCCGGGTGCGGACGTCGCCTCCCGCTTCGGGTGAGGCCCATCGGAAGCCGTCGGCCACCTTTCCGTCGGCGGTGAGGACCCGATACGCGTTGCTCACGCCGGGCGTGTCCGCAAGGTGGTTGCCGACGGCTTGGGCGCCGGAGCCGATGAAGGCGGCGAGGTCGCCGTAGGACGTCCAGGTGCCGTGGGGGAGCGCCGCGAGGGTCTGGTGGGCCAGCTGCCAGTCGCGGCTGCGCTCGGCGCGTCCGACCCCGCGCAGGGGCGCTGGCCACAGGCCGATCGCCCGGTCGGCGAGTTCGTCCGCGCGGGCCAAGATCTCCTTCGCGCCCCAGCGTTCGGTGGCCGCGATGCGACGGTTCATCTCCAAATGGCTGCCCAGGAGGAGGTCCTGCTTGCGCTTGAAGGGATGGTTGGAGAGCTCGGCGTTGACCGCGGTGAGCGTCAGGTTGCCGAGCGTGTGGTGGAGCCGGGTGTGGAGCTCCTCCGGGCTCTCCCCGTCCGAGGCGTCCTCGCCGAGCATGCGTAGCCATTCATCGCCGGGCGACTGCGGAATGACGTGCTCGATCGTGAGCTGAGCGGCGGCGAAGTCGATCGGCTCGGGGTGCTCGTGGCTCTCCTCCAGGCGCTGGAGTACAGCCTTGCGCTGATGCCAGCGCCCGTACTGGTAGAAGGGCGCCGTACGAATCTTGTCGCGCAGCTCGTCGTCACCGGGCCAGAACCGGTTCTCGGCGGACAAGAGTTGGTGCAGGCCGTCGGCCACCGGCAGATCGCGCGGGAGTTGTCCCGGCACGGCCTGGAAGATCCTGTTGAGGTTGTTCGTCGGCAGTCGGCAGATCATCCTGCGCACCAGGAAGCTCTCGACGTACGACAGAGCGCGGGCCGTCTCGGAGGGCTCGAGCTCTCCGCGCTCGCGGCGGTCCAGGAGCAGCATCAGCGCCGGATAGGTGACCTGCGCCTGCCAGGCATCAAGCCGGAGCAGGTACGACCGGACCGCGCGGTCGGGCTCCTCCTCGGGGTGCAGCAGCCTGCGGAAGAGGGAACTGTGGCGGTGCAACTCCTTGATGTACGCCTCGATGGCCGCCTCGTCCGGCTCCCCGCGCTCGAAACGGTGCTGCTGAGCCGTGTACAGGTCCTGGCGCCGCACACGGTCGTCCCCGTCGAGCACCAGCTGCAGCCACATGAGCTGCTCGAGCTCGTCGTTGCTCAGACTGGCCTGCAGCGGCAGCCAGTACGTCTCGTAGACGTGCTCCCCTCGGGTGGGCAGGCGCATGAACAAGTAGTTGCGCAACAGGTCTGCCTGGCTCAGCTTGAGGCCGGTGTTGTTGAGCGACTCGAAGATCCGGTGGACGTTGTCGCCGCGCTCCGCGGTCACCGCCACGAGAGTGAGCCGTGAGGTGATGGCCTGCTCCAGCCGGAACACGTCCTGCGGCGCCGCCGGGTCGTGCGCGGCGACGAGCTTGCGGCGGAAGAAGTTGTACGCGCTGGCGACGCTGCCGCCGGCGGAGGTCTCCTTGTGGCCGCGGATGTGCGCGGCGAACTGGGACCGGTCGGCCTGGGTCGGGAGGAGCCGGAAGTGGTCGTCGCCGGTCTTGCGCTTGTTGACGAGGTACTCCTCGTCGATGCGCTCCGCTTCGTCGGGCTGCGTGTCCGCGATGTGGTCGCGGATCGCCGCGAGGGCGAGGGACAGCGTCGTCAGCCGCTGCTGCCCGTCTACCACCAACCAGCGGGGAAAGGTGGCCTCGTTCTGCGGAGACGGTGCGAGGACGACGGAGCCGAGGAAATGGGTGCTTGCCCTGTCCCCGGTCTCGAGGAGCTCGGCCTGTTCCAGGACGTCGCTCCATAGCTGATTGAGCTGCTTTTCCGTCCAGGCGTACGTCCGCTGGTACAGGGGCACCTGGAACTGCTGCGCCCTCCCCTGAACGAGATCGGCGAACAGTGTCTCCTTGGCCTGCATGGCTCCCCCTCGGTCGGCGATCCGCTCGTGGTTGTGGAACGACGATATGACGTGCCGCCGCACCCATGGGCTGGAGGTCGCCGTAGGACGGTCACATCAGCAGCGGTATCAGGGAGAGGCCCAGCCCCAGGACGCCGATGACGAGGCCCGCCACCTCCCACGGGCGGTCGCGGAGGACCTCGCGGAGGGAGCGGTGCTGGGTGGCGGGGAGGCTCCAGGGGAGGCCGTGGAGGTGGCCGGGGAGGGAGTCGTCCAGACGGGTCAGGGCGACGACGTTCAGGGTGGCGTCGTCGACGAGGGACGTGGGGTCGAGGAGGACGTCCTCCGGGACCCAGCGGGCGCCCGGGCCCACCGGGATCGCCGGGGCGTCCGTCTCCAGCTGGAAGAACGTGATGCGGTACTCCGTCACCGCGCCCACCGTGCGGGAGAGCTGGACGACCGGGACCGTGCCCAGCTCCTTCAGCCGGTCCCTGCCGGGGGTGTGGGTGTAGCCGGGGAGCTCCTCCTCCAGTTCGCGGACGGCCGCCGCCCGGAGGTCGGTGTCCGAGGAGCGCACATGGCCGCCCGGCAGCTGGTACTGCCGGGCGCGGGCGTCGTACAGGAGCAGGTAGTGGGCCCGGCCGCCGCGGCCCCGGAGGCGGGTCTTCACCACGACCTGGGCGACCTCCGAGCGGCGCAGCGGGGCGGCGTGCGGGTCGAGGGCGAGGCGGCGTTCCTCCGCCAGGTAGAGGAACTGCGGCCCGGACAGCACCTGGCGGCCGGTGTACGGCGGCTCGGCCGTGCCCGGGCGCTCCCAGTTGTCCAGGAGCGAGCGGCCCTCCCGTACGTACGAGGCCAGGCTGCGGAGGAAGTAGCGGGCCTCGGGGCGCACGGTCAGGACGCCGGGCCCCTCCGCGCGCAGGACGCCGAACGCGCCCAGCAGCGCCTGCACCATCGGCGCCGCCGCCTCGGCCGCCGGGTCGCTCAGGCCCGCGCGCCGGCACAGTTCGGCGAGCGGGACCGGGGGGCCGGCCTGGTCCGCGGCGGCCTCGAGGACGGCGGCCAGGGCGGCGGTGTCGGGCTCGGGCATCGGGTCAGTCCTCCTTGCTCGGGACGCAGACGATCCAGTCGCCCGGCCTCGTCTCCCGGGTCTCCCACCCGAGCTCCTCGACCAGCCGGCGGAGGGACCGCTTGCGCGTCACCCGCTTGTAGGTATCGGAGCCCCAGCGGGCGCTCAGGGCTTCGCCCACGTCGGTCAGATCGGACTCGCCGCCCCGAGGGAGGAGCTGGGCGATCACCGCGCTCACGTCCGCCTCCAGGTCCAGGTCCGGGACCGGCGCGGGTACCTGGGGTGCCGGGGGCCGGTCCGAGCGGCGGGGGACGTGCACCCCGGGGCCGGCCTCCTCCAGGATCCAGCCCGGCTCCCGCTCGATGCGCCGCTTGAGCGAGGCGCCGACCTCGGTCGCGTACGCCTCGCCGAGGCCGGTGCGCAGCATGGTCCCCAGGGTCTGGAGGGTGGGGGTCCTGCCCTGTGCGAGCAGGTCGTCCACCGCCTCGGCGAACACCGTGGCGAAGGAGGACGAGGCTGTGCCGCGGGGAGCGGGCTGCGGCGGCTTGGAGGGTGTCTCGCCGGAGCGTTCGACCACGTGGACGCCCGGGCGGACCTCCCGCAGGGTCCAGCCGGGGTGGCGCTCGATGCTTCCCTTCAGCGAACCGACGACCAGTCGCTCGTAGTCCTTCTTGAAGCGCTTCATCAGGGCGCTCTTCACCTTGTAGAAGGTGGGCGCCATGCCTCCGTTGGCCTGTTCGAGCTCGGCGACCGCCGCGGCCAGGGCCTCGCCGAACTCGTCCTTCCGGCGGGCCTGCGGGGGCTTCTCGGCCGCTGACTCCTTGCGGGGTTCCGGGACGCGGCCGAACACCGTGCCCGTGGCGAGGCCGATCGACCGGTTCCCCGCGGATCCGCGCTGCTTCACCCACTCCAGCTTCGCCCACAGCCGGCCGAGCGCCTGCAGCCCGAGCCGGTCCGCCAGCGGGGTGCCGCCCGCGAACCGCTCCTCCAGCCACTCCTCCAGCTCCCGGGCCGGCACCTCGGAGATGCCCTGGGACAGGCGCTCCTCGATCTCGTACCGCAGATCGGTCGCCACGCGCTCGGCGAGCTGCTCCACCGGCACGACCTCCCCCTCCACCAGGGTCGACGTGACCGGAAACAGCTCCAGGCCGCGGGCGTTGCGGCCGCCGTTGCGGTCCATCTCGACCATGACGGCCCGGATGATCTGCCCGCGGACCGGGCCGCCGACGAGCGGGGTGCGCACGTCGTCGGTGGTGAAGCGCGCCCACCCGTGGTCGACCATGTCGACGATGCCGTGCCCCTCCGCCTCGTTGACGAAGGTGATGCGGCCCAGCTCGGAGCTCTCGCCCGAGGGCCGCCGGTCCACCGGTGCCGACGCTCCGCCGTTCCCGTTCCGCAGGCGTACGAGCGGGTCGTCGCCGTCCGCCTCGAGGTACAGCCGGTCCGACTCCGCCAGGAGTCCGGCGACGTCCGCGCCGTCGTAGCGGAAACGGGCGGCGACCCGCTCCGCGAGCCGGGACAGCCGGGGCGTGTCGCCGACCGTCTGCCACGCCTCCAGGAGCGAGACGCAGAAGTCCAGCTTGCGCTGCCTGCCGAGCGTGACGGCCCGCTCCGCGACCTGGGCCGGGGCCAGCCGCACCGGCTGCCGGGCGGTGAGGGCCGGCGCGGGGGCGACGGGCACCGCCTGCCGGGCCCGGACCGCGTGGGGGAGGTGGCCCCGCTGGACGTCCCAGGCGCGGGGGCCCTCGGGACTCAGGCCGAGGAAGAAGTTGACCGGCTTGTTGTCGTCGCCGTCCGGCAGGAACTTGCCCCGGGACGGCACGAAGAACGCCGAGACCGCGCCCTCGAGCTGGATGCGGCCCGCCTGGGGGCCGCGGATGAAGTCGATGACCCCGTTGACGCGCTGGAGGTGGGTGGTGTTGGTCCAGAACATCTCGCGGCGGTTCCATTCGCCGAGGTCGCTGTCGGCGATGAGCGGGTACCACTCGGGACCGGTGGACAGCCACAGGTACGAGCGGTTGGAGCGCCCCACCACGTACCGCTCGGCCTGCTGCTGCTCCACGCGGAAGGCCTCCACGTCGTTGCTGCGCCCGGTGAACCAGAGCTGGAAGAAGAGGCAGTACCGGTAGTAGTGGGCGCGCCAGGAGGGGAAGCGGTCGGCCCAGAGCTGGAGTTGGGAGAGGGCCTCGTCGATGTCGAACTCGGGCAGGAGCTTGTACGCCTCGAACCAGAGCCGGTAGTCCTCCTCCTTGCAGCCCGTCCGGGAGAGGTTCTGCCGGGCCAGCTCCACGATGCGGGCGAGTTCGGCGTGGTCGAGCTCCCGCCAGCTGCGGCCGCCGCGCACGTAGTACGCCTGGGCCAGCGCCCGTTGCATCATCGGGGTGCTGCGGGCGCCGGCCACGGCCAGCTCCCACAGCTCGACCACCGAGTCGAGGTCCCCGTACAGGCGCTTGATGTCGGCCTGGCAGCGCACCAGATAGTCGTCGTGGTGGTCCAGCGTCCCGTACAGCTGGGCGGCCTCGTTCAGCAGGAAGTTGGCCTCGGCCAGGTTCTCGGCGACCCACTCGCTCGCGTCGGAGCTGAGCTCCGCGATCGAGGAGACCCGCGCCGCGTCCTTGATCGCCTTGGCCACGTCGACGACGGCCTGGACGTGGGTGACGTAGCCGTAGATGTTCTCCGGGTTCAGGTTCCGCGCGGTGGCGAAGCACTCGACGGTCTGGGCGAACCAGCGGTCGGCGACGGCCATCACCGGCTGCACCCCGCGCCGTTTGGCGTCCCGCAGGGCCTGCCGCATCCGGCTGCGGCGCGCCAGCCCCAGGGTGTGGTGGTGCAGGAAGTCCCCCTCCGCCAGCTCCACCGCGCGCGTGACGTACTCCTCCGCCTTGTCGAGCTCCCGGTTGAGCCGGTACATCTGGTGCCGCCCCAGGTGGTTCCAGAAGTGCGGCTCGTCCGGCACGTACTCGGTGAGGGTCTTCAGCACCTGGTGGGCGGAGTTGAGGTCCAGCTGCTCGATCAGCGGGGCGAAGTTGCGCCGGTCCTCGACCCCTTCGGCGGTGCCGCCCTGCCGGTCGACGAACATCTGGCGCAGCAGCACCCGCACCGGGTCCGAGGACACGTCGGTGGTGTTCGCCAGCGCCTGGATGAAGTCGATCGCCAAATCCTTGAGGTGCGGCTTCCAGTCGGCGTCGTTGAGCAGTTCCGCCAGCACCTGCTCGGCCAGGAGCTGGTGCTGCAGGCGCACGCGGCCGTTGCGGACGGCCACCAGGCGGGCCGCCTCGGGCCCCAGCACGTCCGAGAGGTGCAGCTCCGCCGAGGGCGCGGAGACGCGCATCAGCTTCTGCACCAGCTCGCGCTGCAGCCCCGTGTTGGAGTAGATCGTGGCCAGCGCCAGGTACTGCATGACCTCGCGGGCCCGGCCGCGCACGTGGTCCAGATGGGTGCGCACATAGGCGGAGAGCTTGGTGAACTCCCGCTCGAAGGTGATCAGTCCGTAGAAGAAGGGGGTGCGGTAGCGCTCGTAGGACGGGGTGCCGAGCAGGCGCAGTTCCTCGACCCGGTGCCGATCCGTCGTCAGGGCGGCGTAGCGGCCCAGGAACTCGGCGGTCTCCTGCTCGTCGAGGGGCTCCGAGACCTGCAGGGCGCCGCTCCGGTTCTCCTGGGTGATCCCCCGTCTGACGTAGAGCACGGTCAGCGGGGTGTTGCGCCGCGCCGACTCGCGGTAGAGGCCCTCCCGGTAGGCCTCGCTCAGGTCGCCCGCCTCGGCGACCAGCAGCACCGGCATCTGCGTGATCGTGTACAGCAGGTGCAGCCGGTCGGCGATGAGCGGGACGCGCGCCTGGCCGACCGGGACGCCCTGCGGGAGCACCGCCACCGGATACCGCTGGTGCAGGTCCCAGGCGGCGCGCAGGGCGACGGTGGTCCCGCCCGCCCCCGGCTGGTGTTCGACGACCACGGTACGGGTGCGGTGCTGCTTGAGGCTGTCGCGCACCGCCGCCACCAGCGCGTCGTTGACGGCGCGGACCACGTCACGGCCCGCGTCCAGGTCGTCCCAGCCGATGAGGCCGCCGCGCCAGAAGGCGTCGTTGTCGCTGCGGTCGCCGGGCTGCGCGGACGCCTCGATCCCGTCGTGCAGGACCACCAGGTGCTCGCGCAGCTTCTGCATGGTCTCCGGCGAGATCGCCGCCGTGCCCTTCTCCAGGGCGGGCACCGAGTAGTCGAGGTACTCGCCGCTCGTGCCCAGCGTCGCCGTCAGGCGTTCCAGTAAGTCGTCCACGGGCAGCGGCACCTGCACGAGGGGCACGTCGGGGCGCAGGTCGGCCAGGCCCACGTGGACGAAGGTCGCCTGCCCCTCGAGCATCTCGTCCATGGTCTCGATGACCTTCAGCAGCCGGTCCCGGCCCGCGCCCGCCGCGGACTCCGTACCGCCTTCGAGGACCACGACGTACACCGGTGTGTCCCCGGCGAACTGGTGGAACGAGGAGGTGAGCCGGCGCACCGTGTCGAGGCGGCGGATCACCCACTGGCGGCCCTCCAGGGAGGGCTCGCGGCGCAGCACGGACCCGGCGCTCAGCAGCCAGGCGGTGCCGCGCGCGTAGTCGATCACCGGGCGGTCCTCGGTGAAGAGGTGCACCGCGCGCTGGGTGCTCAGGACCGGCCCGGCCCGGTGGTGCAGGCCGTCGCCGTCCGAGGCCGGGTCGAGGTCGACCACCAGCGACCAGGGGATCCGTCCGAGCGCGGAGACGGAGGCCGTGCGCGGGAGCTGCTCCGCGACCAGGACCCAGCGGGCGGCCTGCGGGGAGAAGCCGGAGACGGTCGCCCAGAAGGACTCCCACAGCTCCTCCCGGACGCGCAGCTCCTCCTCGGGCGCGGTCCGGGGCGCGGGGAGGGCCGGCCGGGGGTCCGCCGTGGCGAAGGTCCGGCGGTACCGCAGGGCGTACCAGCCCGCGTAGGCGAGGCAGAGCCGGGCGCGTTCGTCGCCGGAGGGGAAGCGCCGCGCCCACATCAGGGCGGCGGCCATGCGCACCAGCATGAACTGGCGGCGCAGGTGGTCCACCCGGCCGGGCTGCCGCGCCACCCAGTCCAGGATCCCGGCGCGCGACCGCTGCAGGAACTCCACGAGCCACTGGCAGTCGTCCGGCACGGACTTGACCGCGCTGTCCTCCGCCGCCTCCAGGCACCGGGCGAGCACGGGCCGGCGGATCGACGGCAGGATGTTCACCAGGACGCTGACCTCCAGGTAGGCGAGGTCGAAGCCGGCCACCGAGCGGCGGGCCCGGTCCACGTCGACGATCCAGAAGGCGTCGTCGTCCGCCTCGACCTCGTCCCGGGGCACCAGGACGTTGCCGGTGTTGAGGTCCCCGTGGCAGATGCCGCCCATCACGGGCAGTCCGGTGTCCTCGGCCTCGCCCAGGACGGTGAGCGGGTTGAGGAAGGCGTGGCCGTCCTCCTGGTGGACCTCGCCGGTGAACAGGGCGGGGACCGCGGCCTCGCACTCGGCCAGCCGGTGCTCGCCGGCGATCTGCAGGAGCAGGTCGCGCGGTCGCATCCGGGTGATCTCGCTCGGGTCGGCCCAGGCGTCCAGGAGCTCGCGGGAGAGGGTCTCGGCGCAGCGCAGCAGCCCCGTCGAGCCGCTGCGCGGCGGGACGTACCAGCTGAGGCTGCCGCCGGCGAGCTGGTGCAGCGAGACCACCACGCGTTCCTCGTCCCGGCGCTGCTGGGCGACGCGGAGCAGCCGCGGCACGTGCCGCTCCGCGAACCCGGGGTCGGCGGCCCGGATCAGCTGATGGGCCGCCAGTTCGTTGGTCTGGACGAGGTCTTCCTCCTCCGGGCCGACCCGCAGGACGTACGTGCCGGCCGGGAGCTCTCCGGTGTCGCCGCTGATGTCGACGCTGACCAGCTCGGCCCCCGAGCGCCCGCCGGGCATCGGCTCGAAGAGGAAGCTCGCCGACGGCAGCCACAGGGTGAGGGCCTCCATCGCGAGGTCCTGATGCACGGCCCGGGTGAGACGCAGTGTGCTGTCCAAGGAGTATCCGCCCCCCGCTCCGGCCGGTCGACGGCCGCTCGCGACGCTCCGATCACCAACTTGTTGTACCACCCGGCGGGGGTGACCTGTAGGCGTCTTCGCGAGCTGCTCCCGGAGCCCTCCTCACACCCGCGCGTACCGGCTCACCGGTCGGGTCAGGCCGAGGTGTCCGCGCAGGGTCGTCTCCGTGTAGGCCGTGCGGAAGGCTCCGCGGCGCCGGAGTTCGGGGACGAGGGCGCGGGTGATCGCCTCCAGGTCGTGGGGGAGGGCCGCGGGCCGGAGCCGGAAGCCGTCGAAGCCCAGCGGGCGCCAGTCGAGGAGGAGGTCGGCGAGCGCGGCCGGGGTGCCGGTGAAGATGTGGGCGTCGGAGGCGAGTTCGGCGCCGGCCAGGGTGTCCAGGCGGTCCTTGCGGGCGACCGCCTCCGCCTCGGTGTCGTCCAGCAGGACCACCAGGTCGGCGAAGCGCTTCAGCGGGCGGGCGGCCAGGTCGCGGCCGGCGGTGCGGACCGCGGTGTCGACCTCGGCCAGGATGCGGCGGGCGTCCGCCGGGTCGTCGGGGGTGACGAACACCAGGTCGGAGGCGCGGGCGGCGAACTCGTACGGCGTCGACGCGTGCGCGAGGCTCGCGACCAGCGGCTGGCCCTGCGGCGACCGCGGGGTGATCGACGGGCCCCGGACGCTGAAGAGCGGGCCCTCGAAGTCGACGGCGTGCAGCTTGGCGCGGTCCACGAAACGGCCCGTGGCCGTGTCCCGTATCTCCGCGTCGTCCTCCCAGCTGTCCCACAGCCGCCGCGCCACCTCGACCACGTCGGCGGCCTCCGCGAACAGCGGGCGCAGCCGGGCGGCGATCCGCTCCTCGGAGAGCACGTCCTCGTCGGTCAGCTGCGGGGTGGTGCGCCGGCCGAAGTGCCGGGCGTCCGCGGCGCGGGAGGCGATCTGCGGGCGCCAGCCGGCCCGGCCGCGGGCGGCGTGGTCGAGGGTCGCGATGCCGATCGCGACGTGGAAGGGCTCGGTGTGGGTGACGTTGGTCGTCGGCACGAGGCCGATGCGGGAGGTCAGCGGGGCCACCCGGGCCGCCACCAGGACCGCGTCCAGGCCGCCCCTGACCTGGTCGGTGCGGTCGTCGGGGCGGTGGAAGGCCGCGGACTGCTGGCCCAGGGCGTCCTCCAGGGTGACGAAGTCGAGCAGTCCGCGCTCGGCCTCGGCCACCAGGTCCGCCCAGTAGCCGGGCGAGAACAGCTCCGCCGGGCGGGCGTCCGGGGCCCGCCAGGCCGCCGGGTGCCAGCCCGCGTCGTTCAGGGCGACGGCGAGGTGCAGGGTCACGATGTCTCCTCGGGGGACGTGGGGGCGCCGAGGCCCAGGTGTTCGCGGAGCGTCGTGCCCGTGTACTCCTCGCGGAAGACGCCCTTCTCCTGGAGCAGCGGGACCACCCGGTCCACCACCTCGTCCAGGCCGCCGGGCGTCAGGTGCGGTACGAGGACGAAGCCGTCGGCCCCGTCGCTCTGCACGTAGTGGTCGATGGCGTCGGCGACCGTGCGCGGACTGCCCACGAAGGTCTGGCCGCCGTGCACCTCGATCATCAGCTCGCGGATGCTCAGCCCCCGCTCGTCGGCCAGCTTCCGCCACCGCCGGGCGGTCTCCTCGCGGCCCTTGCGGAACACCGAGTGCCCCTTCAGGACCAGGGACTCGGGCTCCGGGTCGACATCGGGCAGCGGGCCGTCCGGGTCGTAGCCGGACAGGTCCCGGCCCCACACCCCCTCCAGGTGCGCGATCGCCGTCTGCGGGCTCACCTGCGCCCGGGTGATCTCGTCGGCGTACGCGACCGCCTCCTCGTCCGTGTCCGCGACGATCGCCGTCGCGGTGGGCATGATCTTCAACTGCCCGTGCGTGCGTCCGTACTTCGCGAGCCGGGACTTCACGTCCGCGTAGAACGGGCGCGCCTCCTCCAGCCGGCTGTACTTGCTGAAGATCACGTCCGCGTCGGAGGCGGCGAACTCCCGCCCCGCGTCCGACTCACCGGCCTGGATGACCACCGGGTGCCCCTGCGGGCCGCGCGGGGTGGTGAACCGGCCCTCGATGTCGAAGTGCCGCCCCCGGTGGGCGAACCGGCCCGCTCCCTCGCGCACGAAGTGTCCCGAAGCGGCGTCCGCGAGGACGTCGCCCTCCGCCCAGCTGTCCCACAACTCCCGTGCGGTGCGCAGGAACTCGGCGGCCCGCGTGTAGCGGTCCGCCTCGTCCAGGAAGCCGCCGCGACGGAAGTTCTCGCCGGTGAAGGCGTCATAGCTGGTGACCACGTTCCAGGCCGCCCGGCCGCCGCTCAGCAGGTCCAGGCTCGCGAGCCTGCGCGCCACCTCGTAGGGCTCGTTGAACGTGGCGTTCACGGTGCCGGCCAGACCGAGCCGGTCGGTGACGGCCGCGAGGGCCGCGAGCACCGTCAGGTTCTCCGGGCGGCCGACCACGTCCAGGTCGTAGACCTCGCCCTTGTGCTCGCGCAGCCGCAGCCCCTCGGCGAGGAAGAAGAAGTCGAACTTGCCTCGCTCGGCCGCCTGCGCCAGCCGGATGAAGGAGTCGATGGAGATCTGGCTCTCGGAACGCGGGTCCGACCAGACGGTCACGTTGTGGATGGCCGGCAGCTGTACCGCGAGGTGCACCTGTTTCACCGTGCCTCCTCCTTCTCGGTTCTGGGGACGGGGCCGGTCTGCTGGGACGAGCCTGCCTGGACACCTGTACGAGTGCCCAGGCCGACCGGCGCTGTTTCATGAGCTGTTCACGGACCGGGGCGGCGCGGTGGGGACGCGCGCCCGGCCCGTCACGAAAGGCGGGCGGGCGAGACGTAGGTGACCGTGTTCTCGAACGCGATCCCGTGGCTCTTCACGTCGATCGCGATCCGGTCCCCGTCGGCGATCCGGAACCCGTCGTGGAAGCTGGCCTCGTCCGCGCCGAGCAGCACGTAGTTGACGAGACCGGGGCGCCGCACCGCCGGGAAGGAGAACAGGTGCTCCACCATGTCCTTCACCCGGAAGTACAGGGCGTCGCCACCGCAGTCGAAGCTGCCCTCCCAGGCGGTCGCGCCGTCCCGCGTGATGGTCACCCGCCCGTTCGCCGAGCGCGGCGGCTCGCCGAGGAACAGCCAGGGCGCGAGGGCCGTGTCGCACAGCTTGCAGTACGGGTTGTAGCCCGGGTCCTTGCGGTGCAGGCCGATGTCGCACAGGTCGTTGCCGAAGGTGTAGCCCGCGTAGTGCGGGGTGCCGTCGGCGTCGTTGACGTACACGAGCGCGACCTCGGGCTCCTCGATGAGCGCCACCGGGTTCGCGGGCACGTTCAGCGGCTCGCCGGGCAGCCGCACCCAGTCGCCGAAGCCCTTGAAGAACCACTTCGGCGGTGTGAACTCGCCGCCCTCCGGCGCGGTCTCGCCGCCCCACTTCTTGCGGTGGGTGCCCATGAAGCCGCTGAGCAGCGCGTTTCCGGTGGCGGTCGGAAGCAGCGGCGGGAGCAGCCGCAGCTCGGGGTCGTCTGCGGCCACGGTGACCGGGGTCGCGCCCCCGGTCACGGCGGCCCGGATCGCGTCCGCCGAGCCGTCGGTGGCGACGAAGGCCGCCGCGAGCTGCCCGTCGGCCACCGGGTACAGGGTGTGCGGGGCGTCCGGCTCGCCGGGCGTGCCGAAACCGACGTGGCGCTCGCCGCGGTACAGGGCCTCGAAGAGGGCGGGGGTCGGAAGGGACATGGGAAGGACCTCCTGAACGTTCATGTGAGTGAGGAATGGAGTCGCACGGCGGCCGAGGCCCGACCGGCCCGCCCCGGCGACGGAGCCGCGAGCGGGCGGGACTTTCCGGACACGGCCCAGGTCGTGTCTTTCGGATCAGGCCGGATCAGCCCGCGGCACCGGACGCCGCGGGCCCGGCGTGATCCGACAGACGCGGCCTAGGGGGCGGTCGTGGTCGCCAGGGAGGCCACCGCCTCGCCGACCCAGGCCACGGAGTCCCGGATCCACGGCAGCGCCAGCGGGTCCGGTGCCGCGAGCGCGGCCAGCCGCTGCTCGTCGGTGTCGCCGTACAGCCGGCTCGTCGCCACCCGGATCCGCAGCGCCTCGGCGGGTTCCCCGAAGGCGCTGGCCGGGAGCACCCCCACGCCGTGCCGCTCGCTGAGGAAGCGGGCCACGTCGTCGCCGCCGCGGACGCCGTGCACGCGGGAGAGTTGCTCCCGGAGCGGAACGAAGTCCGGGTAGAGGTAGCAGGTCGCCCGGACCGGGGCGAGCCGGGCGCCCGCCGCGGTGAAGTGCCCGGCGACCGCCCGCACCACCGCCTCGTGCAGCCGACGGCTCGCCGCGATCCGCTCGGTGACCTCCGGCGGCTCCCCGAACGCGTACGCCGCCACCGTCTGCACGGGCGCGGGCGGGCTCGACCAGATCTGGCTCGCGACCGAGACCAGGCGGGCGTGCAGCTCCCGGCCCGGTTCGCCGTCCGGGAGCCTGGCGACCCCGGTGCGCCACCCGCCCAGGGCCAGGTTCTTGGTGAGCCCGGTGGTCACGACGGTCCGCTCGGGTGCGTGCAGGGCGGGGGACTCGGCCGGCGCCCCCGTGTCGTACACGAGGTCGCCGTATATCTCGTCCGACACCACCACCAGGTCGAGCTCCCGCGCCACCGCGGCCAGCCGCCGCACGGTGCCGGGCGAGGCGATCGTCCCGGTGGGGTTGTCCGGCACCGTCACCACCACGGCCCGCGGGTCGCGCCCGGCCGCCCGCGCCGTCAGCACCGCCTCGCGCAGCAGCTCCGGATCCGGCACCCCGCCCTCGCCGGGCGGGGTCCGCACGGGCAGCGGGTCCGCCCCGGCGAGCCGGGCCTGGGCCGCGTAACTCACCCAGCTCGGCACCGGCACCACCACGTCCCCGCCGATCGCCAGGAGCAGCGCGAACAGCAGGGACTTGCTGCCGGGCCCCGCCACCACCCGCCCCGGGTCCACGCCGATCCCGCGCCGCGCCCAGTACCCGGCGGCGGCCTCCCGCAGTGCCGGGCTGCCGGGCACGGGACCGTACGCGTTCTCGTCGGCCGCGGCCGCGAGGCGCTCCCGCAGGGCGGGCGGCACCGGCAGCCCGATCTCCCCGCTGGCCATCGACAGGACCCGCTCCCCGGCCAGCCGCCGCCGGGCGAGCGCCTCGTCGGCGGCGAGGGTGGCGGACATGGCGACGGGGGCGGGCGGGGGCGGGGGCATGGGGAGCTCCAGGGGGTGGGTACGGGTGCGGATTCGGATACGAGTGCGGGGCGGGGGGACGGGCGTGCGGCGGGTCAGTGCCGCGCGGCCGGCACCGGTCCGTACCGCTGCCGCAGCTCCACCTTCCGGACCTTGCCGGTCAGCGTCTTCGGCAGCGCGGGCAGGAGTTCCACCCGGTCCGGAAGGAATCGCGGGTCCTGGCCCGCGGCGAGGAGGTGCGCGCGGACCTCGTCGAGGCTCGGACCGCCGTCCTCGGAGCCGGCGTCCGGCACGACCACGGCGCAGATCACCGTGCCCTGGCCCGCCGTTGCGCCCGCCGTTGCCCCGGCGGCCGATGCGCCGGCCGATGTACCGTCCGAAGCGCCTCCTGGAGTACCGCCCGGAGCGGCGTCCGCCGCGCCCGGCAGGCCCACCAGGGCGGCCTCGACCGCCTTCGGGTGCGAGCCGATCACCGCCTCCAGCTCCGTCATCGGCGCCACCACCCCGTCCCGGACGATCGCGTCGCGCGCCCGCCCGATGATGCGGATGCCGCCGCGGCCGTCGTCCCGCGCGAGGTCGCCGGTGTCGAACCAGCCGTCCGCGCCGAACTCCGCCGCGAACACCTCCTCGCGCCGGTAGTAGCCGAGCGCGAGCGACGCCCCGCGCACCCGCAGGCGGCCCACGCCGCCGGCGGCGCCCTCGGAGTCGACCCGGGTCTCCATGGCGTCGATGGCGCGCCCGTTGCTGTGCGCCGCCCAGTCCGCCGGGTCCGTGGGCCGGGTCATGGTCACGGGACCGTTCTCCGACATGCCCCACAGCGAGTACGTACGGGCCCCGAGGGCCGCGTGGACCTCGTCGGCCAGCTCGGCGAGCACCGGCGCCGATCCGATCACCACGTGCCGCAGCGTGCCGGTGTCCCGCTTCTCGGTCCGCTGCGAGGCGACCACGTCCGCGAGGGTGGCCGGCGGCCCGTACAGGAGCGTGGCGCGGTAGCGCTCGACCAGGTCGAGCAGCGCCTCGTTCTTCCGCACGTCCTGGAAGGCGACGGTCCCGCCGAGCATGACGCCCGCGAGGACGCCCTGCGCGAAGCCGGAGTAGTGGACGAGCGGGGTCGACACGGCGGCCACCCAGTCGTCGCCGAGCCCGAAGGCCTCCACGTAGCCGCGGACCGCCGAGTGCACGGTGTTCTGGCTGTGCAGCACGCCCTTGGACTCGCCCGTGGTGCCGGAGGTGAACAGCACCACGAACGGCTCGTCGGCGGCGAGCGCGGACCGGTCGGCCAGGGTCCCGGCGGCCTCGGGGCGCTCCTCCCGGGCGGTGGCCACGAACCGCTCGTGGAAGGAGAGCGCGCCCTCGGGCACCGGGCCGTCCACCACCAGCACGTGCTCCAGGGTGGGCAGTTCGCCCTTGAGCCGGGTCGCGATCTCGGCGAGCGGCGTGCCCGACCACTCCGGGAGGGTGACGCACACCCGGGCCCCGGTGAGGCCGAAGCGGTGGCGCAGCTCCTCCTCCGGGCAGATCGGCGAGATCGGGCAGATGACGGCGCCGACCCGCATGCACGCGAACATCAGCGGCACCATCTCCCACCGGTTGGGGAGCTGGACGGCGACGAAGTCGCCGCGCCGCACGCCGAGTTCGATGAGCGCCAGCGCGAAGCGGTCGGTCAGTGCGGCAAGCTCGGCGAAGTCGAGCGTGTCGGTGCGGGACTCCGCGATCCGGCGGCCGGCGATGGCGAGCTTGTGGGGCCGCTCGCGCGCCTGCCGGTACAGGTCGTCGAGGAAGGTCTCGTCCCGCCACCAGCCCCGGCGCCGGTACGCGGCGCCGGGGGCGGGCTCCCGCTCGGCGGGGGCCGCGGCTCCGGTCGAAGGGGCCGTCATCCCAGCAGTTCCTTCCGGCGGGTGGCCAGGAGCTCCGGCAGCGGGTCGCCCGCCCGGCCGTCCGCGATCTCCAGGAGGTCCCGGGTGTTCTGCCGCACCCGGTCGCCGACCCAGTCGAACACCCACGCCTTGCGGGCGTCCGCCGCCAGGTCGAAGGGGACGACCCGGGTGACGGCGAGGGCGGCCGAGGCCGCGCCGCCGATGTTGGCGATGACGCCCGGCACCAGCGTGCCGCCCGAGGCCGCCACCTTCTCCTTCGCCGCGGCGGTGGAGGCGAGGTTGGCGCCCTCGACGACCAGGCCGGCCCGCAGCCGGTGGGCGTTCTCCGCGGTGAGCGCGTACTTCTGCGCGGCGAGGATCAGCAGGTCCGCGGGCACGTCGAGCCAGGCGTCCGGGGCCGTGGAGACGGTGACGCCCTCCGGGAGGCGGGAGCGGTCGATGCGCCCGAACTCGTCGGTGATGGAGACGAGTTCGTCCACCGGGAGCCGGTCGGCGCTGATCGTTCCCTGGACGTCTGCGACGCCCACGACGACGTGCCCGCGCTCTTCGAGGAAGCGTGCCACGGCCCGGCCGACGGCGCCGAAGCCCTGCACCACGACCCGGGCGGCCTCGGTGCGGCCGCGGGTCTCCAGGGCGGTGAGCGCGGCGACGCCGACGCCGTGCCCGGTGCAGTCGATCAGCGGCTCGTAGTACGTGCGCCAGTCGATGGGCATGTCGGGCGCGCCGAGCCGGAAGCGCGGGTCGTAGCCGGCCTCGTCGAAGAAGACCGCCCGGTCGGCGGGGGTGACGCCCATGTCGATGCCGAGGTGGATGCCGCCGTGCAGCAGCGGCTTCACGGTGCGGCCGAAGGTGCGGAAGGTCCGCTCCCGGTCCGCGCCCTCGGAGTTGCCGGCGTCGGCGACGATGCCCGCCTTCGCGCCGCCGATGCGCAGGCCCGCGAGGGTGAACTTGTCGGTCATGTCGCGGGCGAGGCCGGCCACCTCCTCCTCGCTGACCCCGGTGGTCATCCGGGTGCCGCCCATCGCGAGCCCGTCGACGAGCGTGTCGACGACCACCCAGCCCTTGATCGCGCCGCGGCTGCCGTTGAGATGGACGGTGAACGCGGGCTCCTGCGGGTTCTCCACAACGCTCATGCGAATCTTCCTCGTGTACGTGGGTGGGTGGGGGTCACTGGTAGAGCGCGGCGAAGCCGCGCAGGATCTCCAGGCCGTCGGGGCGGAACTCCACGTGCGCCTGGGAGCCGAGGATCCGCCCGTCGTCCGAGCTGAGGAACTCCACGGGCGCGTGCTCGGAGTGCCCGATGGAGCGGAAGCCCGCCGGGGCCTCCTGGAGGTAGAGGGTGTGCCGGTGGAAGACCGTCACGGTCTTGTCGACGTGGGCGAACAGCGGTTCCCCCGTGTCGACCGTCGCCTCGTGGCCGCCGACCCGCTGCGGCCCCTCGGCGAGCCGGCCGCCGTTGGCGACGGCGATGATCTGCATGCCGCCGCAGATGCCGTAGACGGGGACGTCGCTGCCCATGACCAGGTCGATCAGCGGGCGGTAGTAGTCGGTGTCGTAGGCCCGTACCTTCGTTCCGCTGAGGACGATGGCCTGGTGGCGGCCGTCGAGCCGGGCGGGCACGGACGTCGCGTCGACGACGTCGGTGTCCGAGCCCAGCGTCGCGAGACGGGCGCGCAGCTGCTTCAGGGACAGGGTCCCGTTGTTGACGACGAGTACCCGGGGTTGCGCCATGGTGCGTTCGCTCCTCAGCTCGACGAGGTGATGACGGTGCCGGTCCGGCCGGCGAGCAGCTCGCTGACGGGGGCGGCGCCGATGACGACCCGCGCCACTCCGCCGTCGAGGGCCTCGCCGGCGGCCCGCAGCTTCTTGCGCATGCCGCCGGTGGCGCCCTTGTCGCGGAAGGCGGCCGCCGCCCGCGCGTCGATCCGGGACACCGGCTCCCCGTCGATCAGCAGGTGCGCGACGTCCGTGACCAGGACCAGGTCGGTCGCGCCGGTGGCCGCGGCCAGGGCGGCGGCGGCCCGGTCGGCGTCGGTGTTGACCTCCTGGCCCGCGGCGTTCCGGGCCAGCGGGGTGACCAGGTGGGCGTGGCCCGGCCGGAGCTCCTTCAGCAGCGCCGGGTTCACGCCGGTGATCGGCCCGACCAGGTTCTCCAGCTCGACCAGCTGCTTGTCCCGCCACCACCAGCGTTCGCCCTCGCCCGCGCTGACCAGGCCGTCGCCGCCGAGCAGCCGCTCGCCGGTGATGCCGCGGGCGGAGAGCCGGGCGAAGACCTCCTCGGCCAGCGCGGCGCTGACCGTCTTGATGTCCTCGATCACCTCGGGGGTGGTCCAGCGGCTCTGGTTGCCGTAGCGGTCGCGCAGCACCGCGGACGGCTCGCTGTAGCGCGGGCTGAGCCGCTTGAGCGGCTTGGACCAGCCGTGCACGAGGACCAGCGGGTGCTCGGCGCCGTACGCGGCGAGGTCGTCCCACCAGGCGCCGGAGAGGTCGTCGAGGCAGCTGCCGCCCAGCTTGACGACGGTGGGGACGGGCGGGCCGGACGAGACCGGCGGCTTCGGGCCGGCGCTCATACCGGCAGCACCGGCTGCATCGTCAGCCCCGTCTCCTCGGGCAGCCCGAACCGCAGGTTGGCCGCCTGCACGGCCTGGCCCGCGGCTCCCTTGACCAGGTTGTCCAGCGCGGAGAGCACGACGATCCGGCCGTCGTCCTCGTCGTACAGGACGGTCACGTCGCAGAAGTTGGAGCCCAGCACCGCCTGCGGGTCGGGCACCGGGATCAGCGTCTCGTTGTGCCGGCGGACCCGCACGAAGCGGTGCTCCTTGTAGAAGCGCAGGTACGCGCGCTGGAGCTCGCGCTGGTCGACGGCCGCGTCCGTGAAGACGTAGCTGCTGGTCAGCAGTCCGCGGACGTGTGAGACGCCGTACGCGGACATGCTCAGCTTGCCGATGGAGCCGGGCCTGGCCCGGTCCAGGAAGTCCCGCACCTCGCCCGCGTGCCGGTGCCCGGTCGGGGCGTACGGGGCGATGGCGCCGCTGCGGAAGGGGTGCAGGTCCGCCGTGCGCAGCTGGAGGCCGCCGCCGCTGGAACCGCTCTTGCCGTCCACCACGACCGTCGTCAGGTCGAGCCCGAGGCCCAGGGTGAGCGGCGCGAGCCCGAGGGTGATCGAGGTGGCGTAGCAGCCGGGCAGCGAGATCAGCGCGGCGTCGGGCAGCCGGTCCCTGACCAGCTCGGGCACGCCGTAGACGAAGCGGTCGGCGAGGTCGGGCCGGCGGCTGACCTTCGGGTACCAGCGGTCGTGCAGTTCGGGCGTACGGATCCGGAAGGCGCCGCTGAGGTCGATGACGGCCGGGATCCGGTCGGCGAGCAGTGCCGAGAGCTCGGCGGAGACCGGCGCCGGGGTGGCGAGGAAGATGACGTCCACGGTGTCGGCGAGCTCGTCGACCGACTCCGCGGTGACCGGGCGGACGGTCAGCCCGCCGAAGTCGAGCCGCAGACCGGGGTGGAGCTCGGCCGGGCGGCGGCCGATGTTCGAGGAGCCGCCGAGGAAGGCCAGCTCCAGGTCGGGGTGCTGGGTGATCAGCCGGATGAGTTCGCCGCCGGCGAGTCCCGAGGCGCCGACGACGCCCGCGCGGATCGGGCGGGTGGTGCGCGTCATGCGAGCAGCTCCTGGAGGTAGCGGCCGACGGCGGCCGGGATGTCCGCGCCGGTCGCGGAGGCCACCGCCCGGAAGCCGGGGGCGTGGTTGACCTCGTTGACGACGTAGCCGTCGGGCGTGCGGAACAGGTCGACCCCGTAGATGCCGGGGCCGAGTTCGCCCACCACGCCGTCGACGATCTTCAGTACGTCCGGGTCGTGGGCCACGGCGCGGCTGCTGTTGCCGAGCGCCGCGTTGTTGCGCCAGTCGGTGCCGGCGCTCTCGAACTCGGCGGCGCCGACCACCTCGTGGCCGACGACGAGGCAGCGCACGGAGGTGCCGCCGCCGATGTACGGCTCGACGAGGCAGGCCTGCTCGAAGGCGTGGCCGAGGTCCTCGACGTAGTCGTACACCGAGTGGGCGAGGTCGGAGTCGCGGATGAGCGTGACCCGCTTGCCCATGCCGCCGAAGACCGGCTTGAGCACCAGCGGGGGCCCCAGCTCCTCGACGGCCCGGTC
Organism: Streptomyces showdoensis; assembly: GCF_039535475.1. Lineage (NCBI taxonomy): Bacteria > Bacillati > Actinomycetota > Actinomycetes > Kitasatosporales > Streptomycetaceae > Streptomyces > Streptomyces showdoensis. Next base: position 243,104 of record NZ_BAAAXG010000028.1, on the reverse strand, counting down.
GAAGTCCTTGCGGGAGAGCGCGAGCCGGAACTCGGGCACGGGCACCCCGGCCTTGCGCAGCTCGGCCCGCAGGACCGCCTTGTTCTCGCAGACGTGGATCGCCCGCGCCGAGTTGAGCACCCGCGCCCCGGCGGCCTCGGCGAGCGTGGCGACGAGGCCGCCGCGGGTGTAGCTGCGGCTGCGGACCAGCAGGGCGTCGAAGCCCTGGAGGGAGGGGGCGTCCTCGTGCCCGAGGGCGAGGGACTCGTCGTTGACCCACTCGACGGCCAGGCCGAAGTCCGGGCCGGCCTGGATCAGCTTGCGTTCCTCCCAGCTGATCCGGTCGGCGACGATCGCGATGCGCCGGGTCATGTCACTGGCCCCAGTCGCGCAGCTGCACCTCGACCATCTCCAGCGTGAGGGTGCCGTCCTGGACGGCCTCGACACGCAGGGTGAGCATGCACTCGGGGCAGGAGAGGGTCTCGCCCTCGCCGATCGGGGGCACGGTCAGATCGGTCTCGCACTCGGGGCAGACGCCGGTGAGGGTGGCGGTAGGCATGGGGGAACTCCCTTTCGCGGGTGTCGGGTCGATGGGGGTGGTGCGGGTGTGAGTGAGGGGGAGGAAGGCGGCTCAGGCGGCCTGGAAGTCGATCGCCGCCTTGCGGATCGCGTCCCGGTCGAGCAGCGGCGCGCCGCCGTGCTCCTGGCGTTCGACGAGCCACGGGGTGAAGGCGTCCACGTCGACGAAGACGCCCGAGCCGTCCAGCGCCCACTTCACGAGCGCCGGGGTGAGCCGGGTGCGCACCAGCAACTCGCGCGAGTTTCCGACGAGTTCGGCGGGCAGCGTCTCGTACGCCTCGGGGTGGGTGAGCTGTCCCGGGAGTTCGTACGCGAAGGCGTGCGACGTGGTCGGCCCGGACTGGAAGGCCTCGCCGAGGCCGGCGCCCTTGAGGGCGATGCGGGACAGCTCGGTGAGATGGGTCAGGTCGAAGCGGGTGTCGCCGTGGATCACCCGCAGGGAGGTGAGGAGTTCGGCCAGCGGGGCGTTGCCGCCGCGCTCGCCGATGCCGCCGACGGTGGCGGAGATCCACTGGGCTCCCGCCCGGACGGCGGCGAGGGAGTTGGCGACGGCCATGCCCAGCATGTTGTGGGAGTGGATCTCGATCTCGGACCCGTCGATCTCGGTGAGGTCGCCGATCACCTCCTCCATCTGCCAGGGCGAGAGGTACGCGACGGTCTCGGCCAGCCGGAACCGGTCGGCGCCGGCCTCGAAGCCCGCCGTGACGTACGGGACGAGCCGTTCCCGGGGGGTGCGGGCGCCGTCCTCGCCGCTGAAGGTGACGTGGAAGCCGCGCTCCTTGGCCTGCGTGATCGCCGAACGGGCCAGCGTCTGCAGGAACTTGGCGCTGGGCGAGCCCAGCTTCAGCTTGGCGTGCTGCTCGGAGGTCGGGATCGAGTACATGATGTGGCGCACGCCGAGCCGCTCGGCCTCGTCGAGGGCCCGGGCGACCTGCTGGCGGTCCCGCACCACGACGAGGGTCATGCTCCGCTCGGGCGTGACGGCCTCGTGGGTGGCGAGCACCAGGTCGGCGTCCTTCGAGCCGGGGCCGGACACCATCCCGACCTCGACCAGCTCGACGCCGGTCCGCACGAGCAGGCCGGCGATGGCGGCGGCGTCCTCGGGGCCGAACTCGACGCCCGCCATGTGCGCCGAATCCCGCAGCGTCGCGTCGGATACGCGGGGGAGGTGGGGGAGCACCTCCGGCCTTTCTCCTGCTGCCATTTCCTCACTCCTTGTCGGGGATTCCCGGGGTTCCCGGGACCTGGGGGACTGGCGGCCTGTGATCACCACACTCCAATGGATAGATGTAAGAAACAAGGGGATTCGGGTCAGGGCTCTGTGGGGGAATGTCAAGCAGTGTCAGGAACGACAGGACGTGCAAGGCCGTTGTGAGCGCCATGTCTTTTCGTCCGCCTTCCGCTGCCGGGCGGGCGGGGAGCGTCCTACTGTGCGGACATGGACCTTTTCTCGCTGCCCCGACTCGGCGTCGTCGTCCCGCCCGAGAACCCGACGGCGGAACCGGAGTTCAACCGGTTGCTGGGCGCCGGAATGCACGTGTTCACCTCCCGCTTCCCGACCACTCCGGGCGTGGGGCTCAAGGAGATGCTGGAGACCTACAACCGGGTGCTGCCCGACACGCTCGGGGGCTTCGGCGCCATGCGCCTGGACGCCGCCGTCGTGGCGTGCAGCGCCTCGCACTACCTCCTCGAACCGGAGGGGGACCTCGCCCTGTGCGAGGAGCTCTCGCTGGGCGCCGGCTTCCCCGTGCGCTCCTCGACGCAGGCGATCCTGGCCGCGTGCGAGGCGCTCGGCGTGCGCCGGCTGACCCTCGTCTCCCCGTACCAGCCGTGGCTCACCGAGGTCTCGCGGGCCTTCTGGGAGCGCGCCGGGCTCACCGTGGACGGCGTCGTCCTGGTTCCGGCCGGACGGACCCCCGACGGGGCCGACCACTTCGACCCGTACGAGGTCACGGCCGAGCGGATCGGTGAGCACATACGGGCCCACCTGCGGGAACACCCGCTGGCCGAGGGTTCCGCGCTGCTCTTCACCGGTACGGGCATGGGCACGCTGACCGCCCTGACCGAGCTCGCCGCGCGGCCGGACACCGCCGGCCGGCCGCTGCTCTCCTCGAACCTGGCGTCCGCGTGGTGGGCGCTGCGGGCCGCGGGAGGGCTCACCGGGGAGCTGCACCCGCTGGTGCGCCGACTGGCCGCACAGGTGGAGGTCTCGGCCGGCCGCTGAGGCCGCCGCGGCGGGTGCGGGGGCGGGGGCGGCCGACCGGTGGTCGGCCGAGGCTCCGCCCCCCGCGCGTCTCGGTCCCCGGCAGGTCTCAGCCGACCCCGTACGCCCCGACCCCGTACGCCCCGACGCCTCAGCCCGCCGACGCCTCCGGGAGGGGCGCGTAGGTCGAGTGGTGCCCCATCCGGTAGCCCACCCCGCGGACCGTGAGGATCCAGCGGCTGCAGCCGAGTTTGGCACGGAGGGTGCTCACGTGGGTGTCGATGGTCCGGCTGGTGGTGGCCCATTCGCTGCCCCACACCTTCGCCATCAATTCCTTCCGCGAGATCACGGTCTCCGCATGCGAGGCGAGCAGGTAAAGGAGCTCGAATTCCTTCGACGTGATGTCGACGAGGCCGCCGTGCAACCGCACTTCCCGCGCACGCGGATCGATATGGAGCGGGCCGAGGGAAATCGCCTCGGGAATCACGGAAAGGGGTCGGCGGGCCCGGCGGAGAACCGCCTCGACGCGCGCCGCGATCTCCCGGAATCCCCAGGTCTGCGCGACACAGTCGTCCGCTCCCGCTTTCAGGGCGAGAACCCGTTCCAATTCGTCGTCGCGGCGCGTGAAGGCGATCAGCGGGACGTCGCTCTCCGCGCGCAGGTTCCGGCAGACCTCGATGCCGTCGACATCGGGGAGTTCGAGCGAGAGCAGCACCAGGTCGGCCTCGCGGTAGGTGCGCAGGGCGTGTGCCCCGCTGTCCACGCTGCGGGCGGCGAAGCCCTGGCGGCGCAGATCGCGCACGAGCGACGCGGCGGAGGAGGCTTCCCGCTCCACCACGAGTACGTTTCTCATTCGGCCCGGGCCCTTCTCGTCAGCCCGCGGCCCGGGCCAGCACCGGGGTGGGGCTGCGGGACGGCGGGGCGGGGACGCTGCCGCGCCGGCGGAGGTGCTGGTACGCGTAGGCGGCGGAGGTCATCGTCATGTGGTGGTGCCATCCCGGATAGGAGCGGCCTTCGAAATCCAGTACGCCGAAGCGTTCCTGCAACGCGGTGACGGTCGACCGGACGGTGGCGCGGCTCCGCATCAGCGCGAGGATCCGCTCCACCCGCCGGTCGGCCAGACTGGTGATCCAGTACCGGGCGGGCCGCAGCCCGTCGGGGTCGGGCAGTTCCAGCAGCCGGTAGCCGCGCGCGGCACCGTCGGCGCCGACCGTGCGCAGCGGGAGCCGCACCGTGCCGGCGTAGGTGTAGAGCGGCGCCCGCGCGCCGCCGCGGGAGCGGGGATCGGCGGGGGAGTGCCGGGTCATCACGTACGGCTGACGCGCGTTGCGTTCGTCCATGAGGACGCCGACGGTGGTCACGGTCGGGGTGCGGCGACCGCCGATCACGACCTGGCCCGGGTTCACCTCGCACAGGATGTCCGCGCGGTGCCGGGCCAGTCCGGCCAGGACCCCGCTCGCGTCCTCGCTGCGGGTGAGGTCGAGCACCCACGGCAGCCGCGGCAGCCGGGGCTGGGCCGCGGTCCCCGCCGCGTAGTCGAGCACGCACGCGCCCACCGAGCGCGCGGTCTCCTCCTCCGGGATCCGCGCCCGCAGCCGGCGTTCCTGGTCCCAGCCCCACGGCCCGTCGAGCACGAGGCTCCAGTCGACCGGGAAGCAGTGCGCGTCCGTGACGAGGAAGAGGCCCACGGCCCGCTGGCAGTTGACGGTCCGCCCGGTCTCCGCGTCCAGTCGCCGGTGCACCCCCACCGAGTGCTCGCCGCGCTTGGGTATCAGCAGCTCCGTGGCGGTCCAGGCGTACGGGGCGGCGCCCGCCGCGACCCGGAGCGCGAGTCTGCGGCGCACCGGCTCCCAGTCCCAGGTGCTGGTGTTGATGAACTGGTGCAGGCTGTGCGCAGCCGCCGGCGGTAAGCGCTCCGTGCGGGCCATGCTCCGGGGCGTCTTGCGGCCGGAGACGTGGATCAGGCCCCGCAGATAGGCCCGGGCCCAGCGGCGTTGCTCGGCTCTGTGGAGAGGTCTGAAGATCTCTTCGAGGAACGTCCGCATGCGCGCTTCCTCGTCCCCCATGGTTGCGCGTGCCGTGCCCGACGTGCTTGACGACATGTGACGCTACGCCCCCTCGTACTTCCTTCGCTCGCACCCGAGTCGGTGCCCTGCGTTCCGTACGAAGCTCAAAAATACCGTCTCGAAGGAAAATTTCACGGGGCGGTCGCCGACTTTGCTCATTCGCCCTCTGACCTGCGAAAACGTCCCAGGATCAGGGGCATGGGAGACCCTCTCCCGGCACCGCGCGACGGTGCGCGGCCGGGTGCCGGAGAACGGCGTGAACCGCACCCTCCGGGCCTCTGTCCGCTGGTCACGCGGCTGTGCCGCGGGGGCGGTCGACGGGGCCTGGACAGGCGTTCGGACGCACGTGTCAACAGCTCGTGAACAATCCGCCGAGGGGGTCCGCGGGACCCCCGGGAGGGGCCGGCCGGAGCCGTCCCCGCCCGTCGGACGGCGGGGAGCCGCCGAAGGCCCGGGGGATGGTGTGCCTTCGGCGGCTGATCGGGGGAGGGGGACGGGGCGGGCCCGCCGCTCGGCGGGGGCGCCCCGTCCCCGGTGGGGCCGAGCGGTGTTCGGGAGCGCTCAGTCGGTGGGGCGCTTGGCGGGGAATCCGTGGGCGCGGGCGGCCAGGACCACCACGAGCACCGGCGCCAGGAGCAGCAGCACCGTCCAGGGGAAGGAGTCGCTGCCGATGGCGTCGAGCAGGATGCCGCCGATGATGCCGCCGCCGGCCATGGCCACGTTCCAGAGCGTGACGAGCATCGCCTGCGCGGAGTCGGCCTGTTCGCCGCCCGCGTCCGCGACCGCCGTCTGCAGCAGGGTCGGCACGCCGCCCCAGCCCAGACCCCACAGGGCCGCCGCGATGTAGACGAGCGCCGTGTTGTCGGCGAGCACCGCGAGCAGCGCCGCCGCGACGGCGACGAGCAGCGTGCTCGCGACCGTCAGCGCGCGCAGCCGGCGGTGGATCTGCGCGCCGACGATCCAGATGCTGGCGAGCGAGGCGCCGCCGAAGACGAGCAGGACCAGGTCGGTGCTGCCGCCGAGGCCCACGTCGTCGAGGAACGTGGCGATGTACGCGTACAGGATGGTGTGCGCCAGCACGAAGACCAGCGTCACGAACAGGACGGGGCTGACCCCCGGCACCTTCAGGGCCCGCAGCATCTTGGGCTTCTCGCCCGCCTCCTGGCCGGGGTAGTCCGGAACGGCGGCGGAGATCCAGAGCAGCAGGAGGACGGTGAGCCCGGTCATCGCGAAGAAGGCGACGCGCCAGCCCAGCTGGGAGCCGATGAAGGTACCGGCGGGGACGCCGAGCGAGAGCGCGACGGGGATGCCCGCCATGGCGATGGCGATGGCCTTGCCCTGGAGGTGGACGGGCGACATGCGCCGCGCGTAGCCGGCCAGCAGCGCCCAGGCGAGACCGGCGGCCACGCCCGCGACGAACCGGGCGACCATCGTCACCTCGTACACGGACGACACGGCGGTGACCGTGTTGGCCACGGCGAAGCCGGCCATCGCGGTGAGCAGCAGCCGCTTGCGCCGCCAGCGGGCGGTGGCGGCGGTGAGCGGGATCGCGGTCAGGGCGGTGCCGAGCGCGTAGATGGTGACCGTCTGGCCGGTCGCCGACTCGCTGACGGCCAGGTCCTTGCTCATCGCGGGCAGCAGACCGGCGGGCAGGGTCTCGGTCAGGCTGGTGATGAAGACGGCGGTCGCCAGGGCGAGCAGGGCGAACAGCGGCAGCTTCTGCGGCTCGCCGCCCTCGCCCGCCGCCGTCGGTGGCGAGGCGGGAGCGGCGGTGGTGTCGGGTGAGGTGCTCATCTGGTGTGCTCCGGTGAAGGGAGGGGGTGGGATCGGGATCGGGATCGGGGACGGGGAAGGGGACGGGGACGGGGACGGGAACCGGGACGGGAGCTGACGGGTGCGCCGGGTCCGGTGCCTCGGTGAGGCGGCGGTACGACGACGGTTCCGCGCGGTGGTCCACGCGACGGTTCCGCGCGGTGGCGCCTCGGTGCGGCGGCCGGGCGGATCCCGCGCGGGAGCGGCGTCGCACCGTGGGGACCTGGGGACTTGACGGATTCCGCGCGGCCTCCGGGCGGCCTCGGGGGGCCTACGCGGGGCCGAGGCCCCCGTCCACGGGCAGTTGGGCGCCGGTCGTGAAGGTCGCGTCCGTGGCGAGGAAGAGCGCCGCCCGGGCGACCTCCTCCGCGGAGCCGAGACGGCCGAGCGGCGGCAGTGGAGAGGCGACGGCCGGCGCCGCCTCGATACAGCCCGGGGCCACCGCGTTGACCCGGATGCCCCGGGGCGCCAGCTCGGCGGCGAGCTCCCGTACGGCGGCCGGGGACGGGGCGGGCGCGGTGAGCACCACGGCGCCGCCGTCCCGCAGCAGCGGGAGGAGCGGGCGGGCGGTGGCGACGGCGTCGGCGAAGAGGAGGTCCGGGCCCTCCGGTCCTCCCATGTCCTCAGGGCCCGCGCCGAAGGAGCCGTCGGGGCTCTCGACGACATGGGCGGCGGAGCCCAGTTCGGTCCGGGCGTGGGCGCCGTCGGCAGCGGTACGGGCGGTCAGCAGCACGCGCGCGCCGCCCTCCACGAGCCGCTTGGCGATGGCCAGGCCGATGCCGGTGTCCTGGCCGACGACGACGGCCCTCCTGCCCGCGTACCTGGTCATGGCCGTCGCTCCTTTCCGCCGCCCGGCGAGTCGTTTCCCCGACTGTGCGCCCGGCCGCTTCGGGGACGCTTCGGATGCGCTGACGGTCGGCTGACGGGAGCGCGCGGGGGAGTGCGCGGGGGAGCGCGCGGGCGGAGGCGCGCGGTGCTCGCGGGGTACGGTGGCCGACATGCGCTTTGGGGTACTGGGACCGCTCGTGGTGTGGGACGACGAGGGAGCGGCGGTCACGGTCCCCGAGGTCAAGGTGCGGGCGCTGCTCGCCGACCTGCTCGCCCACGACGGGGACGCCGTCTCCGTCGACCGCCTCGTGCAGGACCTGTGGGGCGACGAACCGCCCGGCAAGCCCACGGGCGCCCTCCAGGCCAAGGTCTCCCAGCTCCGCCGGGCGATCGGCCGCGACCGCGTGGTCCACCAGGCCCCCGGATACCGGCTCCGGCTCGACCGGGCGGCCCAGGAGGTGGACGCGGACCGCTTCCGCGCCCTGGTCGCCGAGGCCCGCACCGTACGCGACCCGCGCGGGCGGGCCGCGCTCCTGACCGACGCCCTCGACCTGTGGCGGGGGCCCGCGTACGCCGACTTCGCCGACGAGGAGTTCGTCCGGGCGGCCGCCCAGCGGCTCGCCGAGCAGCGCCTCTCCGTGCTGGAGGAGCAGGCCGAGGCCCGCCTCCTCGCGGGCGACCACGTGCTCCTCGCCGGCGAACTCGCCGCCCTCGTCGACCTGCACCCGCTCCGGGAGCGCCTCCGCGCGGTCCAGATGCGGGCCCTGTACCTCGCCGGCCGCCAGAGCGACGCCCTGGCCACGTACACGGACCTGCGCACCCGCCTGGCCGAGGAGCTCGGCGTCGACCCGGGCCCCGCCCTCACCGCCCTCCACCAGGCCGTGCTCCGCCAGGACCCGCGGCTCGGGGCCCCCGGGCAGTCCGGTCCGGACGCGTCGCCCTCCGGCCCGTCGACCGCCGGGGTGCCGGACCTCGGGGTGCCGGACCTGGGGGAGCGGGATCCGGGGGTGCGGGACCTCGGCGCACCGGACTTCGGGGCTCGGGAGCTCGGGGCGCCCGGCTCCGTGGCCGGCGGGACCGGCGGGGGGCCCGTATCGACCACCGTGCCCGGAGCGGGGGCAGGGAGCGCGGTCGGAGCCGACGGCGCGGGCGAGGGCGCGGGCGAAGGCGGCGTCCGTGCCGGGAGCGGAGGCGGCCCCGGAACCGGCACGGGAACGGGTGGCGGCCCCGGTGCCCCCTCCAACCTCCCCGTCCCCCTGACCCACCTCGTCGGCCGCGAGGAAGCCGTCACCCAGGTGACCCGGCTGCTGCGCGGCACCCGCCTGGTGACGCTGACCGGGGCCGGCGGCGTCGGCAAGACGCGGCTCGCCGTGGCAGCGGCGGCACAGGAGGCGGGACGCGCGGAGCGGGGCGAACTCCCGGACGGAGTCTGGCTCGTGGAGTTCGCCGGCGTGCGCGGCGGCACCGCCGCGGACCTCGCGCAGGTGGTCGCCGCCACCCTCGGCATCCGCGACGACGCTCCGGCGGCGCTGCCCGGGACGGGCGCGGGCGCGGCGGGCGCGCCCTCGCCCGCGCACCGGCTCGCGGCGGCGCTGCGGGACCGCCGCAGCCTGCTGGTCCTGGACAACTGCGAGCACGTGGTGGACGCGGCGGTGGAACTCGCCGAGCTGCTGCTGCGGACGGCGCCCGGCCTGCGGGTCCTCGCCACCAGTCAGGAGCCGCTGGGGCTGGCGGGGGAGGCGGTGTTCCCGGTGGAGCCGCTGGGCACGGACGACGCGGTGCGCCTGTTCAGCGAGCGGGCGTCCGACCGCGACCCCGCCTTCCCGCGCGACCCGGCCGAGGTCGACCCGGCCGACCGCGCGGCCGTCGCCGAGATCTGCCGCCGCCTGGACGGCATCCCGCTGGCCCTCGAACTCGCGGCGACCCGGGTACGCGCCCTGGGGGTGCGGGAGTTGGCCGCCCGGCTCGGCGACCGCTTCCGCGTGCTGAACTCCCGGCAGCGCGGCGCGCCCGCCCGCCAGCAGACGCTGCGGGCCGTCATCGACTGGAGCTGGGAGCTGCTGAGCGCCCCGGAGCGCATCGTGCTGCGCCGCCTCGCGGTGCACAGCGACGGCTGCGACCTGGCGGCGGCGGAGGCGACCTGCGCGGGCGACGGGGTGACCTGCGACGAGGTGCTCGACCTGGTGACGCGCCTGGTCGACCGCTCCCTGGTGGTCGTCGTGGACGGGCCGACCGGGCGCCGCTACCGCCTCCTGGAGTCGGTGGCGGCCTACGCGACCGAGCGGTTGCACGAGATGGCGGACCTCGCCGCCGTGCGCGACCGCCACCTGCGCCACTACCTCGCCCTGGCCGAACGGGCCGAACCCCAGCTCCGCGGTCCGGGCCAGCGCACCTGGCTCACCCGCCTGGACGCGGAGGCGGGCAACCTGCGGGCGGCCCTGGACGAGGCGGTGCGGCGCGGGGCGCGGGGGGCGTCGGTCGACCGGGCCGCCCCCGAGGGGCCGGGGCACGCCGCCGGCCACCCCGCCGGCCACGCCACCGACCAGGCCGGCGGGGTGGCCGACGGCCTGGCCACCCACCGGGCCGTCGGACTGTCCGCCGACCGGATCGCCGGCCGCGGCCCCGGCGAGGCCGTCCGCCTCGCCACGGCGCTGGCCTGGTGGTGGCTGCTGCGCGGGCGCCTCGCCGAGGGGCGGCGCAGTCTGGCCGCCGCGCTCGGCGCGAGCCCCGGTGACGCGGACCCCGAGCTCGCCCTCCTCCACGGAGCCTTCGCGCTGCTCACCGGCGACCACGCCGAGGCGTGCGCGCTCGACGGCACCGTCGCGACCGCCGACGGCGTGCCCGACCCCGTGCGCCGGGCCCGGGCCCTGTGGCTCTGCGCGTACGGCCTGTTCAGCGTGGGCGACCCCGTCGGGAGCGAGGCGCTGAACACCCGGGCCCTGGCCCTCTTCGGGTCCTCGGACGAACAGTGGGGCACCGCCGCCGCGCTCGGTCTGCGCGCGACCCTCGCCATGGCCGGCGGCGACCTCGCCGGGCTCGGCCGGGACGGTCTGCGCAGCGCGGCGCTCTTCCGCGAACTCGGCGACCGCTGGGGGGAGTTGCAGACCGTCTCGCCGCTCGCCGCGCTCGCCGAGATCAAGGGCGACTACGCCGACGCCGCCCGCCGCCAGCACGAAGGGCTCGCCCTCGCCCGCGCATTGGGCCTCGAAGCCGAGGTGTCGGCCCGCCTGTCGGGACTCGGCCGGCTCGCCCTGCTGGCCCACGACTGGGAACGGGGCCGCGACCTGCACGAACAGGCCCGTCGCATCGCCGCCGAACAGGGCTACAAGTACGGCGAGATCCACTCCGAGATGGGCCTCGCGCTCGGTGCCCGCCGCTCCGGTGACCTGGACGCCGCCGAGGCGCACCTGCTGCGGATCCGGGACGGCTACGCCGAGGTGTCCTCGGCGGCGGGCGACCACCTGCTGCTCGCGGAGTTGGGCTTCCTCGCCGAACTCCGGGGTGACGCACCCGGGGCCACCGCCCACCACCTGCGCGGCTGGGCCGTCGCCCGCTCGCTCGACGAGCCCCGCGCCCTCGCGCTCTCGCTGGAGGGCCTCGCGGGCGCGGCGCTCCTGGCCGGGGGCGCGGCCGGGGCCGGGTCCGCCGCGCTGCTGCTCGGCGCGGCGGACGCGGCGCGCCGGGGCGTGGGGGCCCCGCTGCCGCCCGCCGAGCGGGGCGACGTGGACCGGATCGCGGGCGCGGCCGGGGCGGCGCTGGGCGCGGCCGGGTACGCGGCGGGGTTCGAGGAGGGCGTACGGCTCACCGCGCCCGACGCCGTGCGCCGGGTCCGCGAGGCGCTCGACTGGCCGCCGGACCCCGTGGGCGGGGCGTGACGCGGCGGGTCAGCCGCGCGGTGCGGACGGGCAGAGTTCGATGTCCTCCTCGGCGCACGGGATGATCGCCCGCACCACCGCGATCGTGCGTTCCGGGAGGTCGGCACGGTTGTTGAGGACCCACGAGATGTGCTGCGCCCCGAAGAAGGCGGAGACGAGGACCGTGGCGAGCGTGGTGGGGGAGGCGAGCGCCGCGGTCGCGTCGTCGGCGCGTCCCGGACCGCCCGGGTCCGCGGCGGGGCCGTCCCCGCCCGGAGGCGCCGCTCCCGTCGGCCGGGCCGGGACCTCCTTGGCGAGCCAGGAGGTGATGAGGTCGGTGTAGCCCTCGTAGGGCAGCGGGATCTGGGCGCCGATCAGCTGCCGCTCCAACTGCAGCCGGGCCCCGGCCTGGAGTGCGGTCTCGTCGCGGAAGGCCACGGCCGTGCGGATGAGCAGCTCGGCGACGGCGCTCACCGGCGGGAGCCCCAGTTCCTCGACCGCGCGGGCGATCTCGCCGATCCGCCGGTTGAAGAGCTCCGTCACCGCGACGGCGAGGGCGTCCTTGTTCTCGTAGTGGAAGTACACCGCGCCCTTGGTCATGCCCGCGGACTGCGCCACGTCCAGGATGGTGACCGCGGGGTACCCCTTGGCGGCGAAGGCGGTGGCGGCCGAGGCGAGCACCCGCTCCCGTGTCCGTACCGCCCGCTCCTGCTTCAGCTCCTTGGTGGCGGCGGGAGCCGAAACGCCGAAGATGTCGCCCGAGTTGGCTGCCATGCCCGTCCCATTTCCGCGGCCGCTGATCCCCGTTTCGTACCGCCGGGAAGGAATCGTACGGGAGGGTGGCCGAAAACCGAAGGGCGCGCCGTCCGCGGCGGGTTGGGCCCGGCGGGTCCGCTCCCACATCGGGGGACGCCTCCCGGGAGGGGCGATCGGGAGCGGCGAGTCCAGCCCCGCCCCCGCCCTCGCGGCTCCCCACCCCGTGGGGAACCCCGCCCGCTGCCGCCCCCGACCGCCGGGGCGCCGTCCGGTGACCGGGATCCGGCCCGAAATCGCCGGTGGGCGCCTCCGCCCCCGACCTCTCGGGCCTCAGGCCGCGGTCTCGCCGGCCTCCAAAAGTTGCCAGATCTGACAGACCTGGCGGGTGCTGTGGGCCGGGGAGGCGTCCGTCGGCGCGGTGTAACACATGCCGAGCATCAGCGAGAGGAACGTCGAGCCGAGGACCTCGGGGCTGTGGGTCGCGGCCAGCTCCGCCCGGTCCTGGGCGGCGGCGACGAGCCGGGTCAGTTCGGCCGACAGGTCCGCCACGGCCTGCGGGGCCGTGTCCCGTGCGGAGGCCTCCTCGTACACGAGCCGCAGCCCGGCGCGGAAGCGGAGGTCCGTGTGCATCCGGTGGACGAAGCCGACCGTGACGCGGTGCAGGATCGCGAGGGGCGGATCGGCGTCGCCGACCTTCCGGAACAGCTCGCGCCACCCGGCGTCGAAGGCGGAGGTGAACACGGCGGCGAGGGCGTCCTTCGACGGGAAGTGCCCGTACAGCGCGCCCTTGGTCATCCCGGCCTGGGCGGATATGCGCTGCAGGTTGGCCCCCGCGTAGCCGTGCCGGGCGAATTCCTCGGCCGACGCGTCCAGGAAGCGTTCCTGCGTCCTCACCGCTCTCTCCTGCTTCGGCACGATGCCCCTCCGGAGTCGCTCGGTCACGGAAAATAACAGTCTCTGGAGAATTTTTTTCTCGTGGGAGCTCTCATACCCCGGGACGCCCGGCCCTGGCAACCAACCGATCCCGTCGAGATAGTGACGGATCGACACGTACCGCCGGTCCCGGCGGCAAGATCGGCGAGAAGCCGTGCGGCGGTGGCGTGAAGCGGGTCCCCGGTCCGTCCGAGATGACACGGCGCGCCCAGGGGTGATCTTGTGGGGGCTGCCCGGGTGAGGCGAGCCGAGTCCGCTCGTGTCGCTGTTGGGCCGAACGGGTGAGTAACGGGAGGATGGGTGCATGAGTAGGTACGAGAGGTACGACGTCACCGACGAGCAGTGGGAGGGCCTGGCGCAGGTCGTGCCCCTGCGCGGCCGTGACGAATGGCCGTCCAGGGTCGACCACCACACCATCCCCGAGCAGTACGGAGCGGCCGAGCAGCGCCGCATGGTCGTGCTGCGGGTCCAGGTCTTCGCCGACGCCCGCGAGGTCGCCGAGTACCTCATCGCCCAGATCCCGGTCCTCCTCGACCTGACGAGCGCCGACACCGAGGTCGCCAAGCGCATCCTCGACTTCAGCAGCGGCGTCGTCTTCGGCCTCGGCAGCGGCATGCACCGCGTCGACCGCAACGTCTTCCTGCTCGCGCCCGCCGGCACGGAGGTCGAGGGCGCCGAGGAGGGGGCGTCGGAGTACGCGGACGGTGCCGGAGGCGGGGTCGCGGTCCCCCGTTCGTAGGAAGGTGCTTCAGCCGTAACGGTTCGTCACGCGGAGCGCTGCGTACGGTCCGATCATGACCACCACCGGCGGCTCCGCCCCCGACCGCACGTCAGACCGCCCGCACGGCCCCGTCCGCGACGGGGGCCGCTCCGTCCGAGACGGGAGCGCCCCCGCGCGCGACCGGAGCGGTTCCGTCCCGGCGCAGGGGGGCGCCGAGCGGAGCGTCCCGGCCCAGGGGCGCGCCCGGACGCGCGGAGGCGCGGCAACCCTGCCCCCGCAGGCCCCCGCCCCGGACGGACACGCCCCCGCCCCCGCCCCCGGCGGCGGCGACCGGGCGCGGCACCGGCCGGTCGTCACCGAGCTGCGGCTGTCCGCCTTCGCGGTGCACCGGGCCACCGTCCTTCCGCTCGGGCCCGTGACCCTGCTGCGGGGGCCGAGCGGCAGCGGGAAGTCCAGCGCGCTGCGCGCGTACGAGGTGCTGGCGGGGCTCGGTGCGGGGGCCGGGCTCGCCGAGGTGCTGCCCGACGCGGCCGACCTGGTGCCCGAGCGGGCGCGGCCCGACGCCCAGGGGCGGCGTGGGTTCCGGATCGGCTGCACCGTCGAGGGGCCGGCGGGCCCCGTCCACCTCGACGTCGCCGTCCAGGCCGAGCCCCGGTTGCGGATCGTCGGCGAACGGCTCAGCTCGCGGGGCCGCACCCTGCTGACCACCGCCCTGCGCGACCCGGGCCGCAGCACGGTGCAGGCCGAGTGGCACACCGCCGGCAGCACGCCCGTCACCCGGGCGCCCCTCCCCGACGACCTGCTCGGCACCGCCCTGCTGCCGCTTCGCGTCGCGGGCAAGACCAAGGGGCAGCTCGAGGTGCTGGCCGCGGCGGAGCAGGCGGTGGTCGGGCTGCGCTCGGTCTTCGCCTGCGACCCTCGGCCCGCGGGGATGCGCGCCCCCGTCCCGGTCGGCGAGGGCCGGCTGCGGCGGGACTGCCGCAACCTCGCCGAGGTGCTGCACCGCACCGCCACCGAGTGCCCGCGCCGCCACGCCCGGCTCGCGGCGATGGCGGGGGCCGGCTGCCAGGGGCCGGTCACGGCCCTCGGGCTGCGCGAGCCGACGGAGGGCACGGTGCAGGCCGTGCTGGAACGGGGCGCGCGGGCCGCGACCCCGCTGGGCCGGCTCGGCGAGGGCGAACTGCGCTACCTCGCCCTCGCGCTGGTCCTGCTCACCGGGCCCGGCGTACTCGCGGTGGACCCCCTCGCGGAGGTCCCCGAGGCCATGCGGGCGCTCACCGTCCTCGCCGACGGCCTCGACCGTGGACTGGACGCGCGGCAACTGCGCGAACTGCTCGCGCTGGCCGCCTCGATCTGCGCGAACGGGCATCTGCGGCTCGTCGGGACGGTGGGGGAGGACCGGGGTGACCCGACGGGTGCCGGATGGGCGCCGGGGGTGACGGTGGTAGACCTGGGGCGTGACCGAACCTGATGTGCCCGGCCTGCAGCGCCGCCTCGCCGACTTCGCGGCCGCCCGGCAGTGGCAGCCGTACCACACCCCCAAGAACCTCGCGGCGGCGCTGAGCGTCGAGGCGTCCGAACTCCTGGAGATCTTCCAGTGGTTGACGCCCGAACAGGCGGAGCGGGTGATGGAGGACCCGGACACCGCGCACCGGGTCGGCGACGAGGTGGCGGACGTCCTCGCCTATCTCCTCCAGTTCTGCACGGTGCTCGGCGTCGATCCGCTCGCCGCGCTCGCGGCGAAGATCGACCGGAACGAGCTCCGCTTCCCGGTCCGGGGCGAGAACGACACTCATCGTCACTCTTCGGAGTGATCGAGTTTTCCCCGTCGGGCCTCCTGTCCACAGATTTCCGAATTCCCCTGGCGTTTGGGCTCAGGCAGCCTCACGCTGGGTAATGGAATGAGTGGGCAGTAAGTCATAAGAACGGGGGCGGCGTTGATGGAAGCGGAACGACTCGTCGCGACCGGCCGGCAAGCGCTGGCCGAGAGCCGCACGGCGCTGGACATCGTGGCGGAGGCCTGGCAGGCACAGGTCCTCGCCCAGGCGATAGGGAGTCATCTCGTGCTGTGCGGACCGCTGGAGCTGCGGAGCGAGGCGCGGGGGCTGAGCGAGATCGGCGTCGGACCCGGTCCGACGGACCACCCGACGCTGCGCGGCGGGGCTCCGAGGGCCGCACAGCTCACCGAAGTGGCGGACGAGCGGGGCGCGTTGACCGCGCTCGGCGCACTTCTCGGCGAGGTGGGCATCGCCCTGGTCGGGGTGGCCTGCGCGACGGACGAGGAGGGTCTCTACTGGCAGTGCATCGAGGCGATCGACGCGGCCGACGAGGCGGGTGACCGGGTGCGCGGGATGCTGCGCCGGCTCACGGTGCGGGAGCGCGGCCGGCCGCCCGACCCGGCGCGGGGGCGGGCCGGTCCGAGACCG
Organism: Streptomyces showdoensis; assembly: GCF_039535475.1. Classification (NCBI taxonomy): domain Bacteria; kingdom Bacillati; phylum Actinomycetota; class Actinomycetes; order Kitasatosporales; family Streptomycetaceae; genus Streptomyces; species Streptomyces showdoensis. The sequence continues at coordinate 226,947 of NZ_BAAAXG010000028.1, read as the reverse complement.
GGGCCGCGGTGAGGACTCCCCGGTCGCGGGTCCAGACGAGAGGGCCGGGCGAGGGGATCAGGCGAGCGTGCCGCCGCGGGCGTCGCCGGGGTGGTCGGCGGTGCCCGCCTGGCGGTCGGCGGAGGACTGGATGTCGGCGTCGAGCTGCGACAGGTCGGCGGTCAGTGCCGCCATCAGCTCCTCCATCTGCTGGAGCAGGCCCTTCGGGGCGCCGCCCTGCTGCTCGGGCACGGAGGGCACGGAGGACGCGGACGCGGAGGGGGCAGAGGCCGCGGAGGGTGCGGAAAACGCGGACTGCACGGACTGCACGGGCGGCGCGGGCTGCTCCGTGAGGGCGGACTGCCGCCCCGGCGGCGCCGGTGACACCTGGGGTGCGGGCTGCTCGGGAACGGCCCGCTCCGGCGCGGCTTCCTGGGACATGGCGGCCTCCTGGCCCAGGCCCCTCCGCTGCGGGAAGGGCCACGAAAGGGTGCGTCGCACCGGCAGCGGCCGCCGGCGCGCGGGCCGGGCGGTCCGGCTCCGCCCGAGCCAACGACGGGTCCCGGGCCCCGGTCACTGGCCCGGCCGGACGCCGCCCGCCCAGGGGGCGGATATTCACCCGACCGGGCCGGTGATGATCGTCCGCTGACGAAGAGGTTGACGCACCCCCACGGTGCAGGATGGAGGTATGGATCTTCGAATCTTCACGGAGCCCCAGCAAGGGGCCGACTACGACACCCTGCTCAAGGTCGCCAGGGCCACCGAAGAGCTCGGGTTCGACGCCTTCTTCCGCTCGGACCACTACCTCCGGATGGGAGCGGGCGACGGGCTGCCCGGGCCGACGGACGCGTGGATCACCCTGGCCGGGCTCGCCCGGGAGACCGAGCGGATCCGGCTCGGCACCCTGATGACCGCCGGCACCTTCCGGCTCCCCGGCGTCCTGGCCATCCAGGTGGCGCAGGTCGACCGGATGTCCGGCGGGCGGATCGAACTCGGGCTGGGCGCGGGCTGGTTCGAGGAGGAGCACCGGGCGTACGGCATCCCCTTCCCGAAGGAGAGGTTCGGTCGCCTGGAGGAACAGCTGGAGATCGTCACCGGGCTCTGGGGCACCGAGCCGGGCACGACCTTCTCGTACGAGGGGGAGCACTACCGGCTCACCGACTCGCCGGCACTGCCCAAGCCGGCGCAGGCGCGCGTCCCGGTCATCGTCGGCGGGCACGGGGCGCGGCGCACGCCTCGCCTCGCCGCCCGGTTCGCCGACGAGTTCAACATCCCCTTCGCCTCGCCGGAGGAGACGGAGCGGCAGTTCCGCCGGGTGCGGGACGCGGTGGCGGAGGCCGGCCGGCCGGCCGACGCGCTGGTGTACTCCAACGCGCTCGTGGTCTGCGTCGGCAAGGACGACGCCGAGGTCGCCCGGCGGGCCGCCGCCATCGGCCGGGACGTCGCCGAGCTCAAGGCCAACGGGCTGGCGGGCTCGCCCGCCGAGGTCGTCGACAAGATCGGCAGGTACGGTGCACTCGGCTCCACCCGGATCTACCTCCAGGTGCTCGACCTGGACGATCCGGACCACCTGGAGCTGATCTCCGCACAGGTCCAGACGCAGCTGGGGTGACCCGATGAAACCCGTCCGTACGCTCGCCGCCGCCCTCGACGAGCAGGTGCTCGTGCTCGACGGCGGGCTGTCCAACCAGCTCCAGGCGCAGGGCTGCGACCTGTCCGACGCGCTCTGGTCCGCCCGGCTGCTCGCCGACGGGCCCGAGCAGATCGAGGCGGCCCACGCGGCGTACGTCCGGGCCGGGGCCCAGGTGCTGATCACCTCCAGCTACCAGGCCACCTTCGAGGGCTTCGCCCGGCGCGGGACCGGGCGCGCCGAGGCGGCGCGGCTGCTCGCGCGCAGCGTGGAGCTGGCCCGGGCGGCCGGCGGCGGGACGGACCGGGAGGTCTGGGTCGCGGCGTCCGTCGGCCCGTACGGGGCGATGCTCGCGGACGGCAGCGAGTACCGCGGCCGGTACGGGCTCTCGGTGGGCGAGCTCGAACGGTTCCACCGGCCCCGGGTCGAGGCCCTCGCCGAGGCCGGGCCCGATGTCCTGGCCTTGGAGACGGTGCCGGACGCCGACGAGGCGGAGGGGCTGCTGCGGGCGGTCGAGGGGTGCGGGGTGCCGGTCTGGCTCTCGTACACGATCGACGGGCCGCGCACCCGGGCCGGCCAGCGGCTGGAGGACGCCTTCGGTCTGGCCGCCGGGGTCGACCAGGTCGTCGCGGTCGGCGTGAACTGCTGCGACCCGCGCGACGCCGGGCCCGCCGTGGAGCTCGCCGCCGAGGTGACCGGCAAGCCCGTCGTCGTCTACCCCAACAGCGGCGAGGAGTGGGACGCGCGGGCCCGCGACTGGCAGGGCGGTGCCACCTTCGCGCCGGACACCACCTCCCGCTGGCGCGCGGACGGCGCCCGCCTGATCGGCGGCTGCTGCCGGGTCGGCCCCGACCTGATCGCCGAGCTGGCCGCCACGCTGGAGGGGTAGGGCCCGTCCGGCGGACCGGGACCCCGGGGCGGGGCTCCGGTCCGGGGCCCCGGGGCAGAGCCGCGGACCAGGGGCCCCGCGCAGGAGTCAGGGCAGGGTGCCGCGCGGAGAAAATGCCTGGTCGGTGGCGGGGCGGGTGGTCATACTCGGACGGGTGTTCCTGACGATCAGTACGACCGGTACCCCCGAACGCCCCGCGACCGATCTCGGCTTCCTGCTGCACAAGCATCCCGAGAAGGCGCAGGCGTTCTCCACCTCGCACGGCACCGCCCACGTCCTCTACCCCGAGGCGAGCGCCGAGCGGTGCACGGCGGCGCTCCTCCTCGAGGTGGACCCCGTGGCGCTCGTGCGGCGGGGCAGGGGGAAGGGGCGGGGCGGCGCACCCGACTCCGCGCTGGCCCAGTACGTGAACGACCGGCCCTACGCCGCCTCCTCGCTGCTCGCCGTCGCGCTCGCCAAGGTCTTCAAGAGCGCCCTGCACGGCTCCTGCGCGGCCCTGCCCGAGCGGGCCGCCGCGCCGCTGCCGCTGCGGATCGAGATCCCGGCGCTTCCGGCCCGAGGCGGCGCCGCGCTGGTCACGCGCCTGTTCGGCCCGCTGGGCTGGACCTCGGTGACGGCGGAACCGGTCGCGCTGGACCCCGAGTTCCCCGCCTGGGGCGACTCGCGCTACGTGCGGCTCGTCCTGGAGGGCGAGCTGCGGCTCGCCGACGCGCTCAACCAGCTCTACGTCCTGCTGCCCGTGCTCGACGACGCCAAGCACTACTGGGTCGCCCCCGACGAGGTCGACAAGCTGCTGCGCGCCGGGGACGGCTGGCTCGCCGGCCACCCCGAGCAGAGCCTGATCACCAGCCGTTACCTGGCCCGCCGCCGGGGTCTGACCCGGGAGGCGACCGAGCGCCTGGAGCTGGTGCGGCTCGCGGAGGCGGACGGGCTGGAGGTCGAGGACGTCGACAACGCCGTCGACGAGACCACCGACACCGAGGAGCGGCCGGTGCCGCTCGCCGAGCGCCGCCGCGAGGCGATCCTCGGCGCCCTGCGCGCCGCCGACGCGGCCCGGGTGCTCGATCTCGGCTGCGGACAGGGCCAGTTGGTGCAGGCGCTGCTCAAGGACGTGCGGTTCACCGACATCGTCGGCGTGGACGTGTCCGCCCGCGCCCTGTCCGTCGCCGCGCGCCGGCTCCGGCTGGACCGGATGGGCGAGCGGCAGGCCGCCCGGGTGACCCTGCTCCAGGGCTCGCTCACGTACACCGACAAGCGACTGACCGGCTACGACGCGGCCGTCCTGAGCGAGGTCGTCGAGCACCTGGACCTGCCGCGGCTGCCCGCGCTGGAGTACGCAGTGTTCGGCTCCGCCCGGCCCCGCACGGTGATCGTGACGACGCCGAACGTCGAGTACAACGTGCGCTGGGAGTCGCTGCCCGCCGGGCACGTGCGGCACGGCGACCACCGCTTCGAGTGGACCCGGGAGGAGTTCCGGGGCTGGGCGGCGGGCGTCGCCGGCTCGTACGGGTACGAGGTCGGGTTCGCCCCGGTCGGACCCGACGACCCGGAGGTCGGCCCGCCCACCCAGATGGCCGTCTTCACCCGTGCCGAAGAGAGCACCCGTGCCGAAGAGAGCACCCGTGCCGACGAGACCAGCCGAGTCGACGTGACCAGTCGTACCGAAGAGACCCCACGTGTCGACGGCACCACCCCTACCGACGGCACCGCCCGTACCGACGAGACCTCGAAGGAGGCCGGCGCATGAGCCGTACGCTCCCCGTCACCGATCTGTCCCTCGTCGTCCTCATCGGTGCCACCGGCTCCGGCAAGTCGACCTTCGCCCGGCGCCACTTCAAGCCGACCGAGATCGTCTCCTCCGACTTCTGCCGCGGGCTGGTCGCCGACGACGAGAACGACCAGAGCGCCAGCAAGGACGCCTTCGACGTCCTCCACTACATCGCCGGCAAGCGGCTCGCGGCGGGCCGGCTGACCGTGGTGGACGCCACCAGCGTGCAGCGCGAGTCCCGCCGCCGGCTGGTCGAGCTGGCCCGGGAGCACGACGTGCTGCCCATCGCGATCGTCCTCGACCTGCCCGAGGAGGTGTGCGCCGCGCGCAACGCGGCCCGCCCCGACCGGGCCGGGCTGCCCCGCCACGTCATCCAGCGGCACCGCCGCGAGCTGCGCCGTTCGCTGCGCGGCCTGGAGCGCGAGGGCTTCCGCAAGGTGCACGTGCTGCGCAGCGAGGAGGAGGTGGAGGCGGCCGAGGTCGTCCTGGAGAAGCGGTTCAACGACCTGCGCCACCTCACCGGGCCCTTCGACGTCATCGGGGACGTCCACGGCTGCCGCTCCGAGCTGGAGACCCTGCTCGGCGAGCTCGGCTACGTGGACGGGCACCACCCCGAGGGGCGCACCGCCGTCTTCGTCGGCGACCTGGTGGACCGCGGCCCGGACAGCCCGGGCGTGCTGCGCCGGGTCATGGGCATGGTCGCCGCCGGGGACGCGCTGTGCGTGCCCGGCAACCACGAGAACAAGCTGGGACGCTGGCTGCGCGGCCGCAAGGTGCAGGAGACGCACGGCCTGGCCGAGACGATCGAGCAGCTGGGGCGCGAGCCGGAGGCGTTCCGCGCCGAGGTGGCGGAGTTCATCGAGGGGCTGGTCAGCCACTACGTCCTCGACGAGGGCCGGCTGGTGGTCTGTCACGCGGGTCTGCCGGAGAAGTACCACGGCCGCACCTCGGGCCGGGTCCGCTCGCACGCCCTGTACGGGGACACCACCGGGGAGACCGACGAGTTCGGGCTGCCGGTGCGCTACCCCTGGGCGGAGGAGTACCGGGGCCGGGCGACCGTCGTCTACGGGCACACGCCCGTGCCGACCACCTCGTGGATCAACAACACCCTCTGCCTCGACACCGGTGCCGTCTTCGGCGGGCGGATGACCGCGTTGCGCTGGCCCGAGCGCGAGCTCGTCGACGTGCCGGCCGAGCGGGTCTGGTACGAGCCGGCCCGGCCGCTCGCGACCGAGGCGCCGGGCGGCCACCAGGGGCGGCCGCTCGACCTGGCCGACGTGCACGGGCGCCGGATCGTCGAGACCCGGCAGATGGGCAACGTCGCGGTCCGCGAGGAGAACGCGGCGGCCGCGCTGGAGGTGATGAGCCGGTTCGCGGTCGACCCGCGGCTGCTCGCCTACCTGCCGCCGACGATGGCGCCGACCGCGACCTCCCGGGAGGAGGGCTTCCTGGAGCACCCGGCCGAGGCCTTCGCGCAGTACGCGTCCGACGGGGTCGGGAAGGTCGTGTGCGAGGAGAAGCACATGGGCTCGCGGGCCGTCGCGCTGGTCTGCCGGGACGCCGGGGCGGCCCGGGAGCGGTTCGGCGTGGACGGGCCGACCGGCGCCCTGCACACCCGCACCGGGCGCCCGTTCTTCGACGACGGGGAGACCACCGAGCTGGTCCTGGCCCGGCTGCGGGCGGCGATCGGCGCCGCCGGGCTCTGGGACGAGCTCGACACGGACTGGCTGCTGCTCGACGGCGAGCTGATGCCGTGGTCGCTGAAGTCGGCGGGGCTGCTGCGCGCCCAGTACGCGGCGGTCGGCGCCGCCTCCCGGGCGGTCTTCCCGGGAGCGGTGGGGGCGCTCGAACAGGCGGTCGCGCGCGGGGTGTCCGGCCTCGACGGGCTGCTCGCCCGGCAGCAGGAGCGGGCGGTGGACGCGGCGGCCTTCACCGAGGCGTACCGGCGCTACTGCTGGCCGACCGAGGGCCTGGAGGGCGTGCGCTTCGCCCCGTTCCAGGTGCTGGCGGCCCGCGGGCGCTCGCTGGCCGGGGTCCCGCACGACGAGCAGCTGGCCTGGCTGGACCGGCTGGTGGAGCACGACCCGACCGGGCTGCTCCAGGTCACCCGGCGGCTCGTGGTCGACCCGGCCGACGAGGCGTCCGTACGGGCCGGTGTCGACTGGTGGCTGGAGCTGACCGCGGTGGGCGGCGAGGGCATGGTCGTCAAGCCGCTCGCGGCCCTGGTCCGGGGCGCCGACGGCCGGCTCGCGCAGCCGGGCGTGAAGGTGCGCGGCCGGGAGTACCTGCGGATCATCTACGGCCCCGAGTACACCCGTCCGGAGAACCTGGCGCGGCTGCGCGAGCGGTTCCTCGGCCACAAGCGGTCCCTCGCGCTGCGGGAGTACGCGCTCGGCCTGGAGGCCCTCGACCGGCTGGCCGACGGCGAGCCGCTGTGGCGGGTGCACGAGGCGGTCTTCGCGGTGCTCGCCCTGGAGTCGGAGCCGGTCGACCCGCGGCTGTGACCGCGCCGTACGGCGGGGCGGCCGGGAGGAGGGCCGACCCGCCCGAAGGCGGGCCCCAGGCGTCCGAAGGTCGTCGTACGCGTGATCGGTCATGGGGCGTACATGCGAACGGAATCGCGCCGTTCCTCCGGCGGTGGGCGAGCCGTTCACGCGGGCGCGAGCCCGCCGTACACACCGCCATGACCTCGGGAGCCGCCGTACGGCGGGCCTCTCGCGGCCGGTCCGCGGTCCGGTGGTGACAGGGGGCGCAAGGGTGCCGAAAACGGCGCTCCCTTGCGCCCCTCGTGATCGCCCCCACTCGCGTTGACGCGATTCTTGGCCAGCCTCTAGCGTTCTTCACCCCACGGCGTGACGCAGCGTCAGCACTGTGACTCTGGTTGCCCCTTGTTGTGGGAACAAGCACGCGAAAGCGCAAGTCGTGCGGGGGTGTGAACGAGCGTTGAGTCTTTTCGGCCAGGACCGCTCCTTCCTCCACGCGCTCCCCGCGTCCGACCGCCGTGACCTGCTCGCGCAGGGCGCGCCGCGCGGCTACGAGCCGGGCGAGGTCATGATCCGGGAGCGGGACACCTCGGCGTACGTCCTCGCCCTGCTCTCCGGCTGGTCGGTGGTCTCCGTCGGCACCGAGCGCGGCGCCCGGCTGATCCTCGCCCTGCGCGGGGCGGGCGAGGTCGTCGGCGACCTCGCCGCCGTCGACCGCGGGCCGCGCTCCGCCACCGTCACCGCGCTCGGCCGGGTCGAGGCCGTGGCCATCTCCGGCGACCGGTTCCGGCGCTTCCTCGCCGCCCGGCCGCACGCCACCTCGCTCATCATGCGGCAGCTCGCCACCCGGCTGCGCAGCGCCGACGTCGAGCGCCGCTCGCTCGCCTCCGAGACCGTCCTGCAGCGGCTCGCCGCCCGTCTGGTCGAACTGGCCGAGCGGGCCGGCCGCCGCGCCGACGCGGGTGCCACGGTGCTCGAACTCCCGCTGCCCCAGCACGACCTGGCGGCGGCCATCGGCGCCACCCGGGAAGCCGTCGCCAAGGCGCTGCGGCTGCTGCGCGAACAGGGGGTCGTCCGGACCGCCCACCGCACGGTCGTCGTCGTCGACATGCCCGTGCTCGTCCTCCTCGCCCAGGGGCGCGCACGCCCCGGCGCGGAATCGTCCGACAAACCACCGCCGGCTGTGTAAACGGCTACATCGCGCACGCGCGTCGGCCGCCAGGCTGGTCACGTCACCACCACTCACCACCGCGGAACCACGTCTTGAGGAGTCCGAGTGAGCAGTACGGGAGCGAGCGCGGGAGCCATCCACCGGCTCGTCGTCTTCGGGGACGTCGTCGGCTCCGGACGCCTCGGCATGGACGAGAAGCGGCTGACGAGGGCCGCCATGTACGAGGCCTTCGGCGAGGCCTACGCCTCCGTCGGCATCGAGCCGGGCACCGTCCACCAGGAGGACCGGGGCGACGGCATCCTCGCCGCGCTGCGCCCGGACGTCCCGCCGGCCCTCATGGTCGGCCGCTGGATCGACACGCTCTACGAGAGCCTGCGCGAGCACAACACGGGCCGGCGCACGCCGCTGCGGATGCGGGTCGGGATGAACGCGGGTCTGGTCCTCGACGACGGGCGCGGGCTCGTCGGCCGGGCCGTGGACCTCGCCTGCCGGCTCTGCGACAGCGCCCCCGCCAAGCAGATCATGGCGGACGCGCAGGACGTCGACCTGCTGATCGTGGTCTCCGACTGGCTCTACCGCAACGTGGTCGTCGAGGGCGGCCGCTACGTGGAGCCGACGCACTACCGGCGGGCCGCCGTGGTCGCCAAGGAGACCGACGAGGACGCCTGGTTCCACGTGCCCCGGCGCCCGGAGCCGCCGGTGGGCCCGGAGGGTGACGCACAGACCGGCGGTGGGCCGTCGCGGGGGGACGGCTCACCGCCTCGCACGGCACACGCGGGCGGCGGCGGCCGCACCTACACGGCGGGCCGGGACATGCAGGTCGTCGAGGGCGCCACGATCCACGGCGGGTTCACCGGCTTCCGCAACGACGGCAAGGGGGAACCGGCGTGAGCGACGACGACCTCGACCACGGCGGTGCGGGAGCGGACTCCCCGGCCGGGTCCGCCGGCTCCGAGGACAGGTCCGACCGCTCCGACCGTTCAGACCGTTCAGACCGTTCCGACAAGGGCGACCGGGCGGGCGACGGGAGCGGCAAGGGCGGCGACAAGGGGGCGGACAAGTCCGCCGACACCCCCGCCGAACAGGCGGCCAACCCCTTCGAACAGGCCGGCCGCGGGTACCTCGGCGGATCCGGGACCGGCGGCGCGGGCACCGCGCGCGCGGCGCTGCGCACCCTCGTCCGGGAGGCGGGCGACCGGCACACCACCGTCGGCCGGGACGCCCACATCCACGAGGGGGACCTCTACAACTTCTGGCTCGGCGGCCGCACCCACTTCGTCCAGGGCGCCGTGCCCCGCGACACCCTCGACCACCTCGACGACGTGTACTGCGAGACCGCCGGCTACCAGCGCATGAAGGACCGGCTGCGCGGCAGCCGTGTCCTGGTGCTGTGCGGGGAGCCGGGCAGCGGGCGCAAGGCCACCGCGCTGGCGCTGCTGTCCGAGGTCGCCAAGGGGCAGGTCTTCCGGCTCGACCCCCGGCACGGCGTCGACGAGATCACGGCCGAGAACCTCCAGCCGGGCGCCGGGCACCTCATCGAGCTCCTTGCCGAGGAGGTCCGCACCGAGAGCGAGGCACGGCACTCCCGGGGCGCGCGCACCGACCCCGCCCCGCGGCCCGCCGTGCGCCTCTCCGAACTCCACCTCGACCGGCTCGCCGACCTGCTGGGCGGCGTCGACGGCTACGGCGTGCTGGTGGTCGGCAGCGGCGACCTCGCCGACCGGCTGCTGCGCGGACGGTACGGCATGTTCTGCGCCCCGCCGCCCGCCGACGAGGTGCTCCACCGGCACCTGCGGCTGCTGCTGCGCGGCGAGCCCGAGGAGGCGACGGCCGCCGCCCGGGCCCTCGCGGAGCGCGCGGACGTGGTCGCCGCCCTCGGCCTGGAGGAGCTGCGCCCGCGCGAGGCCGCCCGGCTCGCCGACCACCTGGCCCGCCGGCAGCGCGAGGAGCTCACCGACGAACAACTCCTGGAGGACTGCGCCGCGTTCGTGCGGGCACAGGCGCGCGAGTGGTTCGCGGGCGCCGACCGGCCGGGCACCCTGCCCGAGGCGCTCCCCGTCCTGAACGCGACCGCCTTCCGGATCGCGGTGGCCGTCTTCAACGGCTCCGCCTACAGCATCGCGGCCGAGGCCGCCGAGCTCCTCGCCTGGGAGCTCGCCGTCACCCTCGACCCCGAACGGCCCGCCGGACGGCGCCTGTTCGGCACCCACGCCGAACACCGCCCGGTCCTCGCCCGCTCCGTCCTGGAGGACACCGAGCTCGACCTCGGCCCGGCGAAGGTGCCCGCGCGGGCCGTCCGCTTCCAGGGCGGCGCGCTCGCCACCGCGGTCCTCTCCGAGATCTGGCACGGCTACCACAACGTCCGCGGCCCGGTGGCCCGCTGGCTGCGCGCGCTGTGCGACGACCCCCGGCCCGAGGTGTGGGTGCGGGCCTCCATCGCCGCCGGCGTGCTCTGCTCCTGGGACTGGATCCACGGCTACCGCGAGCTCGTCGCCCCGCTCGCGGTACGGGAGGAGCCCGTCGCGCGGATGGCCGCCGCGACCGCGCTCGCCGAGGCCGCCCGCGACCCCCTGGTCCGGCCCGCGGTCGCGGCGACCGTCAAGGACTGGGCCGCGGCGGACGACCCCGAGCTCGTGGAGACCGCGCTGCTCACCCACGGCTACGTGCTGGCCGCCGGCGGCGTCCCGGGCTCGCTCGACGCCCTCGCCCGGGTGGTCAGGTCCCACGACGCCGACGACGTGGACATCCTCGGCCCGGCCACCTTCAGCGTCGCGCGGCTGCTCGCCTCGGGCGACCCCGAGCCGGTGCTGCGACGGCTCGAACGCTGGCTCGCCGACGGGCGCCTGAACCTCTCCAACCTCGTGCACATCACCATGATCACCACCCTGACCACCCGGACCACCCACCTGTGGGGCCTGCGCGACGTGCCCGAACTCGACGAGCACGCGAGCCGCCCCCTCCTCGTGGCGCTGCTCGCCACCCGGCCCGAACTCGGGCCGGCGCTCGGCGCCCTGCTGCGCCGCACCCTGAACACGGCGCGCGCCGGCGAGGCCGCGCTCGACGGTCTCGGCAGCCTGCTGCGCCGCGCCGCCAAGGACGAGACGGCCCTCGGGCTGGTCTGCGGCCTGCTGCCGCTGCTCGCGGTCGAGCGCCGCGACCGCGACCGGCTCCGCGGCCTGCTCAACGAGCTGGTACGGGACCGGGACCGACCCATGAACAAGAACGCGGCGCGTCGCATGTGGGACGCCGTCGCGGAAGGAGCCAGGCGATGAGCGGTCCCGACCAGGGCGGAGCCCAGGGTGCACAGCGCCCCGGCGGCCGGCCGCAGGACGGATGGAAGCAGGGCGTGCCGAACCGGGGCGTGCCGAACCAGGGCGGCCCGAACCAGGGCCGGCAGCGGGCCGGGGCGGGCGGCGGGAACGGCTCCGGCCGCGCCTCCGGCAAGGTCGCCAAGGGCCCGCTGGGACCGCTGATCCGCGAGGTCCCGCCCCCGTACCGCCGTACCAGCGGACTCATCGCGGCCGTCCTGCTCTACCGCAACGGCGGGCACCGGATCGTCTGGCCCGACCGGCAGGAGGACAACGACAAGCCGCTGCTGCGCGCCCCGTACACCGTCTTCGAGGTCCAGCTGGGCCAGAACGTCACGGAGTTCTCCCTCAAGCTCCCGGCCGCGGGCGACGGTGCCTCGTTCAACGTCCGGGTCCGGGTCAAGTGGACCGTCGAGGACCCGTACCGGGTGGTCAAGGAACAGGTGTGGAACGTCGCGGAGCTGCTCCACGACGACCTGCTCGACGGACTGCGCTCGCTCTCCCGCCGCTTCCGGCTCACCGAGGCCCAGCGGGCCGACGAGGCCGTGCGCGACGAGCTGAGCACCGGCCGGCTCGTCCTCGGCCGGGAGATCGGCCTGCGCACCCAGGTGTACGTCTTCTTCGACCTGGACGAGCAGATCCGCAAGGAGGTCGCCCGCGCCGACAAGGTCGAGGTGACCGTCCGGGCCGACGCCCGCGAGGCCGAGGCGGAGCTGCGCAGGGAGGAGTGGGAGCGGAAGAAGATCATGGCGCGCGCGGCGGACCTGGAGGCGATGTTCCGGCGCGGCGATCTGGCCCAGATCGCCCACCACATGGCCAAGAACCCCGACCACGAGTGGGAGATCCGCACCCAGCTCCAGCGGGAGAAGCGCGAGGGCCAGGCCGACCTGCTCGCCGTGTTCAACCGGCTCCTCGACTCCGGCGTGCTCGAACGCCACGAGGTCGACGAGCAGGCGTACCAGATCCTCCAGCACCTGCGCAGCAGCACGGGCACCATCCTCGGCGGCGTCGCCGACCGGGTCCTCGAGTCCTCCCGGGCCCCCGATCACCGCGCCCTGGAGCGGGCCTCGGCCCCGGAGCCGACCGCGCCCAACTGGGACGACGAGGAGACGCGGGACGCGCCGCCGGACCCGCGCGTCTACGAACCGACCCGCGTCCAGGCCTCGTTCGAGCGCGAGCAGGACCGGGACCGCGACCGGGACCGCGACCGGGGCAGGAGCAGGGACCGGGACTGGGACCGGGACCTGGACCGGGACCGGGACCGCCACGACGAGGACCGCGACCGGGGCCGCGGCCCGGACTGGGACCGCTACGACGAGGACGACCGTACGGACGCCCGGGACCGGGGCCGGGACCGTGACCGGGGCCGTGGAGGCGACGGCGGCCGCGATCGCCGGGACGACGGGTACGACACCGGTCGGCCCACGCCCCGCCCCGAGCCCCGGAGCGCCCGCCCGAGCGCGGACTTCGACGACTGGGACGACGAATGACGAGCACCGCCGCCGGGCCGACGGGGGACGGCCCCGGCCCCGGGCCCAGCCCCGGCCCCGGCCCCGGGCCCAGCCCCGGGGCCACCGCCCCCACCGAGCTGCGCGGCATGGCCGAGCAGCTCCTGACTACCGTCCGCGAGGACATCGGCAGGGCCGACACCAAGGCCGCGATCCTGCTGTCCGGAGCCCTCGCGTTCCTCGCGGTCGTCTTCTCCCGCGACCGCGGCCCGCTGCCGTCCGGCGGCTCGCTGGCCCTGCTGGTCACCGCCGGTCTGCTGTGGACCGCCGGCGTCCTGATGCTGGTCTCCGTCGTCCTGCCGCGCACGCGGTTCGGCGCCGAGCGCACCCTGCTGCGCGAACTCACGGCCGGCACCACCGCCGGCGACCTGCGGACCCTGCTGGAGGGCTCCGCCACGGACGCCACCGGCTGGCTCCTCGAACAGGCGAGCGTCCACGGGGTGGTGCTCGCCGCCAAGTACCGATGGCTACGGCTCGGTGTCGCGTCCCTCGTGCTCGGCGCCCTCCTGGCCCTCTTCAGCGAACTGTGGTGAGTTGACCATGCAGTGGAGACACCCGAGGAGCGCCCTGCTCCTCGCCGGGGCGCTGCTCGCCCTGTCCGGCCCGCTCGGCGGCCCCGCCGCCGCGGCGCCGGTGGCGGCCGTGCCCCTGACGCCGGCGGCCGAGCCCGCCGACGGGCCCGACCCGATCGACTTCGCCGTCGTCGTGGACCAGTCGCGCAGCCTCTCGGACCAGGACCTCGTCCGCGAGACGGAAGCCGCCGCGCTGCTCGCCCAGGGCGAGATATCCGACCGGTCCCGCGCGACCGTGATCGGCTTCAGCAGCTCGGAGAAGCCCGGCCAGTCGGCCGTGCACGACCTGTGCCCGCTGCTCACCGCCGACGAGGCCGGCCGCCGCAGGCTCAGCGACTGCGTCCAGGACCTCTCCCGGCGGGACGAGCAGCGGATGGGCCCCGGCACCGACTTCCCCGCGGCGATCCGGCAGGCCGTCTCCCGGCTCACCGACGAGACGGCGGCGGGGGACCCGAAGACCCCCCGCGCACCCAAGGTGATCTTCCTGCTCACCGACGGGAAGCTCGACGTCGGCGACAGCCCCGAGTACGGCACCGACCCGGCCAGCCGTCAGGCCAACGGGGCCAAGCGGCTCGAGGACGAACTGGCCCGCGCCCGCGCCGCCGGGGTGCAGATCTGGCCGCTCGGCTTCGGCAGCGGCATCGACGAGGCCGCCCTCACCGCGATGGCCGAGGGCGGCTACCGCGGCGCCTGCTCCGACGTCCCCGGCTCCACGCCCCGGATGCGGGTGGCCGACACCTCCGCCGAGATCGACAAGGCGCTCCAGGAGACCTTCGCCGCCGCCCGCTGCGCCCGCATCGCGCACGGCACCGTCGGCAAGCCGCCCGCCGACCTGTTCGTCACCATCCCGCCGATCGCCACCGACGGCTCCCTCACCGTCAGCAAGCACGACCCGAAGGTCCGCGTCAGCTACTACGACCCGAGCGGCCGCAAGGTGCCCACGCACGGCGAGTTCGAGGACTCGACCTTCGAGGTCAGCGGTGAGGACGGGCCGGTCGAGGCGCTCCGCGTGAAGAACCCGCTGCCGGGCCGCTGGCGCATCCGGGTCGAGGCGCCCGAGGGCCACCGCGACCAGGAGGTCGCCGTCCGGGCCATCTGGCAGGGCCGGCTGCGCTCCGTCCTCACGCTCGACCCGGCCTCGCCGAGGGCCGGCGAGCGGGCCCAGGTCGAGGTGCGGATGCAGACCCGGCGCGGAGTCGTCATCACCGACCCCCGCCAGCTGGACGGCATCGGCGTCACCGTCGAGCTGACCGGCGACGGCTTCTCCCCGGTCAAGACCCGCCTCGCCGACGACGGACGGGCCCCGGACCGTACGGCCGGGGACGTCCGGTTCACGGGCACGCTCACCGTCCCGGCCGGCGCGGTCGGGAAGCTGAAGCTGATCGCCCGGATGTCCGCGCCCGGCGTCACCTCCGACGAACGCCCGCTGTACACGGTGACGACCGTCGGCACGCCCGAGGTCACCGCCGGGCTCTCCGTCGACCGGGTCACCGTGAACCCGGGCGGGACCGTCCAGGGCACCCTCTCCGTCACCAACAACGGCAGTGGCCCGCACACCCTGCGGCTCAGCCTCGGTGACGACGCCGCGGAGGGCGGCACCGGCGGCACGGCGGGCGGCGGCGAGCTCGGCATCTCCCCGGCCACCGTCGTCGCCCCGGCGGGAGCCCGCACCACCGTGCCGTTCACCATCACCGTCGGCGCGGGCACCCCG
Organism: Streptomyces showdoensis; assembly: GCF_039535475.1. Classification (NCBI taxonomy): domain Bacteria; kingdom Bacillati; phylum Actinomycetota; class Actinomycetes; order Kitasatosporales; family Streptomycetaceae; genus Streptomyces; species Streptomyces showdoensis. The sequence continues at coordinate 211,928 of NZ_BAAAXG010000028.1, read as the reverse complement.
CTCGGCGCACTCGGCGGCCGGCTCGCCGTCGTGGACGCCGCCGACCCCGGCCGGCCGCTCGACACCGCCTTCCTCGACGTCCAGGTCGAGGCCCCGCCCACCTGGTGGGACCGGTGGTGGGGTTTCGTGGCGGGGGCCGCGGCCGTGCTCGCGCTGCTCGGGGCCGTCACCGCGGTCCGGCTCGCGGCCCGGCGCCGCCGCCGGGTCCTGGCCGGCACCCGGCTGGAACTCCGCAGGGACGGACGGAGCCTGGACACCCTCACCATCCGCGCCGGGCAGAGCGCGGGCGGCGAGTTCCTCTTCACCGTCGACGAGGTACGGGGCGCCGCGCCCACCCTGCGCCGGGCCCGCGGCGGCGGCGCCGCCCACCGGCTGCGCAGGACCGGCAACGGCGAGATGCTGCTGCGGCTGCACCGCGGCCGCGAGGAGCCCGTACGGCCGGGGGTGCCGGTCGCCGTCGACGACTGCGAACTCGTCGTGCAGACCTCCCGGGACCCCGGCCGCACCACCCGCACCCGCCCGCGCGTCTCCGGCTTCCCGGGCGCCCGGTCCCGCACCCGTACCCGCGTCGCGTCGGGCACCGGCGGCGACGGGGGAGCGGGCGTGGACGGCATGACCTGGCAGCCCGGACCCGTGCCCGACACCGACGACGGCACCGGTACGCGCGGCACCTGGAACCGGGACTTCTGAGCGCACCCCGGCGAGCGACACCCCCACCGACCGAACCACGGGGTCCTCAGGGTCCTGCAGGGAGACGACATGAAGATCTACCAGCCCATGCTGTTCGTCGGGCTAGGCGGCACCGGCGGACGCATCGGCAGCGAACTGGAACGCAGCCTGCGCCGCGAGCTGTGCGGGCCCGACGGCACCGAACTCGTCGACGGAGGACGGCGGCTGCCCTTCCAGCTGCCCGACTGCCTGCAGTTCGTGTACGCGGACTTCAGCGAGTCCGAGCTGCTGCGCCAGCCGCAGTTCCGCGCCAAGGGAGCCGAGGGCGCCGCCTACGCCCGCACCTCCCGCATGGTCCGCGACCTGCTGCCCACCGACTACGACTCCTCCCCGGAGGTCACCCGCATGCTGCGGGTCGCCCTGCACGAGGAGACCCGGACCTGGCTGCCGCCGCAGGCCCGCCAGCCGCGCGTGGCGCCCCTGCACAACGGTGCCGGACAGCTCCCCACCGTCGGCCGGGCCGCCCTCTTCGCGACCATGCGCTCCGGCCTCGAACCGGTGCTGCGGCAGCTGCGCGAGGCCATCGGCGCCATCGGCAACTCGGCCGGCGACCTCCAGCGGGTCGGCGGCGGCCGGATCCGCGGCTGCGACGTCTTCGTCGCCTTCTCCGTCGCCGGCGGCACCGGAGCCGGCATCTTCTACGACTTCATCCACCTCATCGGGCACGAGTTCCGCCGCTCCAAGGTCCCCGGCGTCAAGATCTACCCGCTGGTCGTCATGCCCTCCGCCTTCCCGCCCGAGGCCGGCGGCGGACGCGAGGCCGAACTCAACTCCGCCCGCGCCCTCGTGGACCTCTCCCGGCTGGTCGACGACCAGAACGTGCCCGACGCCCTCGACGAGGTCGGCGACGTCGAGCAGCGCGGCCGGATCAGCGTCCACTACCCCGGCGACGGGGTGGTCGCCCTGCGCCCCTCCACCGTGCAGACCGCCTTCCTCTTCTCCAAGCCCGCCGTCATCGGCACCGAGGACCTGCGCCGCTCCATCACCGCCATGGTGATGTCCCTCATCGGCACCGAACTCAGCGAGGACGGCGGCGCCGCCGGCCGGGCGGAGGACGACTACCAGTCCTTCGCCGCCAGCTTCATCAACAAGAGCGTCGAGCGTTCCACCCCGGCCCGCACCGGCATCGGCTACCGCGGCATGTCCACCAGCCTCGCCGCCTCCCTCACCGTGCCCGTCGACGACCTCGCCGAGATCGTCGCCGCCCGGCTGCTCGCCCAGGCGGTCCGCGGCCTCGGCGAGAAGGCCCGCCGCGGCAGCCGCGAGGACAAGCAACTCGTCCGGGACATGTTCACCCGCTCCGGCATCGGGCGCCTGTGGAACCGCGAGGCGCTCGACGTCCCCGCGCCCGAGCAGCTGCCCAAGGGCGGCCGGGCCATCACCCAGGCCCTGCGCGACCGGCTCGGCGACATGGAGGACTCGCTGCGCCGCCTGGAGGCCGAGCTCGCCCGCGAGGTGCCCCGGCTCACCGAGGACTTCAAGCCCGGCACCGCCGCCCGCGAACTCCTCGGCATCATCAGCCCGTTCCACCTGGAGGCCGTCCTCAACGGGCTGCCCGGCCACGCCGACCGGGTCGCCTCCGTCGGCTTCACCGGGATGCTCGACAACCGGCGCAACGACCCCGAACAGCCCCCGGACATCCCGACCTCGGCCCCCGTCATCCCGCACATCAAACGCAGCGCCGGCGGCCTCGTCCCGGCCCGCTGGAGCGACCCCGACGTGCAGGACGCGCTCGCCCGGCAGGAGGCCTGGTACCAGTGGCGGGCCCGCACCCTGTGGCACCGGGCCTGGAAGGCCGGCGACTCCCAGTGGCGGCCCCCGCTGCTGCGGATACTCGGCGAACTCGGCGAACTCGCCAAGGTGCTGCGCGCCCACGAGCAGGACGAGGGCAAGCAGTTCGCCGACCGCCGCCGCGAGCTCTACCGCGACGACCGCACCGGCATCTCCTACCTGCTGCCCCCGCAGAACAGCCTGCGCGCCTTCTACGACGACGTGCTCGACCGGCTCGTGCAGAGCGAGGGCCTGCCCGAGAACACCGACGCCGCCGGGCTGCTCGAACGGCTGGTCCGCCCCGAGGACTGGCGGCGCGCCCTCGACGCCGTGCGCCGCTCGCCCGGCGCCGCCGTCAAGGAGATCAAGCAGGTCGTCGAGCGGCGGGTCAAGAAGCTGTTCGGCGAGGCCAACGACGAACGCTTCGACCGGCCCCTGCTGCCCTCGATGGAGCTGCTGCTGCGGGCGGCGGCCGGCGACGAGTCCGCCGAGTCCCGGGTCGACCCCCGCTGGCTCGGCCAGTTCCGCTCCGCGCTCGCCGGACTGCTCCCGGTCGGCTTCACCCCCGACGGCGGCGGCCCGCTGAAGATCCTCATCGTGCACCCGGCGAGCGAGTCCGACGGCCGGGCCAGCGAGTACCTGCGCCAGGAGCTCAACCTCCCGCCGCGCGCCGCCCAGGAGTACCGGGCCGTCGACACCGAGTCGATCACCGTCGTCCTCTTCCGCAGCGGCATGAACCTCACCGACATCTCCGAGGTCCGCGGCGTCCTCACCCTCTGGGCCGAGGCCCGCGACTCGGCCGGCCAGGACGACTTCCTGCACTGGCGCCAGCGCCTCGGCTACCAGGACGACTGGCTGGTCTCCACCGAGGAGGACCGGCAGCGGATCCTGCACCGGCTGCTCAACGCCATGTGGAACGGGAACATCACCGTCGAGGGCCGCCCCGACTCGCCCACCCTGGTCCGCATCCGCCTCCAGGAAGGCGAGTCCGCGACCATGTCGCTGCGCCTGGAGGGCTTCGACGGGGCCCTGTCCAGCTGGGCCGGACTGCTGCGCGCGTACGAGCGGTGGGCGCTGCTCGACGAGGGCCAGATCATCGAGGAGTTCTGCGAGCGGCTGATGCGCGCGCTGCCCAGGGGGCTCACCCACACCCCGGAGCCGCCCTCCCCCCTCTTCACCCACTTCGTGGAGAAGGTCGCGCCGCGCCAGCTGGTGCTCCTCGACGAACTCGCCGCCGAGTACGGGGACGAGGACGCCGAATGGCTGGCCCCGCTGCGGCACTTCTGGGAGGTGACCTACCAGGGCGCCCTCGACCTGCGCTTCTCCGGCGCCAGCCGGGCGACCCGGCCCAGCCTGCGGGCCCTGTTCGAGCGCCACGCGCCGGGCCGGGGCCAGGGCTGGCCCGCCGAGGGCGGCTTCCCTCCCGCGGGACGCGCGCCCGCCCCGCCCGGGACGGGGACGAGGCCGCCGAGGGGGCCCCGGACGCCGCGCCCGGCCGAGCCGCCGACGCGCTGGGAGCCGGAGCCCGAGCTCGAGCCGCCGACGCGCTGGGACCCCGAGTCCGAGCCGCCCGCGCGCTGGGACCCCGAGCCGGTCTCCGGGCGCCCCGCGCCCGAGCCGTACCCCGCGCCCGAGGAGGGCGGCTACCCCTGGGAGCTGGACGGTGAGGAGGAGTGAGCGACCGCACCACCGTGGACCAGACCGTCCCGGGCCACGCCGTCCTGCTCGACCTGCGGGCCGGCGGGTACGCCCCCCACGCACGCCTACGCCGACGCCGAGGCGGCCGTGTACCGGGCACTCGCCGCCCCGCAGCCCGTCGGCGAACGGCGCTTCCTCGTCGTCGACGACGCCGACCGGCTCGTCGCCCACCAGCTGCTCTACGAGCGGCTCTCGTCCTACGGCCCCGCGCAGATCGTCTGCCTGGCCATCGGCGCGCCGGGGGAGCGGACCCTGCGCCGCTCCCTGACCCTGCGGCCCCCCGCCGCCGGGGTGCTGTGGCTGCTCGGCGACTTCCGGGGCCCGGGCGCGGACGCCCTGCGGCCGCTCATGGACGTGCTCGCCACCCCCGAGGTGTTCGACGCCGTGCTCGGCGGCCTCGGCCGGATCGTGCACGGCGTCGCCGTCCCCTCCGTGCGCATCCTGGAGCACGACCTCACCGACGAGGCCCGGGCCCGGGCCTGGCGGCAGGCGATCGAGGCGCTGACCGGGCCCGACGTCCCCACTCCCGCCTCCATCGGCCCGGTCCCCGGCGAACTGGCCCTGCTGCTCGACGAGTCCGTGCCCCGCTCGCTCGCCGGGCACGCCTGGCTGCCCGCCCACGGGCGGGCCGGGGCACAGCTCGGCGCCTGCGACGACGCCCTCGCCGAGGCGGTCGAGACGCACGCCCGGGTGCGCGGCCCGGCGGGGCTCCTCGGCGCGGCCGGCCGGGACGCCGACCTGCCCGGCGACATCGAACGCCTGGCCCGAGCCCTGGCCCGGTTCCGGAACACCGTCGCCGAGACCTTCGCGATCGCCGGCGGCTCCCGGCCGACCGTCGAGGAACGCGGCCTGCTGCGCGACCGGGGCGTCCAACTCCCCGAGATGCCGCGGGAGATCACCCGTACCGGCATCGTCCCCGCGCTGCGCGACCACACCCACGAGCTGATCGGCCGCCGGCTGCCGCTGCGCTCGGTCGCCGCCCGCCTCTCCGCCCTCGCGGCCCGGACCGCCCCGGCGGGCAGCGCCGCCCGGCTGGCCCGGCTGGACGCGATCTGCGGACCCGCCCAGCTGGACCGGCTCGCCGCCCGGCACCCCTTCCTCGCCGGCGGCTCCCGGCCCGTCGCCGCCCTGGTGACCGGCGTCCTCGCCGCCCTCGCCGGACTGGGGGCGGGCATCGGCCTGGTACTCGGCCCCGCTGTCGGCCTGCTCGCCGCCTTCCTGGCCCACCGGATGCTGGTCCGGCGCCCCAACCGCTCGCCCGACGGGCGGCTGGACGGCGGCGGCAGCACCGGCACCGCGCCCCGGCTCGTCGGCGGCTTGGCGGGTGGGTGCGCCGGGGCCGCCACCGGTACCGCGCTCGCCCTGCCGCTCGGGTGGGGCGCGGCCGCCTTCGCGCTGGCCGCGGCCGTGGTCGTGCTGCTCGCGCTGCGCGACTGGACCCGCGGCGTGGACGACTGGTGGGACCGGGTGGACCCGGAGGGCGCGGGCCGCGTCCTCAAGGAGATCCAGGGCCTGGTCGTCACCACCGCCGTGCACGACTGGCTCTTCGCCGACGTGCGGCACCACTGCTCGGACGGGGCCGGGGCCGTCGCTCGGCTGCTGAAGGGCCTCGCGGCGACGGCCCAGGCACACGGCGGCCGGGAGGAGCCGGGCCCGTACACGGCGGAGCCGTACGGGCGGGACGCCGACGGCCCGGCGACGGCGGCCGGGGCACGCCGGGGCGAGACGTCCGGCTGGGACTGGGACGACTCGGCCGAGGACGGCGCCTACGGGGACGCGTACGGCGGCTGGCCGGGCGGCACGCCGTCGGGCGCGAAGGTGCCGGCCCCCACGCCGCCCGGCGACGCGTGGTCCGGGCGCGGCGCCCGGACCGGCCGCGGCTCCCCGCGGCCGGCCGACACCGCCGAGCCGGCGGGGCCGCCCGCGCCGAAGTGGCTGGAGCGGCGGTACGGGGACGGCGGCCCCGCCCTCGTGGACACCCTCGCCGGCGACCTCGTCGACGGTGTCGTGGCCCTCCTCGACACCTGCTGGGCCGGGATCGAACGCGACCCGGGCAACGCGGGCCGGGTCCCGCTCGACGGGCCGATGACCGAGCTCCTCGACGAGACCAGGACCCGCCTGGAGCGGGACGCCGCCGCCTCCCCGCCGCCCGGCCGGGACCGGGGCGAGCGGCCCGACGCCGCCCGCCTCACCGGCGTCGCCCCGGACACGGTGGCCCGCCTGATAGCCGCCGACGACGACCCCGGCCTGACCGTCCCGCTGTGCGGTCCCGAACACCAGCGGCTGCTCTCGCACGAGCCGGGCGCCGTACGCCGGGTGCGCTTCGTGCCGGAGACCATGCGGCGCGGGACCACCGGCGACGACATCTGGCGGGGCGCCGTCGAGGACGTGGTGTGGACGGATTCGGGCCGGCACGCGGGCGTCCTGCGTCTCGTGCCACTGCGTGCGGACGTGGTGCGCACCGTGAGAGAAGAGGAGGGCGGAGCGCCATGACCGAGGCGGGATCCGCACCGGGGCAGGGCCCCCTGGAGGAGCTGGAGTTCCTCACCCACCGACAGGAGCAGATCCGGGTCGTCGTACGCCTCGGCGAGGAACGGCGGGCACCCGCCCGGCCCCATCTGCTGATGCGGCAGCTCTCCATCAGCGACGGCTGGCCCGTCGTCCAGTACCGGCTGCCGCGCCCCGCGCAGAGCGACCCCCGCGCGTACGCCCTGCTGGAGCGGGAGGTCGCGGCGGCCGTCGCCGTCGAACGACGCTACGCGGGCGAGAAGTTCGCCGATCTCTTCACCCGGATCGTCGGCTTCGACCTGGACTGCTCCGAGCCCTTCGTGCTCTACCGCGACTCGCCCGGCGCCCTGCTCTCCGAGTGCCTGCCCCGCCTCGGCGGCGAGGAACAGCAGAAGATCGTCGGCCAGCTCGCCGTCGCCGTCCGGCTGCTCGGGGAGGCGGGGCTCGTCCACCGGGCCCTCGGACCCGAGACCGTCCGCTGGAGCGGCGGCCACGTCCGGCTGTGCGAGCCGTACGCGGCGCAGCGCGCGGGCGAGCCCCGCGCACCCTTCGGCACCGCCCCCTGGGCCTCGCCCGAACAACGGGCGGGCCGGGGCGACGCCGACACCCGCGACGACCTGTGGTCGCTCGCCCGGATCGCCTACTACCTGTTCTCCGGCCACCCGGGCCCGCCCGGCCTGGCCGACCGCGCCGACGGACCGCCCGCCGACCTCGGCGACTACCGCCGGCTCACCGCGCTCGCGCAGAGCGGCCTGTTCGCCCCGACGGCCGCGGCCCGGCCGTCCCCGGCCGAACTGCTGCGGCTGCTGCGGCTGCGCGATCCGCTCGCCGGCTCCGTCGACACCGCCGACCCGCTCGACCCGGGCCGGGAGCGGTACGACGCCGAACTCGCCCGCAAGCGGGCCGTCCTGGAGGCGGCGGAGCGGGACCGCGAGGAGCGGGAGCGGGAAACGGCCGGGGAACCCCCGCCGCCGCGCCGCCGGTTCCCGCTCTTCTCCCGCGAGGAGGACCGGGCGCCCTTCGTCCCGCCCCCGCCCGTCGGACCGCCCGCGCGGACCTGTCCCTACTGCCTGCTGCCCGTCCACTACGACGCGAGCCGCCTCGTCACCATCGACGCCAAGGGCACCCGGATCCCCTTGGACCTCAGCGGCGAACAGCGCCCCGCCCACATCAGGGAGGCGCTGCGCACCGCCTACCACCTGTGCCCGCACGCCGAGGGCGACGAGGCGCACGAACTGCCCGTTCCCTACCTGGTCAACGGCGAGCCGCTCTCCATCGCCTTCGTCGGCAGCTCCGCCGTCGGCAAGACCCATCTCATGGCCGCCATGCTCGGCGAGGTCGAGCTCGGCGGCCTGGAGCCGTACGGTCTGAAGGCGCTGCCCCTCAACCCCGACGCGCACCGCGCCTACCTGCGCGAACGGGTGCAGAGCCTGCAGCAGGGCCGGCAGCTCGGCCGCACCGGACAGCAGACCTTCGCCCGCTTCGCGGACGGACTCCTGGTCTCCGCCCCCGGCCGCACCCCGCGCCCCGTCGTCTTCTTCGACCTCGCGGGCGAGGACCTCGCCAAGGACGGGGCGGTCACCAGCTTCCTGATGGGGGTGGACGCCTTCGTGTTCGTCGTCGACCCGCTGCGCGCCCTGCGCATGCCCGCCCTGGACCCGGTGCGCGAACGGTACAAGCTGCCCCTCCGCGACCTCGGCGACGAGGCGTTCGCCACCGTCCTCAACCGGCTCGAACGGAAGCACGGCTTCGTTCCGGCGCCCGCCGCCGTCGCGGTCAACAAGAGCGACCTGATGCGCTTCGAACCGGCCGTCGACCGCTGGCTCGGGCGGGCCCTGCCCGGCCGGTACGACGAGGCGCAGGCCGAGGCCGAGAGCCGGGACACGTACGCCTTCCTGCACCACCACGCCAGCGCCGCCTGGCTCCGCCCCTTCGACGACCACGCCCGGTGCACCCTGCACTTCGTCGCCGCCACCGGGGGCCAGGCACGCGGCGACCGCTTTCCGCACGGGGCCCGGCCGCGGCGGGTGCTGGCCCCGTTGCTGTCCGTCTTCGCCGCGTGCGGGCTGCTTCGAGGGAGAGTCTGATGGTGCGAAACCCCGACGAGCTCGACCAGATCGTCTTCCGCTGGGACAGCGAGAACGCCTCCGGCACCACCGGATTCGGGCCCGTCGCCTGGTCGGGCGCGCGCGAGGACGCGGAGGGCCTGTTCCACGGTGCCGGATCGCTGCTGCGGGCCAGCGGGGACGAGACCAGACCCGCGCTGATCCGGCTGCAGCGCCGGGGCGGCGACGCGGTGCTGATCCGGCGCCTCCCCTGGACCGACCCCGGCGGCGGCGCCTCCGCCCTCTGCCACGCCCTGGTCGGCTCGCCGGACGTCCTGGAGGCCGCCACCTGCCTGGGGCTGCACGACTGGACCTGGGAGGGCGCCGACCTGCCGCTCGCCGAGGTACGGGACGGGCTGCCGACGGTGTGGGAGGAGGCGCTGCTCCAGGCGGTGGGCCACGGACAGGCCCGCCTCGACGAGCGGATGGCGGAGGTCGCCGAGGAACTCGTCGGCGCGGCGGCCGAGTTGCTGCGTCACCCGGACGGCCGCTTCACCTTCCTGGACGAGCGCGGCGACACCGCGCTGCCGGTGCTGTGGGGGTTGCACAGCATGTTCGGCCTCGTCCACCGCAGCTGGACCTTCGCCAGCCACGACACGGCGGAACTCCCGGCGTTGCGCTTCGTCTTCGTCAGCCGCTGGGCGGGCGCCGCCGCCCGCAACACCGACCGCCACCGCATCGACCCGCGCGAACGCGTGGGCGACGTCGCTGAGTCGGTGGCGGCCCGGCTGGTCGAGCACCACCTGCGGGGCCTCGAAGCCGGCGACAACCGCGAGTTCGCGGTGGGCGGCGCCCTCGAACGCTTCCACGGCCGCCCCGGCGCCACCCTCCTCGCCACGGCCCAATCCGCCGCCGGCCACCTCGACCGCCGCTACCCCACCCGCCGCCCCCAGAGCGGGGACCGGCCACCGGAGGGCGTGCGCCCGCAGGAACGGCTCCGGGGCGCGGAGCCGCTCCGGGCACCGGAAACGTCCTGGGCACCGGAAACGTCCTGGGCACCGGAAACGTCCCGGGCACCGGAAACGTCCTGGGGGGCGGAACCGCCTGCGGGAGGCGAGCCGTACCGGGGGAGCGAGCCACCTCGGGGGAGCGAGCCACCTCGGGGGAGCGAGCAGTCTCGGGGGGGCGAGCCACCTCGGGAGAGCGAGCGGTCTCGGGGGAGCGAGCCGTCTCGGGGGGCGGGGCCTACCCGGGGCGGGGAGTCCCCTCGGTCCGTCGAGCCGCCCAGGACCGCCGAGCCGCCTCGGACGGACGGGTCCCCCAGGGGCGCCGATTCTCCCCGGGCAGGCGAGCCGCCCCGTGGCTCGGGGGCTCACCGGGCCGCAGAGCCCGCCCCGCCCGCCGAGGCGCCTCGCGAGGCGGAGTCGCCCCGGGGCTCCGGAGCCTCGCGCGGCGACGGGGCGGACCGTACTCCCGAGGCGCCCCGCTCGCAGGTCGAGCCCGGGCCGCGCTCGCAGGTCGAGCCCGGGCCCCGCTCGCAGGTCGAGCCCGGGCCGCGCTCGCAGGTCCCGCCCCCCTGGTACGCCCCGCGCACCGGGGAGGCCGCCCCGCCCCCGCCCGCAAGGCCCGCCGACCCCTCGCCCTGGACCGGGCCCGAGAAGCCGGGGCACAGGTTCCGGCGGCGGCGGGGGCCGGCGCCCCAGGGGGCCGGGCTCGGGGAGCGGCTGGACCGGGCGGAGAACGTCGGGCAGGCGCAGGCCGCGGCCCGGGTGGCACCGGACGCGGACCTGCTCGCCGTGCTCCGCGACCGCGGCCTGCCGCACCGCCTCGCCACCGTCGTGGTCCAGGAGATCGCGCACCGGATCCCCACCTGGAACCGCAGGCTCCGGCGCGAGCTGCGCGATCTGGTCCTCGCCGAGGCGTACTTCGTGTACCGCACCCACCCCGCCGACCACGTCACCCCCGCCGAGCGCGCCGCCGACGCGGCCGCCCTGCACCGCTGGGCCGTGCGCCCGGTGCTCGGGGGCGGGAACGCCGCGGCGGCGGTCGACGAACTCGCCGGCCTGCTCACCCGCTTCAGCACCAGCCCGTACCCGGCGGCCCGCACCGCGTTCCGCGAGATCGTGCGGGACGAGCGGTCGGGGCTGCCCGAGTCCCTCCTGCGCGGCCTCCTCCTCGACACGCACCGCTCGGCCGAGCGCGACCGCCCCCCGGACCCCCCGCCACCGCCGGCGCCACCGGAGCCCCGCCCCGCGGACCCGCCCCGGCACGCGCCGCCCACCCGTGGGCAGGAGGCCGACGTCCGGGCGCACCCCGCTCCGGAGCCAGCTCCGCACCCCGCTCCGGACCCGTCCGGCCCGTCGAAGGACGGGCGGGTCGTGGTCTCCGTGCTCGGCGCGGTCCTGGTCCTGCTGCTCATCGTCATCTTCGCGTCGATCCTGACGCGCTGAGAACCACGCGCGAGCCGTCCCGCTCCGTCAGGATGGGCCCATGGGATTCCATGTCGATTCCGAGACCGGGCGGCTCCGCCGCGTCATCCTGCACCGCCCCGATCTGGAGCTGAAGCGGCTCACCCCGACCAACAAGGACGCCCTCCTCTTCGACGACGTGCTGTGGGTGCGCCGGGCCCGCCAGGAGCACGACGGGTTCGCCGACGTGCTCCGCGACCGCGGCGTCGAGGTGCACCTCTTCGGGGACCTCCTGCGCGAGGCCCTGGAGCTGCCGGCGGCCCGCGAACTGGTCCTCGACCGGGTCTTCGACGAGAAGGAGTACGGGCCGCTCGCCACCGACCACCTGCGGGCCGCCTTCGACTCGCTGGACGCCGCGACCCTGGTGGAGGCCCTCGTCGGCGGGATGACGAAGCGCGAGTTCCTGGCCGGCCACCGTGAACCGACCTCGGTCCGCTTCCACGCCCTGGAGCTGGACGACTTCGTGCTCGGCCCGTTGCCGAACCACATCTTCACCCGGGACACCTCGGCCTGGATCTACGACGGGGTGTCGATCAACGCGATGCGCTGGCCGGCCCGGCAGCGCGAGACCGTCCACTTCGAGGCGATCTACAAGCACCACCCGCTGTTCACCGGCCCGGAGGCGGGGAGCTTCCACCACTGGTCGGAGGGGCAGGCCGACTACCCGTCGACGATCGAGGGCGGCGACGTCCTGGTCATCGGCAACGGCGCGGTCCTCATCGGCATGAGCGAGCGGACCACCCCGCAGGCCGTGGAGATGCTGGCCCGCGGCCTGTTCGCGGCGGGTTCGGCGCGCACGATCATCGCGCTGGACATGCCGAAGCGGCGGGCGTTCATGCACCTGGACACGGTGATGACGATGGTGGACCAGGACACCTTCACGCAGTACGCGGGGCTCGGCATGCTCCGCTCGTACACGATCGAACCGGGCGACGAGGGGCAGTCCCTGCGGGTGACCGACCATCCGCCGGAGCAGATGCACAGCGCCATCGCCGCCGCCCTCGGCCTCCAGGACATCCGGGTCCTCACGGCGACCCAGGACGTGCACGCGGCGGAGCGCGAGCAGTGGGACGACGGGTGCAACGTGCTCGCGGTGGAGCCGGGCGTCGTGGTGGCGTACGAGCGGAACGTCACCACCAACACGCATCTGCGCAAGCAGGGCATCGAGGTGATCGAGATCCCCGGCAGCGAACTGGGCCGGGGGCGGGGCGGCCCGCGCTGCATGAGCTGTCCGGTGGAACGGGACGCCGTAGGGGGAGGGGAGGGACGGGAAGGAGGGGAGTGAGAGGGGAGCGGGGAGGGAGAGGAGGGGCGGCGGGGGCTGTATAAGAATTCTGGTTTACGTATAGACTTCCAGGGTTCTCGTCCCCCGACGCCTCCGTCCGTCCCGACCGTACCCAGGAGCGCCCCATGGCCACCGACCTCACCGGCCGCCACTTCCTCAAGGAGCTGGACTTCACCGCCGAGGAGTTCCGCGGCCTGATCGCGCTCGCCGCCGAGCTCAAGGCGGCGAAGAAGGCCGGCGCGGAGGTCCAGCGGCTGCGGGGCAGGAACGTCGCCCTGATCTTCGAGAAGACCTCGACCCGCACGCGCTGCGCCTTCGAGGTCGCCGCCGCCGACCAAGGCGCCTCCACCACCTACCTCGACCCCTCCGGCTCCCAGATGGGCCACAAGGAGTCGGTCAAGGACACCGCCCGGGTGCTCGGCCGGATGTTCGACGGGATCGAGTACCGCGGCGACAGCCAGGAGGCCGTCGAGGAGCTGGCCGCCTTCGCCGGCGTGCCCGTCTTCAACGGGCTCACCGACGACTGGCACCCCACCCAGATGCTGGCCGACGTGCTCACCATGACCGAGCACAGCGACAAGCCGCTGACCGGGATCGCCTTCGCCTACCTCGGCGACGCCCGCTTCAACATGGGCAACTCGTACCTCGTCACCGGCGCCCTGCTCGGCATGGACGTCCGGATCGTGGCGCCCGAGGCGTACTGGCCGGCCGAGCCCTTCGTCGCCGAGGCGCGGCGGCTGGCCGAGGCGAGCGGGGCGCGGATCACGCTCACCGAGGACGTCGCCGAGGGCGTGCGCGGCGCCGACTTCGTCGCCACCGACGTGTGGGTCTCGATGGGGGAGCCCAAGGAGGTCTGGGACGAGCGGATCGCGGCGCTCTCCCCGTACGCCGTGACCATGGACGTCCTGCGTGCCACCGGCAATCCGGACGTGAAGTTCCTGCACTGCCTGCCGGCCTTCCACGACCTCGGCACCGCCGTCGGCCGGGACATCCACGCCCGGCACGGGCTGACCGAACTGGAGGTCTCCGACGAGGTCTTCGAGTCGGCGCACTCGGTCGTCTTCGACGAGGCGGAGAACCGGATGCACACCATCAAGGCCGTCATGGTCGCCACCATGGGCGACCCCGTGGCCTAGCCCCGGCGGCGCCCGGCGACATCCCGGCGGCGTCACGGTATGGAATTACGCCCGATTGGGTGGGTATGCGAGGTGTCGTCTACCATCGCATCCTTCAGGGGGGTCCGGGCACACGTGCCCGGACCCCCCTCGCGTCTGCCCGATCAGAGATGAGAACCACCGCATGCCCCCGTCCGCCCGGCGGATCAAATCCCCCCAGCAGCTGATCGCCGAGTCCGGCGCCGACCTCGAAGGTCACGGCCTCAAGCGGACCATGGGCCTGTTCCAGCTCGTGTGCTTCGGCATCGGCGCCATCGTCGGCACCGGCATCTTCGTCGGCCTCTCCGACAGCGTCGCCGAGGCCGGGCCCGCGGTGGTCGTCTCCTTCGTGCTCGCCGCGGTCACCTGCGTCTTCACCGCCTTCTCCTTCGCGGAGCTGGGCAGCGCGATCCCGGTCTCGGGCTCCTCGTACTCCTTCGCCTACGCGAGCCTCGGCGAGCGCCTCGCCTTCCTCGTCGGCTGGTGCCTGCTCCTGGAGTACGGCGTCTCCGTCTCCGCGGTCGCCGTCGGCTGGAGCCAGTACCTGAACGAGCTCCTCGACAGCCTCTTCGGCTTCCAGCTGCCCGCCGCGCTCTCCGCCGGGCCGGGCGACGGCGGCGTGGTCAACCTGCCCGCCGTGATCGTCATCCTGCTCGCGGCGACGCTGCTGGTCCGCGGGGTGCGCGAGAGCGCCCGGGCGACCGCCGCCATGGCCGTGCTCAAGATCGGCATCCTGATCCTCTTCTGCGCGATCGGCTTCAGCGCCTTCGAGGACGGCAACCTCTCGCCGTTCGCCACCCACGGCGTGGCCGGGGTCACCGCGGGCGCGTCCGTCGCCTTCTTCTCGTACATCGGCTTCGACGCCATCACCACCGCCGGCGAGGAGGTGAAGAACCCGCGCCGCACCATCCCGCTGGCGATCCTCATCTGCATCGGCGTGGTCACGCTGCTCTACTGCGCCGTCGCGCTCTCCGCGATCGGGGCGCTCGGCGCCGACGCCGTCGCCGACAAGCCGGCCGCCCTCTCGCTCGTCGTGAACCAGGTGACCGAGTCGACCGTCGGCGGCGGGATCATCGCCTTCGGCGCGGTCGTCGCCATCGCCTCCGTGGTCCTCGCGGTGATGTACGGACAGACCCGGATCCTGATGTCGATGTCCCGCGACGGCCTGGTGCCCCGGGTCTTCGAGCGGATCTCGCCGAAGAGCGCGACCCCGGTGGCCAACACCTGGATCGTGGCCTGCGTCTTCGCGGTCCCGGCGGCGTTCGCCTCGCTCGACGTCGTCGTCAACCTGACGACGATCGGCACCCTCGCGATCATGGCCGTGGTGAACATCGCGGTGATCGCGCTGCGCCGCCGCGACCCCGGGCTGCCGCGGTCCTTCCGGGTCCCGCTGTATCCGCTCAGCCCGGTCCTGGGCGTCGGATTCTGCTGCTATCTGATCTGGGGCACCGGCTGGGCGACCTGGGTGCAGTTCGCGGTCTTCCTGGTCGTCGGTGCGCTCGTCTACGCGCTGTACGGACGCCGCAGGTCGCGGCTGGTCACGACTCCGGAGGCCGGCGCCGCTGCGGCGGCACCGCGGCCGGGAGCGTGAACCACACCGCCTTGCCGTGCGCGGTGGGGCGGTGTCCGCAGTCGCTGCTGAGGGCGCGGATCAGGAGCAGTCCGCGGCCGTGTTCCTGCCAGGGGTCCACCAGGGTGCCGGGCTCGGGGCAGGCCAGCTCGCCGGGGGCCGCGGGCCGGCCGTCGTGGACCTCGATCTGACAGCCGCCGGGGGCCGGGAGCAGTTCGACGACCAGTTCGATGGGGCCGTCGCCCGCGGTGTGCTCGACGGCGTTGGCCACCAGCTCGGCGGTGAGCAGCTCGGCCGTGTCCCGGTCCGCGGCTCCCACGTCCCCGCCCTCGATGTCGGCGAGGGCGGTCCGGACGAGGGCGCGGGCGATCGGCACGGCGGCCGTCGTGTGGGGCAGCTCGATGCGCCAGGATGCGGGGCCTGAGACTTCGAACACGGCAGGTTGCTCCGTTCGGGCTCGCGGTGGGCGGTGGGGGACGTCCTGTTTTCAACCTTACGGAGTCAAAAATCCATATCCAGAGGCGGTCGCCCAGGTCCGTGGGGACCTGGGTCCGCGCGGGGGCGGGACCTTTGCGGCGCAAGGCCGACACCGGCCTTACGCCGCCCGCGCGCGGCGGGCCCGTATCGCGTACTCGTGACGACAGTCACAACACGGTGATACCCTCTTCGAGGTGATGCCGTACCCGTACGTGCACACGACTGGGAGGCCGTCCCGAATGAGCCCCTTCACCGGCTCCGCGAGCCGTACCGAACGCTGGCGGCACCTGCGCCTCACCGTCGACGACGGGGTCGCCACGATCACCCTCGCCCGCCCCGAGAAGCTCAACGCCCTCACCTTCGGCGCCTACGCCGACCTGCGCGACCTGCTCGCCGAGCTCTCCCGGGAGCGGGCCGTGCGCGCCCTCGTCCTCGGCGGCGAGGGGCGCGGCTTCTGCTCGGGCGGCGACGTCGACGAGATCATCGGCGCCACGCTCTCCATGGACACCGCCCAGCTCCTCGACTTCAACCGGATGACCGGGCAGACCGTCCGCGCGCTGCGCGAATGCCCTTTCCCGGTCATCGCCGCCGTCCACGGCGTCGCCGCCGGCGCCGGGGCGGTCCTCGCGCTCGCCGCCGACTTCCGCGTCGCCGACCCCACCGCCCGCTTCGCCTTCCTCTTCACCCGCGTCGGCCTGTCCGGCGGCGACATGGGCGCCGCCTACCTGCTGCCCCGGGTGGTCGGCCTCGGCCACGCGACGCGCCTCCTCATGCTCGGCGACCCGGTCGGCGCCGCCGAGGCCGAGCGCATCGGACTGATCAGCGAGCTCACCGAGGAGGGCGCCGCCGACACCCGCGCCGCCGCCCTCGCCCGCCGCCTCGCCGAGGGGCCCGCGCTCGCCCACGCCCAGACCAAGGCGCTGCTCACCGCCGAGCTCGACATGCCGCTGGCCGCCTCCGTCGAGATGGACGCGGCCACCCAGGCCCTGCTGATGCACGGCGAGGACTACGCCGAGTTCCACGCGGCGTTCACGGAGAAGCGCCCGGCCAAGTGGCGGGGGCGATGACCGTGCCCTCCAGGGACGGCCGTACCGCGGCGGGCGGCACCGACGCGGTACGGCCGGGGGAGGAGCGCGGTGCGCCCCAGGGCTCGGCTCCGGCCGTGCCCCCGGGCGGGGCTCCGGCCGCGCCTCCGGACGCGCCCCCGCTCGCGCCCCGGGGCTCGGCCCCTTACGAGGCTCCCGACGCGGCCCCCGGCGCTCCGCCGCTCCGTGTCGCCGTCGTCGGGGGCGGCCCCGGCGGGCTGTACGCCGCCGCCCTGCTCAAGCGCGGCGACCCCGCCCGGCGGGTCACCGTCTGGGAGCGCAACGCCCCCGACGACACCTTCGGCTTCGGCGTCGTCCTCTCCGACGAGACCCTCGGCGGGCTCCAAGACGCCGACCCCGAGGTGTACGCCGAGCTGCGCGCCGCCCTCGTCCGCTGGGACGACATCGACATCGCCCACCGCGGCCACCTGTTCACCTCCACCGGCCACGGCTTCGCCGCCCTCGGCCGGCACCGGCTCCTGGAGATCCTGCAACGGCGCTGCGCCGGGCTCGGCGTGGACCTCCGCTTCCGGGCCGAGGCGCCGCCCCCCGACGTGCTCGCCGCATCCCACGACCTCGTCATCGCCGCCGACGGCGTGCACAGCCGCACCCGCGAGGCCCACGCCGAGGTCTTCGGGCCCACCCTCACCACCCACCGCTGCCGCTACATCTGGCTCGCCGCCGACTTCGCCCTCGACGCCTTCCGCTTCGAGACGGCCGAGACCGAGCACGGCGTGATGCAGCTGCACGCCTACCCCTACGACGCCGGCTCCTCCACCGTCATCGTCGAGATGCGCGAGGAGGTCTGGCGGGCGGCCGGCTTCGACGAGCTCGACGAGACCGAGTCCGCCGCCCGCTGCGCCAAGATCTTCGCCGAGGTCCTGCACGGCCGCGCCCTGCGCGGCAACAACTCCGCCTGGACCGCGTTCCGCACCCTCGTCAACGCCCGCTGGTCCCACGGCAACACCGTCCTCCTCGGCGACGCCGCCCACACCGCGCACTTCTCCATCGGCTCCGGCACCAAGCTCGCCGTCGAGGACGCCGTCGCCCTCGCCGCCCACGTCGACGCCGGCCCCACCCTCCCCGAGGCGCTCGCCGCCTACGAGGACGAGCGCCGCCCGCTCGTCGAGTCCACCCAGCGCGCCGCCGTCGCGAGCCTGCGCTGGTTCGAGGAGCTGGCCGAACAACTCGACCGGCCGCCACGGCAGTTCGCCTTCAACCTGCTCACCCGCAGCCGTCGCGTCACCCACGACAACCTGCGGCTGCGCGATCCCGCCTTCACCGCCTCCGTGGAGCGCGAGTTCGGCTGCCCGCCCGGCACCCCGCCGATGTTCACCCCCTTCCGCCTCGGCGGACTCACCCTGCGCAACCGGGTCGTCGTCTCCCCGATGGACCTGTACGTCGCCGAGGAGGGCGTCCCCGGCGACTTCCACCTCGTCCACCTCGGCGCCCGCGCCCTCGGCGGGGCCGGGCTCGTCATGACCGAGATGGTCTGCGTGAGCGAACAGGGCCGGATCACCCCCGGCTGCGCGGGCCTCTGGACCGACGCGCAGGCCGACGCCTGGGCCCGCATCACCGCCTTCGCGCACGCCTCCGCCCCCGGCACCGCGATCGGCGTCCAGCTCGGCCACTCCGGCCGCAAGGGCTCCACCCGGCTCATGTGGGAGGGCATCGACGAGCCCCTGCCCACCGGCAACTGGCCGCTCGTCGCCGCCTCCCCGCTGCCGTACCGGCCCGGCGTCAACCAGACCCCCCGGGCCCTCGACCGGGCCGGACTCACCTCCGTGCGCGAGGAGTTCACCGCCGCCGCCCGCCGCGCCGCCCGGGCCGGCTTCGACCTCCTCGAACTCCACTGCGCCCACGGCTATCTGCTCTCCGGCTTCCTCTCCCCGCTCACCAACCACCGCACCGACGCCTACGGCGGCGACCTGGCGGGCCGGCTGCGCTACCCCCTCGAAGTCTTCGACGCCGTACGGGAGGTGTGGCCTGCCGACCGCCCCATGACCGTCCGCATCTCCGCCACCGACTGGGCCGAGGGCGGCACCACCGCCGAGGACGCCGTCGAGATCGCCCGCGCCTTCGCCGCCCACGGCGCCGACGCGCTCGACGTCTCCACCGGCCAGGTCGTCCCCGACGAGCGGCCCGAGTACGGCCGTTCCTACCAGACCCCCTTCGCCGACCGCATCCGCGCCGCCCTCGGCGTCCCCGTGATCGCCGTGGGTGCCATCTCCTCCTGGGACGACGTCAACTCGCTCCTGCTCGCGGGCCGCACCGACCTCTGCGCCCTCGCCCGGCCCCATCTCTACGACCCGCACTGGACGCTCCACGCCGCCGCCGAGCAGGGGTACCAGGGAGCGGCCGCGCCCTGGCCCGCCCCGTACCGGGCGGGGAGCCGGCGCCCGCCGACCGGTCGGAAGGACGGCTGAGGCGCACGAGCCCGCCATCCGGCTGACTCGGCGTCCCCGCTGGGCCACTATGGACCCCATGGGAACGTGGCAGCGGACGTGGTGGTGGGGGTCGGCGCTGGTGGGCGCCGGTGCGGGGCTGGGCTTGCTGGTGTGGGTGACGGTGGCGCACCCGGAGGGCTCGGCTCAGGGCTGGGGTGTCGCGGGCGCGGTGGCCGGTCTGGTCGGGGCCGGGGCGGCCCTGTGGCAGGTGCGCGCGGCGGCCGCCGGCACCCCGGCGCCGACGCCGCCCGCCCCGGCCCCGGCCACCGGGCCGACGCTCGCGGAGCGGGGCGCGATCGTGGCGCGGGGGAACGTGACCCGGTCCTCGACCAGGTACACGGGCACGCCTCCGGCGACGTCCTCCCCGGGGGCCCCGGGCATGGCGGGCGGACCGGACGGGATCGTCGCCCGGGACGGCGCGATCGCGGCCGGCGGTGACGTCGAGGACTCGGACACGGAGTTCCGTTCGTGATCAGGAAGCGCGTCGCGGCCCAGGAGCAGCCCGCGGGACCGGCCGGGCTCCACGGCTCCCGGGGAGCGATCGTCGCCGGCGGCGGGGTCAGCAACTCGGTGGCCCAGCACATCGAGGCCCAGCAGGCGTTCGTGCTCTCTCCCGAGGCGCACGGGCCGATCCCCGCGGACGCGGCGGGGCGCGGGGTGTCCAACATCCCGTCCGGCGCCGTCGGGGGGTTCGTCGGCAGGACCACCGAACTCACGGTGCTGGACGAGATGTTCACCGGCCCCGGAGAGGTCCTCGTCCAGGCGGTGCACGGGCTGGGCGGAGTCGGAAAGTCGGCGCTCGCCGCCCGCTGGGCCGCCGGACGGCACGAGACGGTCCGCTGGTGGATCACGGCGGACAGCGAGCCCGCGGTCCACGCCGGAGTGGCGGCGCTGGCCCGGGCCCTGCAGCCGGGTCTGGCCGGACTCCCCGTGGACGTGCAGTCCGAACGCGCGGTCCGATGGCTCGCCGACCACCCGGACCGGTGGCTGCTGGTACTCGACAACGTCGAGGCCCCGCTCCACATACGCCCGCTCCTGGACCGCGTCCCCGGCGGCCGGGTGCTGGTCACCACGCGCCTGGCCAGCGGGTGGCACCGTCATGCCGCCACCGTCCCGCTGGGCGTGCTCGAACCGGCCGACGCGGTCGAGCTGTTCACCCGCATCCTCAGCCAGCACGGGCCCCGCGAGCACACCGGGGCGGACGCGGTCTGCGCCGAACTCGGCCACCTCGCCCTGGCCATCGAACAGGCGGCGGCCTACTGCGCCGAGACCGGCACCACCCCGCTCACCTACCTGGACCGACTCCGGGCCTGGCCGGCGACGATGTACGCCGCCGCCGCCGAAGGCGGCGACTCCGCGCGCACCTGCGCCCGCATCTGGCGCCTCACCCTCGACCACGTCGACGCCACCCCGCTCGCCGGCGACCTGTTGCGCCTGCTCGCGTGGTACGCCCCCGACCGCATCCCGCGGGACCTCTTCGACCCGCTCGCCACCCCTCCCGAGGTCGACGCCGCGATCGGCCGGCTCGTGGCCCACAACATGATCACCGACAACCACGACGGCACGCTCACCGTCCACCGCCTGGTCCAGTCCCTCGCCCGCACCCCCGACCCCGAGGACCCGCACCGCCAGGCGGACGACATCGACGAGGCCCGCGACGACGCGGCCGAACTCCTCGCCCGGGCCTATCCCGCCGACCCCGACCATCCCGCGAACTGGCCCCGCTACCGGGCGCTCCTCCCGCACACCGAGGCCCTCGCCGGCCACCACCCCGCCGACCAGGACACCCTCTACACCTCCCACGCCCTCGACCGCGCCGCGACGTACGCGCGGGGCCAGGGCGCCCCGGCCCTGACCGTGCCCACCTTCCAACGCGCCCTCGCCGCGCGGGAGCGGGTGCTGGGCCAGGACCATCCGAGCACGCTCTCCTCGCGCAACAACCTGGCCGGCGCGTACGAGTACGCGGGTGACCTGGGCCGGGCCATCCCCTTGTACGAGGCGACCGTCGCCGACTTCGTGCGGGTGCTGGGGCCCGACCATCCGGACACGCTCGCCGCGCGGAACAACCTCGCGGGCGCGTACGAGTCGGCAGGCGACTCGGGCCGTGCCGTCCCCCTGCACGAGGCGACCGTCGCCGACTACGAGCGGGTGCTGGGGCCCGACCATCCGGACACGCTCGCCGCGCGGAACAACCTCGCGGGCGCGTACGAGTCGGCGGGCGACCCTGACCGGGCCACCCCGCTCTACGAGTCGACGCTCGCCGCGCGGGAGCGGGTGCTGGGGCCCGACCATCCCGACACGCTGTCCTCGCGCAACAACCTCGCCAGTACGTACGAGTCTGCGGGCGACCTGGACCGGGCCGTCCCCCTGTACGAGGCGATCCTCGCCACCCGCGAGCGGGTCATGGGGCCCGACCACCCGCACACGCTGTCCTCGCGCAACAACCTGGCCGGTGCGTACGAGTCGGCGGGTGACCTGGGCCGGGCCACTCCCCTGTACGAGGCGACCCTCGCCGATGCCGAGCGGGTGCTGGGCCATGACCACCCCGACACGCTCACCGCACGCAACAACCTCGCCTACGCCTACGGAGCGGCGGGCGACGTGGACCGGGCTTTTCCCCTGTACGAGGCGACCCTGGCCACGCGCGAGCGGGTCCTCGGCCCCGACCACCCCGACACGCTGTCCTCGCGCAACAACCTGGCGGGCGCCTACGAGGCCTTGGGTGACCTGGGCCGGGCCGTCCCCCTGTACGAGGCGACCCTGGCCACGCGCGAGCGGGTGCTGGGCCCCGACCACCCGAGCACGCTCTCCTCGCGGAACAACCTCGCCGGGGCGTACCAGTCCACGGGCGACCTGGACCGGGCCGTCCCCCTGTACGAGGCGACCCTGGCCACGCGCGAGCGGGTGCTGGGCCCCGACCACCCGCACACGCTCTCCTCGTGCAGCAACCTGGCCGGTGCCTGCATGGAGGCCGGCGACCTGGACCGGGCCCTCGCCCTGTGCGAGGCGACCCTCGCCACGCAGGAACGGGTGCTGGGCCACGACCACCCCCACACGCTCACCTCGCGCAACAACCTGGCCGGCGCCTACGTGTTCGCGGGCGACCTGGACCGGGCGATCCCGCTGTTCGAGGCGACCCTCGCCGCGCGCGAGCGGGTGCTGGGGTACCACCACCCCCACACCCACGCCTCACGCATCAACCTGGCGAGCGTGTTCCTGGGCGGCACGCTCCCCCGGGACGACTGAGCCGGTCAGGCCTCCTGCGGCGCCGGGGGCCCCTGCGCCACGAACTCCCCGCCCAGCGCGTGCAGCCGCTCGTGCAGCGCCGCGAAGACCTCCGCCGAGCGGCTGCCCGGCCAGTTCTCCGGGAGCAGCTCCAGGGGGAGCACCGGGTCCGCGTACGGCAGCCGCCGCCAGGAGTCGAGCGCGAGGAGGTAGGCCCGGTAGGCCTCCTCCGCCGTCCCGGGCGCCGTCGACCAGGCGCGCAGCACCGGCTCGTGGGCGTCCAGGAACTCCTCGTGCAGCTTCGCGATGGACGGCAGGTCCCACCAGCGGGCCACCGCCTCGGCCGTCGGGGCGTAGCCCAGGTGGTCGCCGCGGAACAGGTCCACGTACCCGGAGAGGTCGAGGCGCTCCAGGGTGTGCCGGGTCTCCTGGTGCAGGCGGGCCGGGGCGATCCACACGCCGGGCGCGGCGGAGCCGAAGCCGAGCCGGGCGAGCCGGGAGCGCAGCAGGTGCCGCTTGTGCCGTTCGGCCTCGGGGACGGAGAACACGGCGAGGACCCAGCCGTCCGACAGCCGGGGCTCGGTCCGGGCGTAGATCCGGCGGTCACCGTCGTCCAGCAGCATCCGGGCGTCGTCCGACAGGGCGTACCCGGCGGCGCCGTCCGCGGTCCGTCCCGGCAGCAGCAGTCCGCGCCGCTTCAGCCGGGACACCGACGAGCGCACCGACGGCGCGTCCACCCCGAGCACGCCGAGGAGCCGGATCAGCTCCGCCACCGGCACCGGCGCGCCGTCCGGCGACCGCCCGTACGCGCCGTACAGGGAGACGATCAGGGAACGAGGGGTGTGCTGCTCGGCCACGTGATCACTCTAGCCATGAGTCAGGCGCCGGCGTCCCGCAGCCGGTACCGCTGGAGCTTGCCCGTCGCCGTCCGGGGCAGCGCGTCGAGGAAGACGATCTCGCGCGGCGACTTGTACGGGGCGAGCCGGGCCCGGACGAAGGCGCGCAGCGCCGCCGCCGTGTTCGGGTCCCGCGGCACCCCGTCGCGGACCACCGCGTACGCCACCACGACCTGTCCGCGCAGCTCGTCCGGGCGCCCCACCACCGCCGCCTCCAGCACGTCGGGGTGGGCGGTCAGCGCCTCCTCCACCTGGGGGCCCGCGATGTTGTACCCGGCCGAGATGATCATGTCGTCGGCGCGGGCGACGTAGCGGAAGTAGCCGTCCGGCTCGCGGACGTACGTGTCGCCCGTGATGTTCCAGCCCTCGCGCACGTACTCGGTCTGGCGGGGGTCCGCGAGGTAGCGGCAGCCGACCGGGCCGCGCACCGCGAGCAGGCCCTCCTCGCCGTCCGGCAGCTCGCGGCCGGACGGGCCGACGATCCGGGCCTCCCAGCCCGGTACCGGGCGGCCGGTCGTGCCGGGGCGTATCTCGCCGTCGGCGGCGGAGAGGAAGATGTGCAGCAGCTCGGTCGCCCCGATGCCGTTGATCAGCTTCAGGCCGGTCCGCTCGTGCCAGTCCCGCCAGGTCCCGGTGGGCAGGTTCTCGCCCGCGGAGACGCAGCGGCGCAGCGAGCCGAGGTCGTGGTCGCCCATCTCGTCGAGCATCACCCGGTAGGCGGTCGGCGCGGTGAACAGGACGGACACCCGGTGCCGGTCGATCGCCGCGAGGAGTTGCTTGGGGCCCGCCTGTTCGAGCAGGACCGCGCACGCCCCGGCCCGCAGGGGGAAGAGGACGAGCCCGCCCAGGCCGAAGGTGAAGCCGAGCGGCGGGGAGCCGGCGAAGACGTCGTCCGGCTCCGGGCGCAGGACGTGCGCGGAGAAGGTGTCGGCGACGGCGAGCACGTCCCGGTGGAAGTGCATGCAGCCCTTGGGCCGTCCGGTGGTGCCGGAGGTGAAGGCGATCAGCGCCACGTCGTCGGCCGCGGTCGGCACGGCCTCGTAGCGGCCCGGCTTGCCGATCGCGAGGGTGAGCAGGTCGTCCGGGCCCTCGCCGCCGAACGGGGTGATCCGCAGCCCCGGCACCTCGGCCTTGACCAGCTCGTCCACGGCGCGCACGTCGCACAGGGCGTGGCTGCAGCGGGCCATCTCGGACATCACCGCGAGCTCCCTGGCCCGGGCCTGCGCGAGGACGGTGACGGCGACCGCGCCGGCCTTCATCACCGCGAGCCAGCAGGCCGCGAGCCAGGGGGTGGTGGGGCCGCGCAGGAGGACCCGGTTGCCGGGGCGCACGCCGAGGTCCTCGCTGAGGACGTGGGCGATCCGGTCGACCCGGTCGCGCAGCTGCCCGTAGGTCCACAGGCCGTCCTCGTCGTCCCGGAAGACCGGGCGGTCGGCGCCGAACCGTTCCACCGTCCGGTCGAGCAGCTCGGCTCCGCAGTTGAGCCGGTCCGGGTAGGCCAGCTCGGGCAGGTCGAGCAGCAGGCGCGGCCACTGCTCGACGGGCGGCAGATGGTCGCGGGCGAAGGTGTCCTGGTGGGCCGAGGGCGTCAGCTCCATGCGTCCGTCCCCCTGTCGGGTGGGATCGTCGTGGTGGGGTCGACCGTCGCCCAACGAGCGTATCGTGATGGTGACGACAGTCAACGGTTCGCGATAAGCCGTCTCGGTTCCGGTCGGCCCGCCCCGCGTGCCGCCGTCGGCGCGCGAGCGCCAGAGAGGGCGCCCACATGCCCGCATTCTCGCTCGATCCGGAACAGACCACCTGGTGTGCGCGGCTGCGGACGCTCGCGGCGGAGCGGCTCCGTCCGCTCGCCGACCGGGGCGAGCCCGGCCGCGTCAACCGGCCCCTCGTCGCCGCCCTGGGCGAGCTCGGCCTGCTCGCCCGGCTCTTCGACTCCGGCGCCCTCGACCTGTGCCTGATGCGCGAGTCCCTGGCCCAGGTCTGCACGGAGGCCGAGACCGCGCTCGCCCTCCAGGGCCTGGGCGCCCACCCCGTCGCCGCCTTCGGCAGTCCCGCGCAGCGCGCCCGCTGGCTCCCCGAGGTCGTCGCGGGCCGCGCCGTGGCCGCCTTCGCCCTCTCCGAACCCGGCGCCGGCTCCGACGCCGCCGCCCTCGCCCTGCGCGCCGTCCCCGACCCCGCCACGGGTGGCTGGCGCCTGCACGGCGAGAAACGCTGGATCTCCAACGCGCCGGAGGCGGACTTCATCACCGTGTTCGCCCGAACGGGGGAGGGGCCGGACGGCTCCGGCGGCCGGGGCGGTCCCGGCGGCTCCGGCGGCTCCGGCGGTCCCGGCGGCCCGACAGGCCCTGGCGGCTCGGGCGGTCCCGCCGGTCCCGGCCCCGGGACCGCCTCCGGCGCCCGGGGCGTCACCGCCTTCCTGGTGCCCGCCGACCGGCCCGGGCTCACCGGCGAGCCGCTGGACATGCTCGCCCCCCACGCCATCGGCGGCCTCGCCTTCGACGGCGTGCCGGTCGGGCCCGAGGACCTCCTCGGGGAGCCGGGGCAGGGCTTCAAGGTCGCCATGCACACCCTCAACCTGTTCCGGCCGAGCGTCGGCGCCTTCGCCGTCGGCATGGCCCAGGCCGCCCTCGACGCGGCCCTCGCCCACACCTCCGGCCGCCCCGCCTTCGGCGGCGTCCTCGCCGACCTCCAGGCCGTCTCCCACCAGGTCGCCGAGATGGCCACCCGTACCGAGGCCGCCCGGCTCCTCGTCTACGCGGCCGCCGAGGCCTACGACCGCGGCGACCCCGACGTGCCCCGCCGCGCCGCCATGGCCAAGCTGCTCGCCACCGAGACCGCGCAGTACGTGGTCGACGCCGCCGTCCAGCTGCACGGCGCCCGCGCCCTGCAGCGCGGCCACCTCCTGGAGCACCTCTACCGGGAGGTGCGGGCGCCCCGGATCTACGAGGGGGCCACCGAGGTGCAGCGCACGATCATCGCGAAGGAGCTGTACCGGGACGCGCGCTCCGGGACGGAAAAGTCGTACGAACGGGATTCCCGGGCAGGAGTACCGGCATGAGCCTGCACCGCCACAATCCCGCCGACCTCTCCCCGCCCAACGGTTTCAGCCACGCCGTCACCGCCACCGGCTCCCGGATCGTCTTCCTCGCCGGGCAGACCAGCCTCGACCGCGACGGCAAGGTGACGGGGGAGACCCTGCCCGAGCAGTTCGAGACCGCGCTCGGCAACCTGCTCACCGCGCTCCGCCACGCCGGCGGCTCGCCGGCCGACCTCGCCCGGGTCACCGTCTACGCCACCGACGTCTCCGACTACCGGCTGCACGCCGCCGAACTCGGCCGCATCTGGCACCGGTTGGCGGGCCGCGACTATCCGGCGATGGCCGTGATCGGGGCCGTACGGCTGTGGGACGAGCAGGCGTTGGTGGAGCTCGACGGGTTCGCCGTGCTCGACTAGCCGGACCGGTCGAAGATCAACTGGTCACGTGCCGGGGCCGGGCTTAGGGTCGAAAGGTGGACTGACCGGCCCACGGCTGCCTCAGGTGAGGGCTCGATGCCCCATGAGTACACCCAAGCCGACCACCCCGCAGCAGGCCGTCGCCCCGAAGAAGGGCGGCGACGGCAAAGGCATCGCCCTCTTCGTGATCGCCTCCTGCCAGTTGATGGTCGTCCTCGACATCACCATCGTGAACATCGCGCTCCCGCACATCCAGAGCGCGCTGGGCTTCTCCACCACCAGCCTGTCGTGGGTGGTCAACGCCTACACCCTCACCTTCGGCGGCCTGCTGCTCCTCGGCGGCCGCGCCGGTGACATCCTCGGCCGCCGCCGGGTCTTCATCTTCGGCGTGCTGCTCTTCGGACTCGCCTCCCTGCTCGGCGGGTTCGCGCAGACCGAGTGGCAACTGCTCGCCGCACGCGCCCTCCAGGGCGTCGGCGGCGCCATCTCCTCGCCGACCTCCCTCTCCCTCATCACCACCACCTTCGACGAGGGCCCCGAACGCAACCGCGCCTTCGGCGTGTTCGCGGGCGTCTCGGCCGCGGGCGGCGCGATCGGGCTGCTGGCCGGCGGCATCCTCGTCGAATGGCTCAACTGGCGCTGGGTGTTCTTCGTGAACGTGCCCATCGCCCTGGTCATCGCCTTCCTCACCCCGCGGCACGTCAAGGAGTCCGAACGGCACCCCGGGCACTTCGACATCGCCGGCGCGATGACCTCGACCCTCGGCATGGTGTCGCTGGTCTACGGCTTCATCCGCGCCGCCCAGGAGGGCTGGCGCGACCCGTACACGCTGGCCTCCTTCGGCACCGCCGTCGTCCTGCTCGTCGCCTTCGTCTTCGTGGAGCGCCGCTCCCGGCAGCCGATCACCCCGCTGCACATGTTCGCCGACCGCAACCGGTCCGGCACGTACGGGATCATGCTCTGCCTCGCCGCGGCGATCTTCGGGATGTTCTTCTTCCTCACCCTCTTCGTGCAGAACGTCCTGGGCTTCAGCCCGCTCGAAGCGGGCCTGGCCTTCCTGCCGGTCAGCGCCGTCATCGCGGTCCTCGCCGGGGTCACCTCCCAGCTGCTGCCCCGCTTCGGGCCGAAACCCTTCATGGTGGTCGGCTCGCTCTGCCTGGCCGCCGGCCTCTCCTGGCTGACCTTCACCGATGTGGACTCCACGTACGTCGGCAGCATCCTCGGTCCGATGCTGGTGCTCAGCGCGGGCATGGGCATGATGTTCGTCTCGCTGACCCTGATGGCCCTCTCCGGCGTCGCCCCGCACGAGGCGGGCGCGGGCTCCGGCCTCCTCAACGCGACCCAGCAGGTGGGCGGTTCGCTGGGCCTGTCGATCCTGGTGACCGTCTTCGGCACGGCCAGCCGCAACGAGGCCGACGAGCAGGTGCCCGCCTTCCTCTCCCAGGCCGGCCCCCTGGAGAAGGCCCAGTTCGCCAAGACCGGACAGCTCCCGAAGTCCTTCGCCGACCAGGTCCTCACCAGCGGCGTCACGGCCGGCTTCATCGTCGCCGCGGCCTTCGCGATCGTGTCCTTCCTGATCGCCGTCTTCGCGATCAAGGTCCGTCCCTCCGACATCGAACGCCTCAAGGGCGGCGGGATGCCGGGCATGGGCTGACCCCTCGCACGGCGGTTCAATTTCGTACAACCATGCGATCCTCTCGTCGGTCTTGATCGCGGCTGCACCACACGGTGCGGCCGTGACCGAGACCGAAGGACCGTCAGGACCGCATGAGAACAGCCCGACACACCACGGTGGCCACCGCCGTGGTGATCGCCGCGGCCGGTGGACTGCTCACCACCACCGCCACCCCCGCCTCCGCGGCGGTGACCTGCGCCTCTCCCGCCTACAAGCGGGAGTTCTTCGCCAACACGACCCTCACCGGCACCCCCAGGCGCACCGACTGCGACAGCGCGGTCAACGAGAGCTGGACCGGCGCCCCCGCCCCCGGGCTCCCCAAGGACCGCTTCGGCGTCCGCTGGACGGTCACCCGCGACTTCGGCTCCGGCGGCCCCTTCACGCTGCCCTTCGAGAGCCGCGACGGCATCCGGATCCACCTGGACGGCGTCCGCACGTACAACATCTGGGGCGACTACGGCACCGTCCAGAAGCGCACCCTGAACCTCACGATCCCCAAGGGCCGCCACACCCTGCGCGTCGACTTCGTCAACTGGACCGGCCCCGCGAACGTGAAGTTCTCGTACGCGCCCCGCACCGCGGCCACCGTCGACAAGGTCAGGCCGCTCACCCCGGCCGGCGCCACCGTCGCGTACGACAAGGCCACCGGACGCGCCAAGGTCGCCTGGGCCCGCAACCAGGAGATGGACCTCGCGGGCTACCGCGTCTACCGCCGCCTGGACACCCAGCCGGCCTTCCCGGCCCGCCCGCTCGCGGCGACCACCGCGCTCTCCTTCACCGACACCCCGCCCACCACGGGCGGGCGCTTCCTCTACGAGGTCCGCGCCTACGACCGGGCGAACAACGAGTCCCCCGGCACCGCCGACCTCGCCGTGACCACGGCCGACCGCACCGCGCCCGCCGTGCCCACGGCGGTCACCGCCGCGGTCGCGGCGAACTCGGTCCTCGTCGGCTGGCAGCCGGTCGCCGACGCCGCCGGCTACCAGGTGCTGCGCGCGGCCACCGAGGACGGCCCCTACACCCCCGTCTCCGCCTGGCTGTCGACCACCGAGTACCGGGACACCGGCGCCGACCCCGGCAAGCAGTGGTACTACCGGGTCGTGGCCCGCGACGCGGCCGGCAACGCGTCCGCGCCCTCCGCGCCCGGCACCACCGGCGCCCCCGACACCACCGCCCCCGAGCCGGTCACCGGCCTCGCGGGGGAGGGCACGACGGCCGGTAACAGGCTCACCTGGACGGCCTCCGCCTCGCCCGACACCCTCGGGTACGAGATCCTCGGCGCCCCGGCCGGCCAGGAGGACCCGGACGGCCCCGAGTTCGTGACCGGGACCTCCTTCCACGACGCCTTCGCGACGATCGGCGCCCAGTACGCGTACCGCGTCGCCGCCGTCGACGCCGCCGGCAACCGCTCGCCGGTCGAGGCCGTGCTGGCCGTCCGTCCGCTCGCGGCGGAGGTCGTGACGCCCACCGTCTCCGGGAGCCAGCCGTTCGACATGTACAACCGCGTGTCGTTCACCGTCCCGGAGGGCACGACCGACGTCTCCGGCTACCGGCTCTACCGCCGCACGGCCACCAAGGAGGCCTGGACCGCCGTCGACCTGGTGAACTCCGGCCGCACCACCACCGACCGCACCGCCCCGGTCGGCCGCTCCTTCTACTACGTGGTCGCCGTGGACCGCGAGGGCCGCGAGGGCGCCCCCTCCGCCGAGACCTCGGTCGAGCGCGTCACCCCGGTCCTGGCCACCCCGCTGAGCCCGCCCCGGCTCACCGTCGTCCAGGACGTCCGCGTCGCCGTCAAGGTCGACGTCCGCCCCGCCGAGGCCGACCTCGGCAAGGGCATCAGCGGCTACACCTGGCGCGCCTCGTGCGCCCCCGGCGGCGGCTGGAAGACCGTCACGGCCACCGGCGACCAGCCGGCCCGCATCGACTTCTACGCCCCGTCGGCCGGGCCCTGCACCCTGGAGGTCTACGCCCTCGGCCACTACGGCACCGGCAGCAGCGTGACCTCGGCGAGCCACGACTTCTTCTGGGAGCGGTGACCCGAGCAGGACGGTACGGGTCCGCCGGAGCGACTCCGGCGGACCCGCACCGGGTGTCTGCGGCTCAGTCGAAACGGTGCGGATCGAAGGCCGAGACCGGCAGCGCCGTGCCTCCGTCCGTCGCGAACTGGGCGGCGATCTCGCCGATGACGGAGGCGAACTTGAAGCCGTGACCGGAGAAGCCGCCGAGCAGGGTGAGGCCGGGGAGGTCCTTCCGCGGGCCCACCAGGAAGTGCCGGTCGGGGGTCAGGGCGTACGAGCACGCGACCATGCGGACCGGCCACGGGTCCAGCCCCGTGAAGGTGTCGCCGACCGCCGCGGCGAAGCGCTCGGCGTCGGCCCGGTCGGGCGGCCGGTGCCCGCGGGCCGGATCCGCCGGCTCCTCGATGCCGGGCCAGGTGTGCAGGCCGATCTTGACCGTCTCCCCGTCGACGCAGGGGAAGCCGTAGAGGTCGTGCTCCCCGGAGGCGTCGCCGTGCGCGAAGACGGGGAAGCGCTCCGGTGCGAAGGCCGAGGGGTCGTCCGCCCGGAACCAGCCCATCACCCGGCGCTCCACGCTGATCGAGGACGCCGTGGCGGGCACCAGCCGGGGCAGCCAGCCCCCGGCCGCGACGACCACGTGCCGGGCCGTGTACGAACGCCCGGCGGTCAGCACCCGCGGGAAGCGCGGGTCCGGGACGATCCCGGTCACCGCCGTCTCGCGCGCCACCCGCGCCCCTCGGGCCTCCGCCGCCGCCACGGCCGCGGTGACCGCGGCCTCGGGCCGCAGATAGCCGGCCCTCCGCTCGTGGAAGCCCAGCAGGCCCTCGCGGGCCGCGAAGTGGGGGTAGCGCGCGCGGAGCCGGGCGGTGTCGAGGAGTTCGTACTCCAGCTCCCAGGCGCGGGCGGAGGCGAGCGGACCCGCGATGAGCGAGGACTCCGCGGGGCCGACCATCAGCGCACCGGTCGCTTCCAGCAAGCCCTGCCCGGACGCCTCCTCCAGCTCGCGCCAGAGCCTCCAGGCCTCCTGGACCAGCGGTACGTACGCGGTGCCCTCGGCGTAGGCGCTGCGGATGATGCGGGACTCCCCGTGGCTGGCGCCGCGCGCGTGCCCGGGGGTGAACTGCTCGACGCCGAGGACGTCGGCCCCGCGCTCGGCGAGCCGCCACAGGGTCTGACTGCCCATCGCGCCGAGTCCGACGACGATGACGTCCGCGTCCACCCGCTCGCTCGTACCCGGCATCGCCGCGTTCCCCCCTGACCGACGGTTCCCCGAACCCCCAGTGTTCCCACGCCCCCGCCGGACCACACGTGCCCGACACACCACACGTGCCCGCCGGACCACTCGGGTCCGGCGGGCGTCTGCGTGGGTCCGGGCTCAGATGTCCCGGAAAAGTGCTGCGTGTGGTCCGACCTGCGAAAGACCTTCCTGTGGAAGATCATCTTGCACAAGCCCTGCACGAACGGGCCGGTCTGCACATCAGGCATCCTTTTCCATACGTACTGGGGGCCGTCTGACGGACACTTGCCCCGCTCCCGCGACCCTGTGCGCGTGGTTACGCAAAGTGCAAGCCGGATCGACGTGTTCGAGGCCGTCCGCCAGGGAATGGCCACCTCGATCGGAGCGATCCTCGGGGTCGGTCCTCGGTGCCGTCCCTGGGGTTGTCGACACCAGCACAGGGTGGTGGGCGTCGGCCTGACATCCATCCGACGTTGCACAGCGGCCGTGATGGTCAGAGCGACGAACATCAGGCCATGGCTCAACGCCATCCAGTAGATGGTCGGTTCGCTCGGCCTGCCGATGCTGGTGACGGTCTTCAGCGCCGTGAGCCGCAACGAGGCGGAGAGCCAGGTCGTCGCCTTCCTTGCCCAGGTGGCCCCCACGCAGCAGGCCGAACTTGCTCAGACCGGCCAACTTCCGTCCCTCTGGAGCGGCCAGATCTACACTGCCGCCGTCGTGGCCAGCTTCGTCGCCGCGACGACCTTCGTCCTGGTGGGCGCCCTGATCGCCCTCTTCGTCGTCCAGGTCCGCCAGTCCGGCGTCGACCGACTGAAGGACGACAGGGCGATGCTGTCGGGCGGGTGGCGTCCAGCCGTCACAGCCGAACTGTCGGAGTCCTGTGGGAGCCTGATCCCATGTCGAGATCGATGGGGGTTCTCATGGGTGTGCGCGTCAAACGGGCGTTAGCGGCCGGGGCGGCGGGCGTGCTGGCGGCGGTGTCCGGTGTCGTCACCAACCTGATCACGGACAGTCCGTCATGGACGCTGGTGATCGCCCTCGCTGTGCTGGTGAGCGCAGGGGTGGGTGCCCAGGTGTATCTGAACGACAGCGGAACAGCACAGGGAGGGCCCGTCTCGGTCCTGGCCGCCGGTCCGGGATCGATCGCGATCGGCGGTTCGGCCCACGGCTCCGTTCGAGCCGGCGGCCAGCACAGGGGAGGTGGTGAGGTCCCGATGGGCCCGGGGGGAGGCATCACGGCTGTCGGCGGCGGATCCGTCGCCATCGGGGGCGATGCCCTCGGACCGGTGAGTGCCGAGGCGGACACCGAACGATGAGGCGCCCCGTCGCGCACGTGCGCGCTGAG
The DNA here is from genome assembly GCF_039535475.1 of Streptomyces showdoensis. Lineage (NCBI taxonomy): Bacteria > Bacillati > Actinomycetota > Actinomycetes > Kitasatosporales > Streptomycetaceae > Streptomyces > Streptomyces showdoensis. Next base: position 178,840 of record NZ_BAAAXG010000028.1, on the reverse strand, counting down.
GGGGCTGCCTCGGTGGCCATCGGCCGTGATGCCCAGGGCCCGGTCATGGTGAATCCCTCCTTCCACATAACCGTCGGTGACGACGGACCGGCGGAGCCCCCCGCGCGGCTGAGGCTGGTCCCGCCCGAAGTACCGGACTTCACCGGGCGTGAGGGTGAGCTCGACCGTCTGGAGGGGGCCGCCCGTGCGAATCTGGCCGGTTCCGGGGCGCTGGTGGTGGTGATCTCAGGGCAGCCGGGCATCGGCAAGACCAGCGTCGCGATGCGCGTGGCCCACGAGGTCGAAGGCGAGTTCCCTGACGGTGTCCTGTACGCCGACCTGCGGGGGGTGGACCCGGAGCCCGCGGCCCCGGAGGAGATCGCCGGACGCCTCCTCCACGCCCTGGGCGTTCCCGAGGAGGACCTTCCGGGGGACCCTAGGCTGAGGCTCGACCTGTTCCGGCAGAGAACGGGGACGCAGGCCCTGTTGCTCGTCCTCGACAACGCCGCGAACGAGCAGCAGATCAGGCCGTTGCTGCCAGCGGGCCCAGGGACCACCGTACTGGTGACTAGCCGCAACCGGTTGGCAGGACTGGAGCCGGTGGCCCATCGGCTCGACCTCGCTGTCTTTCCTCGGCGCACCTCGTTCGAATTCCTGGAGAAGATCTCGGGAAGCCCGCTCACCGACACGGAGGCCCGGGCGGCGCTCGAGGTGGCGGAGCACTGCGGAGACCTTCCGCTCGCCCTGCGCATCGCCGCGCACCGGGTCCAATCCGCTCCGGCCGTCAGGATGGCCGACCTGGCTGCGGAGCTACGGAACGAGCACGAGCGGCTCGATGCTCTCGAGGTGGGTGACCTCGCCGTCCGCAAGGCGTTCAACCTGTCGTTCCGCAAACTGGGTAAGGCAGGCAGGAACACCTTCAGTAAGCTCGCCCACGTCCCCGCCACGGACTTCGGCCCCGGGATCTGCGCGGCGCTGACGGGCGGCAGCGAGGCGCAGTCCCGCAGGTCCCTGCGGAAGCTGGCCGAGGCGAGCTTGGTGGAGCCGTCGGCGGTGGTGGGGCGCTACCGGATGCACGACCTGTTGAAGGAATTCGCCCGGGAGAAGGCAGCGAAGAGGTCGGCCGCCGAGTCCGCCGCCGATGTCCGGCGTATGACCCTGTGGCTGCAGCACTCCGCACTGCGTGCGCAGAACCACATAGTAGGCGTCTTCGAGGTGCAGGTTCCCGGTGGCGCTGGCGCGGAACTGGGTTCCGCCGAGGCGGCACACTCCTGGCTGGAACATGAACTGGCCAACGCGGTGGCGGCCCTTCCCGTCTCCGAGGCGCTCGGCCGGCCGGAGGAGACGGCGATGCTCGCGCTGTCGCTGTCGCCCCTCTGCCAGACGGTCGGACGGTGGGACGAATGGGCGCTGGTCTGCGCGGTGGGACTCAGATGCGCCACTGCCGCAGACCATTTCCCCATCCGTCTGGCGTTCCTGACGGAGTCCGCCAATCTGGCGCGCTTTCGGAGAGACTTCACCACGGCTCTGGCCCATGCGCGAGAAGCCCACGACGCGTCGGCCCGGCTGCGACAGCCCGCCATGACCGCGGGAGTCAAGACGCTTCTCGGCTGCCTGCTGATGGACGTCGGCCGGAAGAAGGAGGCGCTGCCCCTTCTGCGCGAGAGCTTGGAACTGGCCGAGAGATTCAAGATCAAGCACGAACTCGGCAAGGCGCTCTACAACCTCGGCACGATTCATCGCGACTCCGGCGAACTGGAGACCGCACTCGGTTACTTCGAGCGTGACCTGGAGCTGTGCCGCGAGCTCCAGGACGAGGCCGGAGCAGCCGAGACGATGAACACGATCGCCCTCACCCACACCGACATGGGGAACGCCAAGAAGGCGGAGGGTCTGCATCGCGAGGCGCTGGAAATCTTCTCGCGGCTTCGGAACCCGCACAAGATCAGCATGGTTCTCAACGACCTGGCGGTCACCCTGGTCGGTCAGAAGCGGTGGGAGGAGTCCTTGCGCCTCCACCTGCTGGACGCCGAGCTGTGCCGGAGATCCGGCAACGTCTCGAACGAACTCATGGCGCATGGGAACGCCGCCGTCGTCCTGTATCGCATGGAACGCCACGAAGAAGCCGCCGAGCGAGCGGAGTTCACCTGGAAGGGATTCCTGGAGATCGGCGACCGCCAGAGGTACGCACGGAGCCTCACGACCCATATCCCCATCCTCCTCCATGCGGGCATCGATACCGAGAGGCTGGCCTTGGTGGAGGAGGCCCTGGAAATCCTCGCCGAGTTCGACGAGGGGAGGGCCGTGGCGGAAACCCATCTGGCCCTCGCCCAGGAGTATGGCGAGTGGTCACGGTGGGAGGAGGCCCTGACGCACGCGGCACGGGCGCTGACAGACGACGGGAAGATTCTCCCGCCGAGTACCCGTGCCCTCGCCTGCGTGGTGGCGATCGAGGCCGCTGTCGGGCTGGGGCGGACGGAGACCGCCCGGACGTACGAGGGCATCCTCAAGGCCATGGGTGGCGAGCCCCCGGACCTCGCGGCACCGCCGGCCCATCTGTAAGGTGCGCCTGCGGTGCCGTAAGGCTCCTAGATGTCCCGGAAGATCTCGATCTGCGCCCCCACCGAGTTGAGACGCTCCGCGAGCTCCTCGTAACCCCGGTTGATGACGTAGACGTTGCGCAGCACCGAGGTGCCCTCGGCGGCCATCATCGCGAGGAGGACGACCACGGCCGGGCGCAGGGCCGGCGGGCACATCATCTCGGCGGCGCGCCAGCGGGTGGGGCCCTCGACCAGGACGCGGTGGGGGTCCAGGAGCTGGAGGCGGCCGCCGAGGCGGTTGAGGTCGGTGAGGTAGATGGCGCGGTTGTCGTAGACCCAGTCGTGGATCAGGGTCTTGCCCTGGGCCGTGGCCGCGATGGCCGCGAAGAAGGGCACGTTGTCGATGTTGAGGCCCGGGAAGGGCATCGGGTGGATCTTGTCGATCGGCGCCTCCAGCTTGGAGGGGCGGACCGTCAGGTCGACCAGGCGGGTGCGGCCGTTGTCCGCCGGGTACTCGGGGGAGCGGTCGTGGTCGAGGCCCATCTCCTCCAGGACCGCGAGCTCGATCTCCATGAACTCGATCGGCACCCGGCGGATGGTCAGCTCGGACTCCGTGACGACGGCCGCGGCGAGCAGGCTCATCGCCTCGACCGGGTCCTCGGAGGGGGAGTAGTCGACGTCGACGTCGATCTGCGGCACGCCGTGCACGGTCAGCGTGGTGGTGCCGATGCCGTCGACCCGGACGCCGAGCGCCTCCAGGAAGAAGCACAGGTCCTGGACCATGTAGTTGGAGGAGGCGTTGCGGATGACGGTCACGCCGTCGTGGCGGGCGGCCGCCAGCAGGGCGTTCTCGGTCACCGTGTCGCCGCGCTCGGTCAGGACGATCGGGCGGTCGGGGGAGACGGACCGCTCCACCTGGGCGTGGTAGAGGTTGTCGGTCGCCGTGATGTCGAGGCCGAAGCGGCGCAGCGCGATCATGTGCGGCTCGATCGTGCGGGTGCCGAGGTCGCAGCCGCCGGCGTACGGCAGCTTGAAGCGGTCCAGGCGGTGCAGCAGCGGGCCGAGGAACATGATGATGGAGCGGGTGCGGATCGCCGCCTCGGCGTCGATCGACTCCATGTCCAGCTCGGCCGGGGGCACGATCTCCAGGTCGACGCCCTCGTTGATCCAGCGGGTGCGGACGCCGATGGAGTTGAGGACCTCCAGGAGGCGGAAGACCTCCTCGATGCGGGCGACCCGGCGCAGCACGGTGCGGCCCTTGTTGAGGAGCGAGGCGCAGAGCAGCGCGACACACGCGTTCTTGCTGGTCTTGACGTCGATGGCGCCGGAGAGGCGGCGGCGGCCGACGACCCGCAGGTGCATCGGGCCGGCGTAACCGAGAGAGACGATCTCGCTGTCGAGGGCTTCGCCGATGCGGGCGATCATCTCAAGGCTGATGTTCTGGTTGCCGCGCTCGATCCGGTTGACGGCGCTCTGGCTCGTGCCGAGCGCCTCGGCGAGCTGCGTCTGTGTCCAGCCACGGTGCTGGCGGGCGTCACGGATGAGCTTGCCGATGCGTACGAGGTAGTCGTCTGCCATGCCGTCACGTTATCTCAGATATGAGATGACGCTCGCGGTGGGGTGGGCCATCGGAGTGACGAGATGGCGGCATTGGGGTGACGTGCCGCCCATCGGAGGGCAGTTCGCCCGCCTCCGGAGGGCCCGCGCGCCGTCCCCGGGGTCGCTGACGGGGTGTGAACCCCGATCTCGCCCGACCTGTCGATCGTCCTCTTTTGTCTTGTTTTTGGCAATCGTTCCACGGCCGTACGGGTCGTCAGCCCGCGTCCCGCAACCGGACCCGCTGGATCTGGCGCGCCAGCGCCCGCCGCGCCGAGGCCGGGCCCGCCTCGGTCCCGGCGGCCCCGTCCGTCCCGCTCCCCGTGTCGAGCCCCCGGGCGATCCGGTCGTACGCCTCCCGGTACGCGCCCGGCAGTTCGGCAGCGCGCTCCCGGAGGTCCGCCTCGACCAGGCGGCGCAGGGCGTCCACGTTCTGCGGGCTGAACCGCTTCCGGCCCCGGGTCAGCGCGTGCACCTGACGCGAGCAGTGGGCGTCGTCCTCCAGGGCCTCGGACAGCTCCTCCGCGAGGCCCCACAGCCGCCCTTCGAGCCACGGCGTGTCGTCCCGGTCCGGCGACAGGTCCGCGGCCTCCCCGGCGCGGGGCTTGGACACCTGTTTGGAGACGGCCGGCTGGCTCATCCCGGCGAGCCGCGCGAGCCGGTCCTGCGTCCAGCCGGCGTCGGCGAACAGCGTGACCATCTCCGCTCGCACCCGGCGCATCTCCTCGCCCGCCCGGATGACCTCGTTCATCCCGGCGAACATCTCCGCGACCTGTCGCTCGGTCAGGCCGCCGGGCGTCGTGCCCTCGTCGTTCCCCGCTGTCATGCCTCAGTTATACCCGCTCTCGACGCAACTCATAACCCTGTTATATAACGTGGTTATGGCCTTCCTCTCCGCCCCTGACGGCACCCTCCTCGCCCACCGCCTCACCGGTTCCGGCGCCCCGCTCCTCTGTGTCCCCGGCGGCCCCGCCGACTCCGCCTACCTCGGCGACCTCGGCGGGCTGTCCGCCCACCGGACCCTGGTGATCCCGGACCTGCGCGGCACCGGCCGCTCCGCCGTGCCCGCCGACCCCTCCTCGTACCGCTGCGACCGTCAGGTCGAGGACATCGAGGCCCTGCGCCGCCGGCTCGGTCTCGACCGGGTCGACCTGCTCGGCCACTCCGCGGGGGCGAACCTCGCCGCCCAGTACGCCGCCCGCCACCCGGACCGCGTCGGCCGGCTCGCCCTCGTCGCCCCCGGGACGCGGGCCGTCGGCGTCGACGTCGCCCCGGAGGCGCGGCGCGAGCTGGCGCTGGAGCGGGCGGGGGAGCCGTGGTTCCCGGCGGCCTTCGCCGCGCTGGAGGCGATCGCCGCGGGGACCGGGGCCGACTGGGAGGCCGTCGCCCCCTTCCTCTACGGCCGCTGGGACGAGGCCGCCCGGCGCCACCACGCGGCGGCCCGGCCCGCCGATCCCGAGGCCGTCGCCGGATTCGGTGCCGAGGGGGCCTTCACTCCGCGGGCCACCCGTGCCGCGCTCGCCGCGCTCGACCGTCCCGTGCTCCTGCTCGCCGGGGCCCGCGACCTGAACAGCCCGCCGAGCGCGGTCGCCGAGTTCGCCGCCGTCTTCCCGCGGGCCGAGTTCGCCGTCCAGCCCGGCGCCGGGCACTATCCGTGGCTCGACGACTCCGGGCGGTTCACCGCGACCCTGGCCGGCTTCCTCGCGCGGTGAGCCGGGGCTGCTCGCGACGGGGCCGGAGGCCGCGCGCGGGCATGCCGGGCATGACCGACCGCCGGTCATGTACTAGAGTTATCTCGACATCGAGATATCTGCCGAGGCGCACCGCTGCCGCCACCCCGGTAAGGGTTACCTAACTTAGCCTTACCTTAGCGGATCGACGACGTGTACGTGGCGGCAGGATGTGGTGGAACGCGCACATATATGAAGGAGACTGTCGTGTCGGCGAACAGCTTCGACGCCCGCGCCACGCTGCGCGTGGGTGACGAGTCGTACGAGATCTTCAAGCTGGACAAGGTCGAGGGCTCGGCCCGGCTGCCTTACAGCCTGAAGGTTCTCCTGGAGAACCTGCTCCGCACCGAGGACGGCGCGAACATCACCGCCGACCACATCCGGGCGCTCGGCAACTGGGACTCCCAGGCCCAGCCGAGCCAGGAGATCCAGTTCACGCCGGCGCGCGTGATCATGCAGGACTTCACCGGCGTGCCCTGCGTCGTCGACCTCGCCACCATGCGCGAGGCCGTCGCCGCCCTCGGCGGTGACCCGGCGAAGATCAACCCGCTCTCCCCGGCCGAGATGGTCATCGACCACTCCGTCATCGCCGACAAGTTCGGCACCAACGACGCCTTCGCGCAGAACGTCGAGCTGGAGTACGGCCGCAACAAGGAGCGCTACCAGTTCCTGCGCTGGGGCCAGACCGCCTTCGACGACTTCAAGGTCGTCCCCCCGGGCACCGGCATCGTCCACCAGGTGAACATCGAGCACCTGGCCCGCACCGTCATGGTCCGCAACGGCCAGGCGTACCCCGACACCCTCGTCGGCACCGACTCCCACACCACCATGGTCAACGGCCTCGGTGTGCTCGGCTGGGGCGTCGGCGGCATCGAGGCCGAGGCCGCCATGCTGGGCCAGCCGGTCTCCATGCTGATCCCGCGCGTCGTCGGCTTCAAGCTGACCGGCGAGCTGCCCGCCGGCACCACCGCCACCGACCTGGTGCTGACCATCACCGAGATGCTGCGCAAGCACGGTGTCGTCGGCAAGTTCGTCGAGTTCTACGGTGAGGGCGTCGCCGCCACCTCCCTCGCGAACCGCGCCACCATCGGCAACATGTCGCCGGAGTTCGGCTCCACCGCCGCGGTCTTCCCGATCGACGGCGAGACCCTGAACTACCTCAAGCTCACCGGCCGCTCCGAGCAGCAGGTCGCGCTCGTCGAGGCGTACGCCAAGGAGCAGGGCCTCTGGCTCGACCCGGCCGCCGAGCCCGACTTCTCCGAGAAGCTGGAGCTCGACCTCTCCACGGTCGTCCCCTCGATCGCCGGCCCGAAGCGCCCGCAGGACCGCATCGTCCTCGCGAACGCCGCCGCGCAGTTCGCCCAGGACGTCCGCAACTACGTCGCCACCGCCGACGAGGCGGGCCAGGAGTCCTTCCCGGCCTCCGACGCCCCGGCCGTCAGCAACGGCGTCCCGTCGAACCCGGTCGAGGTGACCGCCCCCGACGGCACCACCTACACGATCGACCACGGCGCCGTCACCGTCGCCGCGATCACCTCCTGCACCAACACGTCGAACCCGTACGTGATGGTCGCCGCCGCGCTCGTCGCGAAGAAGGCCGTGGAGAAGGGCCTGACCCGCAAGCCGTGGGTCAAGACCACCCTCGCCCCGGGCTCGAAGGTCGTCACCGACTACTTCGACAAGGCGGGCCTGACCCCGTACCTCGACAAGGTCGGCTTCAACCTCGTCGGCTACGGCTGCACCACCTGCATCGGCAACTCCGGCCCGCTGCCGGAGGAGGTCTCCAAGGCCGTCAACGAGCACGACCTGGCCGTGACCTCGGTGCTCTCGGGCAACCGCAACTTCGAGGGTCGCATCAACCCCGACGTCAAGATGAACTACCTGGCCTCCCCGCCGCTGGTCGTCGCGTACGCCATCGCGGGCTCCATGAAGGTGGACATCACCAAGGACGCCCTCGGTGTGGACCAGGACGGCAAGCCGGTCTACCTGACGGACATCTGGCCGACCGAGGCCGAGGTCAACGACGTCGTCGCCAACGCCATCGGCGAGGACATGTTCAACAAGTCCTACCAGGACGTGTTCGCCGGCGACGCCCAGTGGCAGGCGCTGTCCATCCCGACCGGCAACACCTTCGAGTGGGACGCCGAGTCCACCTACGTGCGCAAGCCCCCGTACTTCGAGGGCATGACGATGGAGACCACCCCGGTCACCGACATCGCCGGCGCCCGCGTCCTGGCCAAGCTGGGCGACTCGGTCACCACCGACCACATCTCCCCGGCCGGTGCCATCAAGGCCGACACCCCGGCCGGCAAGTACCTCACCGAGCACGGTGTGGAGCGTCGTGACTTCAACTCCTACGGCTCGCGCCGAGGCAACCACGAGGTCATGATCCGCGGCACCTTCGCCAACATCCGCCTGCGCAACCAGATCGCGCCGGGCACCGAGGGCGGCTTCACCCGCGACTTCACCCAGGCCGACGGCCCGGTGAGCTTCATCTACGACGCCTCGCAGAACTACCAGGCCGCCGGCATCCCGCTGGTCATCCTGGGCGGCAAGGAGTACGGCTCCGGCTCGTCCCGCGACTGGGCGGCCAAGGGCACCGCGCTCCTCGGCGTCAAGGCCGTCATCACCGAGTCGTACGAGCGCATCCACCGCTCGAACCTCATCGGCATGGGCGTCCTCCCGCTCCAGTTCCCGGCCGGCCAGTCGGCCGACTCGCTCGGCCTGACCGGCGAGGAGACCTTCTCCATCGCGGGCATCACCGAGCTGAACGAGGGCACGACCCCGAGCACGGTCAAGGTCACCACCGACACCGGTGTCGAGTTCGACGCGGTCGTCCGCATCGACACCCCCGGTGAGGCGGACTACTACCGCAACGGCGGCATCATGCAGTACGTGCTGCGCAACCTGATCCGCGGCTAAGGGATCAGACGTAAGGGCCCGTCCCCCAGGGGACGGGCCCTTACGCGTGCACCGGGACGGTCAGCCGAGCAGCTCCACCTCGGCCAGCTCGCCGCCCGCACCGGCCGGCACCAGCCGGTACCTCGCGTACGGCCCCGGCTTCGCCACCGAGAACACCCGGGTCTGCCGGTCCCAGGCGAAGGACTCGCCGGCCCGCCGGTCCAGGTCCCTCCAGGTGACGCCGTCCGCCGAACCCTGGAGCACCCAGCCCGCCGGCGCCTTGGCCCGGTCGGCCGAGGAGGTCAGCGTGTACTGGACGGCCCTCCCCGGGGCCGCCACCGGCAGCTCCACCGCGCCGGCCAGCGGGCCCGCCGTCGCCGACGTGTCGTCGAAGAGCGCGCCCGCGCCGCGGACCAGGTCGCGCCGGGGCGTCGGCACCTCGTCGTCCCGGGTGATCGAGACCGGGGCTGCCGAGCCGCCGGTGCCCCACGCCGAGGGCTTCGGGCCCATGTCGAAGCTCAGCCGGCCGCCCTTCGCGAGCAGGTCGTGCGGCAGCGCGGTCGACGTCCACCGCTTCCCGTTCAGCCTCACCCCCTGGACGTAGACGTTCCGGGCGCTGTTGCGCGGGGCCTCCACGACCAGCGTGCGGCCGTTGTCCATCCGGACCGTCGCCTTCGTGAACAGCGGCGAGCCGATCGCGTACTCCCCGCTGCCCATCACCAGCGGGTAGAAGCCGAGCGCGGAGAACAGGAACCAGGCCGACTGCTCGCCGTTGTCCTCGTCGCCGTGGTAGCCCTGCCCGATCTCGCTGCCGGTGTAGAGGCGGGAGAGGACCTCGCGGACCTTCTCGGCCGTCTTCCACGGCTGCCCGGCCGCGTCGTACATGTACGGCACGTGGTGGGCGACCTGGTTGGAGTGCCCGTACATGCCCATCCGCACGTCCCGCGCCTCGGTCATCTCGTGGATGACGCTGCCGTACGAGCCGGCGACGTCGGGGCTCGCGGTCTCGGGCGTCGAGAAGTAGGCGTCCAGCTTCTTCGCGAGGCCGGCCCGCCCGCCGTACAGGTTGGCCAGGCCCCGGGAGTCCTGCGGGGCGGTGAAGGCGTAGCCCCAGCCGTTGGTCTCCGTGTAGTCGTAGCCCCAGACGCGCGGGTCGTACGTCTCCGAGGGCAGCCGCCAGGCGCCCGCGGCGTCCCGCCCCTGGAAGAAGCCGGCCTTCGCGTCGAAGAGCGAGACGTAGTTCCGGGCGCGGTTGAGGAAGTAGGCGGACTCGTCCTTGTAGCGCTTCTTCCCGGTCTTCTCGTAGAGCGCCCGGCCCATCCTCGCGATGCCGTAGTCGTTGAGGTAGCCCTCGAGGGACCAGGACAGGCCCTCGTGGGTCTCGGTCGACGCGTAGCCGGTGAACGGGGAGGTCTCCATCCCCTTGCGGCCGACGCCCCGGCTGGGCGCGACGACGGTGGCGTTCTTCAGCGCCGCCTCGTACGCCGCCTCCGCGTCGAAGTCGACGCCCTTCACGTACGCGTCCGCAAAGGCCACGTCCGAGGAGGTGCCGGTCATCAGGTCCGCGTAGCCGGGGGAGGACCAGCGGGAGATCCAGCCGCCGTCCTTGTACTGCTGCACGAAGCCGTCGACCAGCTCGCCCGCCTTCCGCGGGGTGAGGAAGGAGTAGGCCGGCCAGGTGGTCCGGTAGGTGTCCCAGAAGCCGTTGTTGACGTACGCCTTGCCGTCGACGATCTTCGCGCCGGTCCGGGTCGGCGTGTCGGGCCCGGCCGGGGCGGAGAAGGGGCTGGCGTACCTGTAGCCCGAACCGACCTTCTCGAACCCGGAGTTGGGGTAGAGATAGAGCCGGTAGAGGCTGGAGTAGAGGGTGACGAGCTGGTCGTGGCTCGCGCCCTCGACGGTGACCCGGCCGAGCACCTCGTCCCAGGCGTCCTGGGCCCGCTCGCGGACGGTGTCGAAGCCGGTGCCCTCCGGGATCTCGTCGGCGAGGTTCGCCTTGGCCTGCTCGACGGAGATCAGCGAGGTCGCGATCCGCAGGCCGACCGTGCGGTCCGGGCCCGGGTCGAAGCGGAAGTGCCCCTTCACGCCCGGCTCGGCCGGCTTCCCGGAACCGGTGACCGGCGCGTCGAAGACGCCGTACACGAACATCCGGCCGGCCCCGGTGGACAGGCCGCTCTTCACGTCCGACCAGCCGGTGAAGGAGCTGCTCGCCGGGTCGAGGGTGAGTCCGCCCTGGTCGGTGACGTTGTCGAAGAGGACGCTCGCGTCGTCGCCGGGGTAGCTGAAGCGCATCGCCGCCGCGTGGTCGGTCGGCGCGATCTCCGCCTTCAGACCGTTCTCGAACGTGACGCCGTAGTAGTGCGGCTTCGCCGTCTCGTTCTCGTGCCGGAAGGGGAGCGCCCGGGCCGTCCGGTCGGCGGGCGGGGCGCCCGCGGCGGCCGAGGGCATCAGCTGGAAGGTCTGCCGGTCGCCCATCCAGGGGCTCGGCTCATGGCTCGCGGACAGCGCCTGCAGGGTCGGCAGGTTGTCGGCGTTGTTCCCCCGCGCGTACTCGTACAGCCAGCTCTGCGAGGCCGCGTTGGTCACCGGCGTCCAGAAGTTGAAGCCGTGCGGCACGGCCGTGGCGGGGAAGGTGTTGCCGCGCGAGAAGGAGCCGGAGGAGTTCGTGCCGCGGGTCGTCGAGGCGTAGTCGGAGAGCCGGGCGAGCGGCCGCTCCGGCGCCTTCGGGGCGAGGGACAGGTCGTCGATCCAGCCCTGGAACTTCGCCGGGCCCTTGGCGGAGTCGTACGCCACGAGGATCCGGTCCACGGTCTTCCCGTTCGCGAGCTCGCCGATCCGGGCGGTGACCTGGTTCCACTGGTTGACGTAGAGCCGCTTGGCGGCGCCCTGGCCCTGTGGCGTGAGGAGCCCGCCGTGGCTGTCGGTGGCGCCGAGCCCGCTCAGGTAGGTGCCGTCGGTGAAGGCCAGGTCGACGGCGACGTTCGTCGCCGGGTAGTTCAGGTCGGTCTCGTTCATCGCCGGGAAGATCCGGTACGACAGCTCGGTGTTCCGGACGATCCGGGTGTCGACGTCGAAGACCTTGTTGTACGACCAGGCCCGGCCCTCGCCCTTGTGGGTGCCCGCGTAGCGCAGCGCCCGCTTGCCGGTGAACCCCGCGCCGGCCTTGGCGGTGGGGGAGCCGCTGGGGCCGCGGTCCACCTGGCTGCGCATCTCCTCGGGGACGGGCTGGGAGGTGTCCCCGTTCGAGAACTGGACGTCGGCGAGCTGGGTCAGGCCCGCTCCCGCGTTCTTGGCGATCTCCAGGCGGTAGTGGGCGTAGGCCGTGCCGGCGCCGCCCGCGAGGTCGAACGAGCGGGTCTCGAAGCGCTTGGCGAAGGACTCGCCCGCGCGCGTGTCGAGGACCGTCCACTCCCTGCCGTCCGCCGAGCCCTTGAGGGTCCAGTCGCGCGGGTCGCGCTCGGCGGCGTCGTTCGCCGAGGTCAGGGCGTACGTGGCCAGCTTCACGGGCGCGTCGAGGTCGAACTCGATCCACGCGGTGGGCTCGAACACCAGCCACTTGGTGCCGGGTTGGAGGTCGACCAGGTTCTCCTTGACCTCGCCCGCGCCCGCGTGCTCGCCGCTGGCGCGCAGGGCCGTCACGCGGTCGGTGACGTTGCCGGGGATGCCGGTGACGAAGCCGCCGTCCACCCCACTCGTCCGCTTCTTGCCGTCCGGGCCGACTTCGACGGTGTTCCGCCAGGTCGGCTGGGTTTCGTCCGCTTCGAAGGAGGTGCTGAACTCCCGTACCGAGGTGTCCTGTTCGGTCGATTGGTCCGTTCGGCCCGGAAGCGCCTGAGCCACCGCGGGGGTGAGGCTCAGTACCAGTGCCGCCGAGGCTGCCAGGGAGACCGCTCTGAGAGGGGGACGCATGCCGTGTCGTCGCTCCTGCCGCTGATTCTAGACAACGTTGTCATCATCGCCGAGCAAGTCCCCAGGAGAAGGCCAAGTGAGGGGTGCTGTCAAGGGTGTTGACGGCAAAATCGGGGAGGAAACGGGGCAGAAGCACCCGCTGGATTCCGCAGGTCTCAACTCGGAGACGACTACCCGGGAAAGCTTGTTTCGATCTTGCTCCGGCAGCGGGAAGTGGACTATACCTGTCGGCATCTCGCCCGTCGTACCACTGCGCACGACGGCCCGACCCTTGTACGACCCAGCTGCAATTGACCGCGGTGGCGGGGCCCTTCGCCTGTGGCGAATCTGTACGGGCGACCGGTACACCGCCTGAGTCCTGAATGAAGGCGAGGACTTGAGCATGGGATCCACCTCCGCCCAGAACCATGAGGGCCTCGGCCGTCGCGACCTGATCAAGCGTTCCGCCGCGCTCGGTCTGATCGCCGTGCCGACCATGAGTTTCCTGTCCGCGTGTGCCTCCAGCGGAGGCGACGACGCGGGCAAAGACAAGCCCAAGGGCGAGAAGACGAAGGACAATCCGTTCGGCGTCGCCAAGGGCGGCAAGATCGACGTCGTCGTCTTCAAGGGCGGGTACGGCGACGACTACGCCAAGGCGTGGGAGGCCAGCTTCAACAAGAAGTGGGACATCACCGCCACCCACACCGGCACCCAGGAGATCACCGGCAAGCTCCAGCCGCGCTTCAACGCCGGCAACCCGCCGGACATCGTCGACGACTCCGGCGCCCAGAAGATCAAGATCGACGTGCTGGCGAAGAACGGGCAGCTGCTCGACCTCGCCGAGGTCCTCGACGCGCCGTCCGTCGACGACCCCGCCAAGAAGGTCCGCGACACCCTGATCCCCGGCACCATCGACGCCGGCCTCCAGGAGGGCAAGGTCGTGGCCCTCAACTACATCTACACGGTGTGGGGCCTGTGGTACTCCGGCAAGCTCTTCAAGGAGAAGGGCTGGACGGAGCCGAAGACCTGGGACGAGTTCATGGCCATCTGCAAGGAGGCCACCGCACAGGGCATCGGCGGACTCGCCCACCAGGGCAAGTACCCCTACTACATCAACGTCGCCATCATGGACCTGATCGCCAAGAAGGGCGGCCTGGATGCCATGAAGGCGATCGACAACCTCGACCCCAAGGCCTTCGTCGGCTCCGCCGCGGCCAAGGAGGCCGTCGAGGCGGTCTACGAGCTGGTGGAGAAGGGCTACCTGATGGCCGGCACCAACGGCCTCACCCACACCGAGTCGCAGACCCGCTGGAACCAGTACAAGGCCGCGTTCATCACCTGTGGCTCCTGGCTGGAGAACGAGCAGCTCAAGCAGACCCCGGCCGACTTCGACATGAAGTTCATGCCGATGCCGCTGCTGCCCGGCAGCGCGATGCCGTACGAGGCCATCCGCGCCGGATCCGGCGAGCCCTTCATCATCCCCTCCAAGGCCAAGAACCTGGCGGAGGCGAAGGAGTTCATGCGGATGATGCTCTCGAAGGAGTGGTCGACGCTCTTCGCGAAGGAGGCCAACTCCCTCACCATCCTCGCCGACGGCGTGGACCCGAGCGTCAAGCTGCGCCCCGGCACCCAGTCGACGGTCGTGGCCTCCAAGGCGGCCGGCACCAACACGTTCCGCTACCTGTACACCGAGTGGTACAGCGAGATGGACACCGAGATCCAGAACGCCTCCAACGAGCTCATGGCCAAGCGCATCCAGCCGGCCGAGTGGCTCAAGCGGGCCCAGGCCGCCGTCGACAAGGCCGCCAAGGACCCGGCGTCCAAGAAGAACCACCGCGACTGACCGCGACCGCGTAGCACACCGGGGACATCAGGGACAGGAACGCCATGCGCAAAGGGCAGTACCAGTTCGTCACGGGATTCCTCTTCATACCCGTGGCCCTCTATCTGGTCTTCGTCATCTGGCCGTACATCCAGACGATCGGCTACTCGCTGACCGACTGGAAGGGCCAGTCGCAGACCTTCTCCTTCGTCGGACTCGACAACTACGTCGCCCTGTTCCAGGACGACGTCTTCCTGGGAGCGGTCTGGCACAACATCCTGTTCCTGGTGTTCATCCCGGTGATCACCATCCTGCTCGCCCTCTTCTTCGCCTTCATGGTGAACGCGGGCGGGCGCAGCAGGGCCGGCGGCGTCGCGGGCGTCTCCGGGTCCAAGTTCTACAAGGTCGTCTACTTCTTCCCGCAGGTGCTCTCGCTGGCGATCCTCGCGGTGCTCTTCGGCGCCGTGTACCGCAGCGACACCGGCGGCATGCTCAACGGCCTGCTGCTCAAGCTCGGCCTCATCGACGCGGCCGAGCCGATCGAGTGGCTCAACGAGCCCGACTTCGTCCTGTGGGCGCTCATGGCGGTCGTCGTCTGGCACGGCGTCGGCTTCTACCTGGTGCTCTTCTCGGCCGCCATGCAGTCCATCCCCCGGGACATCTACGAGGCCGCGCTGATCGACGGCGCCGGCCGCGCCCAGTCCTTCTTCCGCATCACCCTGCCGTTGCTGTGGGACTCCGTGCAGACCGCCTGGGTCTACCTCGGCATCGTGGCCATGGACATGTTCGTCCTGGTCTCCACGATGACCTCGGGCGACTACGGCGGCGGCCCCGACCACCACAGCGAGACCATGTCGACGGTCATGATGCGCAACTTCCTCTACTTCGGTAAGAGCGGTTACGCCTGCGCCATGGGCGTGGTCATGCTGCTCCTCACCCTGATCGTGTCCGTGGTCACGCTGCGCGCCACCCGCCGCGAGCGCCTCGAGTTCTGA
The DNA here is from genome assembly GCF_039535475.1 of Streptomyces showdoensis. Lineage (NCBI taxonomy): Bacteria > Bacillati > Actinomycetota > Actinomycetes > Kitasatosporales > Streptomycetaceae > Streptomyces > Streptomyces showdoensis. The sequence continues at coordinate 163,389 of NZ_BAAAXG010000028.1, read as the reverse complement.
GCGGGAGAACAGACGATGACTGCACCCATCCAGAAGTCCGACGCGAGCCCGGCCGCCGGCCCGGGCGAGGGCTCCGTGCCCCGGCAGCGCGCGGCACGTACGGCGCACCCCCCGGCCCCGGGCCCCGCCCGCGAGGGCGTCGTCCTCAACGTCTTCTCGCACGGCTTCCTCGCCGTGTGGGCCCTGCTGATCGTGCTGCCGCTGCTGTGGCTGGTGCTCAGCTCCTTCAAGACCGACTCCCAGATCGCCGGATCGGCCTTCGGCTGGCCGTCCAACTGGTCGCTGGACGTCTTCGGCCGGGCCTGGAACAAGGGCATCGGCGACTACTTCGTGAACACCGTGATCGTCCTGGTGTTCTCGGTGCCGCTGACCATGCTCTTCGGCTCCATGGCCGCGTACGTCCTGGCGCGCTACCAGTTCTGGGGCAACCGGGTCATCTACTACTTCTTCGTCGCCGGCGCGATGTTCCCGGTCTTCCTGGCGCTGGTCCCGCTCTTCTTCATGGTGAAGATGCTCGGGATGCTCAACAGCTACCAGGGCCTGATCCTGGTGTACGTCGCCTACTCGATGCCGTTCACCGTCTTCTTCATGCACTCCTTCTTCAGGACGCTGCCGACGGCGGTCTTCGAGGCGGCGATCCTGGACGGGGCCTCGCACACCCGGGCCTTCTTCCAGGTGATGCTGCCGATGGCCAAGCCTGGCCTGCTCAGCGTGGGCATCTTCAACACGCTCGGGCAGTGGAACCAGTTCGTCCTGCCGACCGTGCTGATGCAGCCGCAGAGCGGTGACGATCCCGAGCGGTACGTGCTCACCCAGGGCCTGATCCAGCTCCAGCAGCAGCAGGGGTACGAGACGGACCTGCCGGTGCTCTTCGCCGGCGTCACCATCGCCATGATCCCGATGCTGGTGGTCTACCTGTCCTTCCAGCGGCAGGTCCAGGCGGGTCTCACTTCGGCCACGCTCAAGTAACGACACCGGCGCCCACAGGTCCGGTCCGGGGGACTCGTCCCCCCGGACCGGACCTTTTGCGTCCGGTTTCGGCTACCGTCGAGGACTTGACGGCGACAAGCCCTACGAAGGAGCTTGGAGTTCATAACTTGTACACGTCGTAGGGTGGAGAGAGTCAATGGAGACTCCGGGGTCGCAGTCGTCGCTGCACCGGGCCAATCTGGAGCGGGTCGTCCGGGCGGTCCGGATGGCCGGATCGCTCACCCAGGCGGAGATCGCCCGCGCGACGGGCCTGTCCGCCGCCACGGTCTCCAACATCGTGCGGGAGCTGAAGGACGGCGGGACCGTCGACGTCACCCCGACCTCCGCGGGCGGCCGCCGGGCCCGCAGCGTCTCGCTGAGCGGGGACGCGGGCATCGTCATCGGCGTCGACTTCGGCCACACGCACCTGCGGGTCGCGGTCGGCAACCTGGCCCACCAGGTGCTCGCCGAGGAGGCCGAGCCGCTGGACGTGGACGCCTCCGCCGCGGAGGGCTTCGACCGGGCCGAGCAGCTGGTCACCCGGCTGATCGCGGCCACCGGCATCGGCCGGGACAAGGTCGTCGGCGTCGGCCTCGGCGTGCCGGGCCCGATCGACGTCTCCTCGGGCACCCTGGGGTCCACCTCGATCCTGCCGGGCTGGAGCGGGATCAACCCCGCCGACGAGCTCTCCGCCCGCCTGGGCGTCCCCGTGCACGTGGACAACGACGCCAACCTCGGCGCCCTCGGCGAGCTGGTCTGGGGCAGCGGCCGGGGCGTGAAGGACCTCGCGTACATCAAGGTGGCCAGCGGCGTCGGCGCCGGTCTGGTGATCGACGGCCGGGTCTACCGGGGTCCGGGCGGCACGGCCGGAGAGATCGGCCACATCACCCTCGACGAGTCCGGTCCGGTCTGCCGCTGCGGCAACCGCGGCTGCCTGGAGACCTTCACCGCCGCCCGGTACGTGCTGCCGCTGCTCCAGTCGAGCCACGGGCCCGATCTGACCATGGAGCGGGTGGTCCAGCTGGCCCGGGAGGGCGACCCCGGCTGCCGGCGGGTGATCGCCGACGTGGGGCGCCACATCGGCAGCGGCATCGCCAACCTCTGCAACCTCCTGAACCCGAGCCGGGTGATCCTCGGCGGCGACCTGGCGGAGGCCGGGGAGCTGGTCCTGGCGCCCATCAGGGACTCCGTCTCGCGCTACGCCATCCCCAGCGCCGCCCGGCAGCTGTCGCTGGCCCAGGGGGCGCTGGGCGGCCGCGCGGAGGTGCTGGGCGCGCTCGCCCTCGTCCTCAGTGAAATGGGCGATTCGACGCTTTTGGAGGGCGGCTCCGGCGGTGCCGTGAACGCGGCCACGCTTGCGTTCACTTAGATAACGGATGGCACCGTTGTCATCTCGTTAAGGATTTACTCCTTGACGTCGACCCTGCGGCCGAGTTGACTTCCAGCCACCTCGGCCGCAACGTCGCGGCCTCGTCAGGGAGGCAACCCCACATGAACGCAATGACGCGTCGCGTCGTCATAGGCACGGCCGCGGTTTCCATGGCCCTCTCCCTCGCCGCCTGTGGCCAGGCGGGCGACAACGGCTCGGGCGATGCGAACGGCGGCGACGGCAAGACCATCGGTCTGCTGCTTCCGGAGAACAAGACCACGCGCTACGAGACCTTCGACCGCCCGATCATCGAGGCGAAGATCAAGGCCCTCTGCAGCGACTGCGAGGTCAAGTACAACAACGCCGCGCAGGACACCGAGACGCAGAAGAAGCAGTTCGACGCGCTCGTCACCCAGGGCGTGAAGGTCATCATCCTGGACTCGGTCGACTACAAGGCCACCAAGTCCTGGGTCCAGCAGGCCGAGAAGAAGGGCGTCAAGGTGGTCGCGTACGACCGCCTGGCCGAGGGCCCGATCTCCGCCTACGTCTCGTACGACAACGAGAAGATCGGCCGCCTGCAGGGCGAGGCCCTGGTGAAGGCGCTCGGCGCCAAGGCCAAGGACGCCAACGTTGTCATGATCAACGGCTCGCCGACCGACCCGAACGCCCCGCTGTTCAAGAAGGGCGCCCACAGCGTCCTCGACGGCGGCGTGAAGAAGGTCGTCTACGAGCAGGACATCCCGGACTGGTCCCCGGACGAGGCCAACAAGAAGATGGGCGCCGCCATCGACTCCCTGGGCAAGGAGGGCTTCCAGGGCGTCTACTCCGCCAACGACGGCATGGCCGGCGGCATCATCACCGCCCTCGGCAAGCAGGGCGTCAAGGTCCCGGTCGGCGGCCAGGACGCCGAACTCGCCGGTCTGCAGCGGATCCTGAAGGGCGATCAGTCCTTCACCATCTACAAGCAGATCAAGCCCGAGGCCGAGACCACCGCGGAGATCGCGGTCAAGCTCCTCAAGGGCGAGAAGATCGACGACCTCGTCCCGGTGAAGGTCACCAGCCTCACCGGCGAGTTCAAGGACATCCCGGCCAAGCTCTACGACGCGCAGATCGTGACCAAGGAGAACATCGCCTCCACGATCATCGCGGACAACGTCTACAAGGCGGCCGACATCTGCACCGCCGAGTACAAGGCGGCCTGCGAGGCGGCGGGCATCAAGTAGCCCGCCCCGCCCCCCACGGAAGACCGTCCGGCGCTCCCCGCCCCGTTCCACGCCCCGCAAGCGGGGGCGGGGCGCCGGACTCCCTCGCGGTTCCCGCGGTACTCCGCGGCACTTCGCACCACATCCCCGCCGGTCAGGCGGCGAAGGAGATGATTCACGTGTCCGCTACGCCCGTGCTGGCGTTGCGCGGGGTCTCCAAGCGGTTCGGCGCCGTCCAGGTGCTCACCGATGTCGATCTGGAGATCCACGCCGGAGAGGTCGTCGCCCTGGTGGGCGACAACGGCGCCGGCAAGTCGACCCTCGTCAAGACGATCTCGGGTGTCCACCCGATCGACGAGGGCACCATCGAATGGGACGGCCGCCCCGTCCAGATCACCCGGCCCCACGACTCCCAGAACCTCGGAGTCGCCACCGTCTACCAGGACCTGGCGCTCTGCGACAACCTCGACGTCGTCGCCAACCTCTTCCTCGGCAGCGAGCTCAGCTCCGCCAAGGTGCTCGACGAGATCGCCATGGAGAAGCGCGCCCGGGAGCTCCTGGACACCCTGTCCATCCGCATCCCCTCGGTCCGCATACCCGTCGCCGCCCTCTCCGGCGGCCAGCGGCAGGTCGTGGCCATCGCCCGCGCCCTGATCGGCGACCCGAAGGTCGTCATCCTGGACGAGCCCACCGCCGCCCTCGGCGTCGAGCAGACCGCACAGGTGCTCGACCTGGTGGAGCGGCTGCGCGAGCGCGGCCACGGCGTCATCCTCATCAGCCACAACATGGCCGACGTGCGCGCCGTCGCCGACAAGGTCGCCGTGCTCCGGCTCGGCCGCAACAACGGGGTCTTCGACGTCGAGGACACCACGCACGAGACGATCATCGCCGCCATCACCGGCGCCACGGACAACGCCGTGACCCGCAGGCAGGCCCGTACCGCAGCGAAGGAGGACTCCCAGTGAGCGACCTCGCCAAGACCCCCGAGGCCCCCGCCGAGGGGTCCGCCGCGCCCGCCCCGGCCGGTCCCGCCGTCCCCGCCGTGGACCCCCGCCTCCTCGTCCGCGAGGAAGGCGTCAAGGGCTACTGGACGGAGTTCACCCGCAAGATCCGCGGCGGCGAGCTCGGCTCCCTCCCCGTGATCCTCGGCCTGATCGTCATCGCGGTCGTCTTCCAGCTCCAGAACAGCAACTTCCTGTCCGCGAGCTCCGTCGCCAACGTCGCCGTGTACGCCTCCGGCCTCGGCATCATGGCCGTCGGCATCGTCTTCGTCCTCGTCCTCGGCGAGATCGACCTGTCGATGGGCTCCGTCGCCGGCGTCGGCGCCGCCGTCTGGGCCGGCCTGCAGGTCAGCAACGGGATGAACCAGTGGCTGTCCATCGTGCTCGCCGTGCTCGCCGGCACCGCGATCGGAGCGCTGCACGGCTTCTTCTTCGCCAAGATCGGCGTCCCCGCGTTCGTCGTCACCCTGGCGGGCTTCCTGGGCTGGATGGGCCTCCAGGAGTGGCTCATGGGCGGCGAGGGCTCCATCAACACGCCGTCCGGCAGCGTGGTGGAGAACCTCACCAACTACTTCTTCGCCGACAAGATCGCCGCCTACGGCCTCGCCCTGGCCGCCGTCGCCGTGTACCTGGTCTCGCTCCTGCGCGACAGCAGCCGCCGCAAGGCGGCCCTGCTCCCGGCCCGCCCGATCGCCGAGATCGCCCTGCGCACCGGCGTCGTCGCCGTCCTGGTCTTCGTCGTCGCGTACGTGATGAACGAGCCCGCCGGCGCCCGCGGCCTGCCGCTGGCCCTGGTGCTGTTCCTGGCCGTCCTCGTGATCGCCGACTTCGTCGCCCGCCGCACCCTCTTCGGCCGCAAGGTCTTCGCGGTCGGCGGCAACGCCGAGGCGGCCCGCCGCGCCGGCATCAACGTGGACCGGGTCCGGATCGCCGTCTTCGCGATCTCCGGCACCCTCGCCGCCTTCGGCGGCCTCTTCATCGCGAGCCTCTCCGGCGGCGCGACCAAGAGCCTCGGCGGCGGCAACACGCTGATGCTGGTCATCGCCGCGGCCGTGATCGGCGGCACCAGCCTCTTCGGCGGCCGCGGCAAGGTCTGGTCCGCGCTCCTGGGCATGATCGTGATCCAGTCGATCCAGCAGGGCCTGAACATGATCGGCATGTCCAACGCGATCCAGAACATGATCACCGGCGCGGTGCTGCTCGCCGCCGTCGTGATCGACTCGGTCTCCCGCCGCACGCAGAAGACCGCCGGACGCGCGTAACGCTCGCCACACTCCGCCCGGCGCCGAGAACCGGCGCCGGGCGCTGCTGCGTCCGGACCAGTGCACCGGCCGTGCGGATCAGCGGTGTGTCGGCCAAGCGGGTGGCGCTCGATCACCCGGCCCGATGCCCACGATCCAAGACGGAACATTAGACTCGACAAATCGGCAAGCTCGACCAGCTCAAACGCAAGGAGGCACGGGTGGCTCTGCTGACCCGTATCAGGGGACCGCGAGATCTGGACCGGCTCTCCTCGGAGCAGCTGGACCAGCTGGCCGGGGAGATCAGGTCGTTCCTCGTGGACGCCGTCTCCAAGACCGGCGGGCACCTCGGCCCCAACCTCGGCGTGGTCGAGCTGACCATCGCCCTGCACCGCGTCTTCGATTCGCCCAAGGACAAGGTCCTCTTCGACACCGGGCACCAGAGCTACGTCCACAAGCTGCTCACCGGCCGCCAGGACTTCTCCAAGCTCAAGATGAAGGGCGGCCTGTCCGGCTACCCCTCGCAGGCGGAGTCCGAGCACGACGTCATCGAGAACTCGCACGCCTCGACCGTCCTCGGCTGGGCCGACGGACTCGCCAAGGCCAACGAGATCCTCCGCAAGGACGACCACGTCGTCGCGGTCATCGGCGACGGCGCCCTCACCGGCGGCATGGCCTGGGAGGCGCTGAACAACATCGCCGCGGCCAAGGACCGGCCGCTCGTCATCGTGGTCAACGACAACGAGCGCTCCTACGCCCCGACCATCGGCGGCCTCGCCAACCACCTGGCGACCCTGCGCACCACGGACGGCTACGAGCGCTTCCTGGCCCGCGGCAAGGACATCCTGGAGCGCACCCCGGTCGTCGGGAAGCCGCTCTACGAGACCCTGCACGGCGCCAAGAAGGGCCTCAAGGACTTCATCGCCCCGCAGGGCATGTTCGAGGACCTCGGCCTCAAGTACGTCGGCCCCATCGACGGGCACGACATCGAGGCCCTGGAGTCGGCCCTCACGCGCGCCAAGCGCTTCGGCGGCCCGGTGATCGTGCACTGCCTCACCGAGAAGGGCCGCGGCTACCAGCCGGCCCTCCAGGACGAGGCCGACCGCTTCCACGCCGTCGGCAAGATCCACCCCGACACCGGTCTCCCGATCGCCTCCTCCGGCGCCGACTGGACCAGCGTCTTCGGCCAGGAGATGGTCGAGCTCGGCAAGGAGCGCGCCGACATCGTCGCGATCACCGCCGCCATGCTCCAGCCGGTCGGCCTCGACAAGTTCGCCAAGGCCTTCCCGGAGCGCGTCTTCGACGTCGGCATCGCCGAGCAGCACGGCGCGGTCTCCGCGGCGGGCCTCGCCACCGGCGGCCTCCACCCGGTCTTCGCCGTCTACGCGACCTTCCTCAACCGGGCCTTCGACCAGGTCCTGATGGACGTGGCCCTGCACAAGTGCGGCGTCACCTTCGTGCTGGACCGGGCCGGCGTCACCGGCACCGACGGCGCCTCCCACAACGGCATGTGGGACATGTCGATCCTCCAGGTCGTGCCCGGCCTGCGGCTCGCCGCCCCGCGCGACGCCGACCAGGTCCGCGCCCAGCTGCGCGAGGCCGTCGAGGTCACCGACGCCCCCACCGTGGTCCGCTTCTCCAAGGGCGCGGTCGGCCCGGCCGTTCCCGCGCTGCGCCGGGTCGGCGGCATGGACGTGCTCCGCGAGCCGGGCAGCCGGAAGCCGGACGTCCTCCTGGTCTCGGTCGGCGCCCTCGCGCCGATGTGCCTGGAGATCGCCGACCTCCTCGACAAGCAGGGCATCTCCACGACCGTCGTCGACCCCCGCTGGGTCAAGCCGGTCGACGAGGCCCTCGCCCCGCTCGCCGAGCAGCACCGCGTGGTCGTCACCGTCGAGGACAACAGCCGCGTCGGCGGCGTCGGCTCGGCCGTCGCCCAGGCGCTGCGCGACGCGGGCGTGGACGTCCCGCTGCGCGACTTCGGCATCCCGCCGCGCTTCCTCGACCACGCCTCCCGCGGCGAGGTCATGGCGGAGATCGGGCTCACCGCCCCGGACATCGCGCGCCAGGTCACCGGCCTGGTGTCGCGTCTGGACGGGCGCTTCGAGGCCAGTGCCAAGGCCGTGGAGCCCGCCCGGGACTGACCCGGCGACCCGGGAGAGAACTCACCCAGCGTCACCTTTGGGCCGGTCGGCTCACTCTTCGGAGTGCCGACCGGCCCATTCGCGTGCATTCTGGCCTGAGGGCGGGCAGCCCACTGGCAGGAGGTGCGACGGTGAGTACGGACCAGCAGCCACGCGCGAGTTCAGGGATGTTCCGGACCAAGACGGTCGAGCAGTCCATCCGCGACACGGAGGAGCCGGAGCACGCGCTCCGGAAGTCCCTCTCCGCCTGGGACCTGACGGTCTTCGGCGTCGGCGTCATCATCGGCACCGGCATCTTCGTCCTCACCGGCAAGGTCGCCAAGGAGAACGCGGGCCCGGCCACCGCGCTCGCCTTCGTCGCGGCCGGCATCGTGTGCGCCCTCGCCGCCCTGTGCTACGCGGAGTTCGCCTCCACGGTTCCGGTGGCGGGATCGGCGTACACCTTCGCGTACGCCTCCATCGGCGAGCTCCCCGCCTGGATCATCGGCTGGGACCTCGTCCTGGAGTTCGCGCTGGGCACCGCGGTGGTCGCCGTCGGCTGGTCCGGGTACGTGCGCTCGCTCATGGACAACATCGGCTGGCATCTGCCGGCCTCGCTCGAAGGCCCCGACGTCGCCGGCGGCACCTTCGACATCCTGGCCTTCCTGCTGGTCCTGGTGCTGACCGCGATCCTCGTCCTCGGCATGAAGCTGTCCGCCCGGATCACCGCGGTCGTCGTGGCCATCAAGGTGACCGTCGTGATGATCGTGATCATCGCCGGCCTGTTCTTCATCGTCGGCGACAACTACAAGCCGTTCATCCCGCCGGCCATCACCCCGCCCGGCGGCGGCTCCGGCTGGAACGAGCCGCTGGTCCAGCTGATGTTCGGCTACGAGCCGACCAACTTCGGCGTGATGGGCATCTTCACCGCCGCCTCCGTCGTCTTCTTCGCCTTCATCGGCTTCGACGTGGTCGCCACCGCCGCCGAGGAGACCAAGCTGCCGCAGCGCGACATGCCCCGTGGCATCCTCGGCTCGCTCGTCATCTGCACGATCCTGTACGTGGCGGTCGCGCTCGTCGTCACCGGCATGCAGAAGTACACCGAGCTCTCCACCAGCGCCCCGCTGGCCGACGCCTTCAAGGCCGTGGGCCATCCGTTCTACGCGGGCGTCATCAGCTTCGGCGCCGCCGTCGGCCTCACGACGGTCTGTCTGATCCTGCTGCTCGGCCAGACCCGGGTGTTCTTCGCGATGAGCCGCGACGGACTGCTGCCCCGCTTCTTCTCGGTCACGCACCCGCGCTTCAAGACCCCGTACCGGCCGACCATCCTGCTCGGCGTCATCATCGCCGTCGTCGCCGGCTTCACCAGCATCAACGAGCTGGCCACCCTGGTGAACATCGGCACCCTCTTCGCCTTCGTCGTGGTCGCCGTCGGCGTGATCGTGCTCCGCCGCACCCGCCCCGACCTGCACCGCGCCTTCCGCACCCCGTGGGTCCCGGCGCTGCCGATCATCTCGATCGCCGCCTCGGTCTGGCTGATGCTCAACCTGCCCGGGGAGACCTGGTTCCGCTTCGCCGTCTGGATGCTGATCGGCTTCGTCGTCTACTTCCTGTACGGACGCAAGCACAGCCGCCTCGGCAAGGAGAACCAGGAGGCGAGGTACTAGCCCGGCAGGCTACGGGGCCCGGCGCAGCGTGCGCCCGTCTCCTCCACCCGCCGCCGCAGCTCCCGGTCGGCCGTGATCACCAGACACGGCCGGCCGGCCGCGTTCCGGGCCAGTTCCACGATCAGGTCGTCACCGCTGCCCGGCGCCTCCTCGACCCGCACCCCCGGCACCGGGGCCACGCCCCGCGCACGGCCCTCCACCACGAGCACGATCTCGTACGGACCGCCCTCCGGGGGCCCGCCGTGCGCGGCCAGCCGGTCCCGCAGCCGCTCGGCGGCCCCGCGCCGGTCCTTCCACCATCCATCCGGAACGGACCCGACCACATTCGCCCCGTCGACGACCAGAAGCTCCATGCGCACAGCATGACGGCCCCGGCACCGCCGAAGCGGTACCGGGGCCGTCCTCACCCGTACGGGGGTGTTACGCGGGGACGCTCGCGACGCCCTGCGCGAGGAACCGCTTGCCGTTGACGCGCTCGGAGACGCCCTCACGGTCCAGGTACGGCGTGATGCCGCCCAGGTGGAAGGGCCAGCCCGCGCCCGTGATCAGGCAGAGGTCGATGTCCTGCGCCTCGGCGACGACACCCTCCTCCAGCATCAGGCCGATCTCCTGCGCGACCGCGTCCAGGACGCGGTCGCGGACCTGCTCCTCGGTCAGGACGACGTCGCCCTGCTTGAGGAGCGCGGCGACCTCGGGGTCGAGCTCCGGCTTGAAGCCGTTCTCCGGCTTGTAGACGTAGAAGCCGCGCTTGCCGGCCTCGACGACCGCCTTCAGGTTGGGGGAGACGACGAAGCGCTCCGGGAAGGCGCGGTTCAGGGTCTCGGAGACGTGCAGACCGATCGCCGGGCCGACCAGCTCCAGGAGCACCAGCGGCGACATCGGCAGGCCGAGGGGCTCGACGCCCTTCTCGGCGACGGCCACCGGGGTGCCCTCGTCGATGACGTTCTGGATCTCGCCCATGAAGCGGGTCAGGATGCGGTTCACGACGAACGCCGGGGCGTCCTTCGTGAGCACGGCCGTCTTCTTCAGCTTCTTGGCGACGCCGAAGGCCGTGGCCAGCGAGGCGTCGTCGGTCTGCTCGCCGCGGACGATCTCCAGGAGCGGGAGGATCGCGACCGGGTTGAAGAAGTGGAAGCCGACCACGCGCTCCGGGTGCTGCAGCTTCGAGGCCATCTCGGAGACCGACAGCGAGGAGGTGTTGGTGGCGAGGATCGCGTGCGCCGGGGCGACCGCCTCGACCTCCGCGAACACCTTCTGCTTGACGGACATCTCCTCGAACACGGCCTCGATGATGAAGTCCGCGTCCGCGAAGCCCTCGGCCTTGTCCAGGACGCCGGAGACCAGGCCCTTGAGGCGGTTGGCCTTGTCCTGGTTGATGCGGCCCTTGCCGAGCAGCTTCTCGATCTCGCCGTGGACGTAGCCCACGCCCTTGTCGACGCGCTCCTGGTCGATGTCGGTCAGGACGACCGGCACCTCCAGACGGCGCAGGAAGAGCAGGGCCAGCTGGGAGGCCATCAGACCGGCGCCGACGACACCGACCTTGGTGACCGGGCGGGCCAGCGACTTGTCCGGCGCGCCGGCCGGGCGCTTGCCGCGCTTCTGCACCAGGTTGAAGGCGTAGATGCCGGAGCGGAGCTCGCCGCCCATGATCAGGTCCGCGAGGGCCTGGTCCTCGGCGTCGTAGCCCTTCTGCAGGTCGCCGTCCTTGGCGGCCTCGATGATGTCGAGGGCGCGGTAGGCGGCGGGGGCGGCGCCGTGCACCTTGGAGTCGGCGATGGCGCGGCCCTTGGCGACGGCCTGGTCCCAGCCCTCGCCGCGGTCGATCTCCGGGCGCTCGACGGCGACGGTGCCGTTGAGGACGCCGGCCGTCCAGATGAGCGACTGCTCCAGGAAGTCGGCACCCTCGAAGAGGGCGTCGGCGATGCCGAGCTCGAAGACCTGCTTGCCCTTGAGCTGACGGTTCTGGTTGAGGCTGTTCTCGATGATGACCGAGACGGCCTTCTCCGCGCCGATCAGGTTCGGCAGGATCGTGCAGCCGCCCCAGCCGGGCACCAGGCCGAGGAAGACCTCGGGCAGCGAGAAGGCCGGCAGGGCCTTGGAGACGGTGCGGTAGGTGCAGTGCAGACCGACCTCGACACCGCCGCCCATGGCCGCGCCGTTGTAGTACGCGAAGGTCGGCACGGCCAGGCCGGCGAGACGCTTGAAGACGTCGTGGCCGCCCTTGCCGATGGCGAGCGCGTCGGAGTGCTGCTTGAGCAGCTCGACGCCCTTGAGGTCGGCGCCGACGGCGAAGATGAACGGCTTGCCGGTGATGCCGACGCCGACGATCTCACCGTTCGCGGCCTCGGCCTCGACCTGGTCGAGCGCGGTGTTCAGGTTCGCCAGCGACTGCGGGCCGAAGGTGGTCGGCTTGGTGTGGTCGAAGCCGTTGTCCAGCGTGATCAGCGCGAACCGGCCCGCACCCGCGGGGAGTTCGAAGTGACGTACGTGGGCCGAGGTGACGACCTCGTCCGGGAAGAGCTCGGCGGCGCCCTTCAGAAGCTCTGCGGTGGTGCTCACTTGCTGCCTCCGGCGTCCTTGTGGTTCGGGTTCTCCCAGATGACCGTGGCGCCCATGCCGAAGCCGACGCACATGGTGGTGAGGCCGTAGCGGACCTCCGGCTGCTCCTCGAACTGGCGGGCCAGCTGCGTCATCAGACGGACGCCGGAGGAGGCGAGCGGGTGGCCGTACGCGATGGCGCCGCCGTACTGGTTGACGCGGGCGTCGTCGTCGGCGATGCCGTAGTGCTCCAGGAAGGCGAGGACCTGGACCGCGAAGGCCTCGTTGATCTCGAAGAGCTGGATGTCCTCGATCGACAGACCGGCCTTGGCCAGCGCCTTCTCGGTGGCCGGGATCGGGCCGTAGCCCATGACCTCGGGCTCGACGCCGGCGAAGGCGTAGGAGACGAGGCGCATCTTCACCGGGAGGTCGTTCTCGCGGGCGAAGTCCTCGGAGGCGATGATCGAGGCGGTGGCGCCGTCGTTCAGGCCGGCCGCGTTGCCCGCGGTGACGTTGCCGTGGACGCGGAACGGCGTCTTCAGGCCGGCCAGCGACTCCAGCGTGGTGCCCGGGCGCATCGGCTCGTCGGCGGTGACCAGGCCCCAGCCGGTCTCGCCGGCCTCGGCGTTGGTGCGGCGCACCGAGATCGGCACCAGGTCCTGCTGGATCTTGCCGTCGGCGTACGCCTTGGCGGCCTTCTCCTGCGAGCGCACGGCGTACTCGTCGGCGCGCTGCTTGGTGATGGTGGGGTAGCGGTCGTGCAGGTTCTCGGCGGTCATGCCCATGAACAGGGCGGACTCGTCGACCAGCTTCTCGCTGACGAAGCGCGGGTTCGGGTCCACGCCCTCGCCCATGGGGTGACGGCCCATGTGCTCGACGCCACCGGCGATGACGGCGTCGTAGGCACCGAAGGCGATCGAACCGGCCACCGAGGTGACGGCGGTCAGCGCACCGGCGCACATGCGGTCGATGGAGTAGCCGGGCACGGACTGCGGCAGACCCGCGAGGATGCCCGCGGTACGGCCGAGGGTCAGGCCCTGGTCGCCGATCTGCGTGGTCGCGGCGATGGCGACCTCGTCGATCTTGGCGGGGTCGAGGCCGGGGTTGCGGCGCAGCAGCTCCCGGATGGCCTTGACGACGAGGTCGTCGGCGCGGGTCTCGTGGTAGATGCCCTTCGGGCCCGCCTTGCCGAACGGGGTACGGACGCCGTCGACGAAGACGACGTCCCTGACGGTACGAGGCACGATGGCTCTCCTCCAGGGTGCGGGATGGCACTGCTGCGGGCGCGCTGCCCGGCACGCGGCTAAGCGCGCGCTTGCTCCCCCCATGCTACTTGCGGGTAACCAGACTGCCCAGTCCCCCCGCCCCAAGCGGCGAAGGTCACACCCGGAGGGCCGCCCCCCGAGAGGGTCGCGGCCGGACTCCCGCCCCGTGATCCGGCTCCGGACGCGACGGAGCCCCCGGACCGGGATCCGGGGGCTCCGTCACGTCCGTACGAGCTCGCGTCCGTACGGACTCATCCGTACGAGCTCACATCCGTACGACGTCACATCCGTACTACGTCAGGTCCGTACGTCCTGGTCAGGCCTTCGCCGCCAGGGCGGTGACCAGGAGCGGGGTCACCAGGCCGACCTGCCACGGGCGGGCGCCGTGGCCGGTGAGGGCGGCGGCGACGGCGTCCGGGGTGACCGGGGCCGGCGGCTCCCAGCAGACCCGGCGGACCGTGTCCGGGGTGATCAGGTTCTCCTGCGGCAGGTTCAGCTCCTCCGCGAGCGCCGACACCGCGGCGCGCGCCGCGGAGAGCCGGGCCGCGGCGGCCGGGTCCTTGTCGGCCCAGGCGCGCGGCGGGGGCGGCCCCGCCACCGGCTGACCGGGCTGCGGCAGCTCCGACTCGGGCAGGGCCTTCGCCCGGTCCACGGCGGCCTGCCACTGCTCCAGCTGGCGCTTGCCCATCCGCTGGCCGTAGCCGGGCAGCGCCGACAGGGCGCCCGCGTTCGGCGGCAGCGCGAGGGCGGCCTCGACGATCGCCGAGTCGCTCAGCACCTTGCCGGGGGAGACGTCACGCCGCTGCGCGATCTTGTCGCGGGCCGTCCACAGCTCGCGGACCACCGCCATCTGGCGGCGCCTGCGCACCTTGTGCATGCCGGAGGTGCGGCGCCAGGGGTCCTTGCGCGGCGGGGCCGGCGGGGCCGAGGCGATGGCCTCGAACTCCTCCAGCGCCCAGCCCAGCTTCCCCTGCCGGTCGAGCTCCTTCTCCAGCGCGTCGCGCAGGTCGACGAGGAGCTCCACGTCGAGCGCGGCGTAGCGCAGCCAGGGCTCGGGCAGCGGGCGGGTGGACCAGTCGACCGCGGAGTGGCCCTTCTCCAGGGCGTACCCGAGGACGGACTCGACCATCGCGCCGAGGCCGACCCGGGGGAAGCCCGCGAGCCTTCCGGCGAGCTCGGTGTCGAAGAGCCGCGTCGGCACCATGCCTATGTCCCGCAGGCACGGCAGGTCCTGGGTCGCGGCGTGCAGGATCCATTCGGTGCCGGCCAGCGCCTCGCCGAGGGAGGACAGGTCCGGGCAGCCGACCGGGTCGATCAGCGCGCTGCCCGCGCCCTCGCGGCGGAGCTGGACGAGGTAGGCGCGCTGCCCGTAGCGGTAGCCGGAGGCGCGCTCGGCGTCCACGGCCACGGGGCCGCGGCCGGCGGCGAAGGCGGCGACCACCTCGGCGAGGGCCTCGTCGGTCGCCACGACGGGCGGAATGCCCTCGCGGGGTTCGAGCAACGGGATCGGCAGCCCATTCGCAGGGACGTCGTCGTCCGAGGGGGCGCCCCCGGTGGTTCGCAGCGCTGTGTCGCTTGCGGTGTCTTGGGCGTCGGTCACCTGTCAAGGGTATCTGCGAATGGCAAGCACCCGCCGACGGAACGGCCGGAACGACCGGTGTGGTCGCAGCGGAGGGAACGTTCCGTCGACAGGTGCCGGTCGTGTGTCGACCCTGTCGGCCCTCAGGGGGTCGACGTGCTCAGTGGATGATCCCGGTGCGCAGGGCCACGGCGACCATGCCGGCCCGGTCGCCGGTGCCCAGCTTGCGGGCGATGCGGGCGAGGTGGCTCTTCACGGTGAGGGCCGACAGGCCCATGGAGACGCCGATCGCCTTGTTGGACTGGCCCTCGGCCACCAGCCGGAGCACCTCGACCTCACGGCCGGAGAGCTCGCGGTAGCCGCCCGGGTGGCTCGGGGCACCCGGGGGGCGGCGGTGGCCGAGGCGGGCGGCCGCGGAGCCGATGGGGGCGGCGCCGGGGCGGGTGGGGTGACCGATGTTGGTGCGCGTACCGGTGACGACATAGCCCTTGACTCCGCCGGCCAGGGCGTTGCGCACGGCGCCGATGTCGTCGGCGGCGGACAGGGCGAGGCCGTTGGGCCAGCCCGCCGCGCGGGTCTCGGACAGCAGGGTGAGTCCGCTGCCGTCCGGGAGGTGGACGTCGGCCACGCAGATGTCGCGCGGGTTGCCGACGCGGGGACGGGCCTCCGCGATGGACGACGCCTCGATGACGTCGCGCACTCCGAGCGCCCACAGGTGGCGGGTGACGGTGGAGCGGACGCGCGGGTCGGCCACGACGACCATGGCCGTCGGCTTGTTCGGGCGGTAGGCGACCAGGCTTGCGGGCTGCTCGAGGAGAACGGACACCAGGCCTCCTGGAAAGGGGGTGCGGGACGGAGCCGGCTCGGGGAAGAAGCCGGGGGGCGAACCCGTGCTGTGAAGGGTCACTGACTCCTTCGGCAGCTGGGCCGCCCGCCTTTAGGGAAAGATCACGATTTGGTGAGTAATAATTGGGGCAATTCGGACGCGTGATCGATCATCGTACGAGCCGTACGCGCTCCGCGGCCGCATCTGTCCGGAAATCGACGTTACGAACGGGTCCCCACGGCTTCGGATGGCTTCGGACGGCTACGGCTGCTGCGGTCCCCGCCGCTGGGGCAGCGAGACGACCCCCGCGCCCGACGTCGTCCCCGCCCCCGGATCGGCCGACGACGGCGGCAGCCCGGCGATCTGGCAGAGCAGATCGCACCAGGCCGCCAGGTGGGCGCCGGTGTCCGGCACCCCGGCCGGCCCCTCCTGCGGCGTCCACGAGGCCCGGATCTCGATCTGGGTCGCGGGCCGGCGCTCCGCCAGCCCCCCGAAGTAGTGCGAGCCCGCCATCGTGACGGTCCCGCTCGCCTCCCCGTACGCCAGACCGCGCGCCTCGAAGGCCCCCGTCAGCCAGGACCAGCAGACCTCCGGCAGCAGCGGGTCGGCGGCCATCTCCGGCTCCAGCTCGGCCCTGACCAGCGTCACCAGCCGGAACGTGCCCTTCCAGGCCTCGTGCCCGGCCGGGTCGTGCAGCAGCACCAGCCGCCCGTCCGCGAGGTCGTCCTCGCCGTCCACCACGGCCGCCTCCAGGGCGTACGCGTAGGGGGCGAGCCGCTGCGGCGGCCGGGTCGGATCGACCTCGATCTCCGGCCGCAGCCGGACCGCGCGCAGCCCCTCGACCGCCCGCCCGAAGGCGGGGGGCACCGGGTTCGTCTCCGTGGGGTCCACCCTGTCGCCCGCCGTCTTCTCCGTCCCTCGATTGCCGTCGGAATGATCGGAAAAATGTCCCTGAGCCGCAGCCATGCGGGGAAGAGTAGGCGGAACGGGGCCCGTGCGCAGGGAGGGACACCCGGGCCGGGCGAGCGGCTTCTCGCCACATGCGAAGATTCTGGGCGTGAGCGCCATTGACAGCCCGAAGGGCCAGCAGACGAAGCACCAGCCGCAGACGTACGACTCCGCGTTCCTGAAGGCGTGCCGCCGCGAGGCCGTGCCGCACACGCCGGTCTGGTTCATGCGGCAGGCCGGGCGGTCGCTGCCCGAGTACCTCAAGGTCCGCGAGGGCATCCCCATGCTCGAGTCGTGCATGCGGCCCGAGCTGGTCACCGAGATCACCCTGCAGCCCGTGCGCCGCCACAAGGTCGACGCCGCCATCTACTTCAGCGACATCGTCGTCCCGCTGAAGGCCATCGGCATCGACCTCGACATCAAGCCGGGGGTGGGCCCGGTCGTCGCCGACCCGATCCGCACCCGCGCCGACCTGGCCCGGCTGCGCGACCTGACCCCCGAGGACGTGCACTACGTCACCGAGGCCATCGGGATGCTCACCGGCGAGCTCGGCGCCACCCCGCTCATCGGTTTCGCCGGTGCGCCGTTCACCCTCGCGAGCTACCTCGTGGAGGGCGGCCCGTCGCGCAGCCACGAGCACACCAAGGCGCTCATGTACGGCGACCCGCAGCTGTGGGCCGACCTGCTCGACCGCCTCGCCGAGATCACCTCGGCCTTCCTCAAGGTCCAGATCGAGGCCGGCGCCTCCGCCGTCCAGCTCTTCGACTCCTGGGTGGGCGCGCTGGCCCCCGCCGACTACCGCCGCTCGGTCATGCCGGCCTCGGTGAAGGTGTTCGACGCGGTCGCCTCGTACGGCGTCCCGCGCATCCACTTCGGCGTGGGGACGGGCGAGCTGCTCGGCCTCATGGGCGAGGCGGGCGCGGACGTGGTGGGCGTCGACTGGCGCGTCCCGCTCGACGAGGCCGCCCGCCGGGTCGGCCCCGGCAAGGCGCTCCAGGGCAACCTCGACCCCGCCGTGCTCTTCGCCTCGCGCGAGGTCGTGGAGGCCAAGACGGACGAGGTCCTCGCCGCCGCGAAGGACCTGGAGGGGCACGTCTTCAACCTGGGCCACGGCGTCATGCCGGCCATGGACCCGGACGCCCTGACCCGGCTCGTCGACTACGTGCACACCCGCACGGCCGTCTGACCGGCACCGGCCCGCACGGGCCGTACCGAGCCCGGCCGTCCGTCTGACCGGCACCGGCCGGCGCGGCGCGCGGCCGTCCGATCGGCCGGCACCGCCCGGGCCGCCCCCGCACCGCGAGGGGCGGCCCGGGCGGGCGTGGTTCAGCCCGCCGCCCGCACGGCGGCCACCGCCTTGCGGGCCGCCACCAGGACCGGGTCCCACACTGGCGAGAACGGCGGCGCGTACCCCAGGTCCAGCGCCGTCATCGCCTCGACCGTCATCCCCGCGGTGAGCGCCACCGCGGCGATGTCCACCCGCTTCGCGGCGCCCTCCCGGCCCACGATCTGCACCCCGAGCAGCCGCCCGGTGCGCCGCTCGGCCAGCATCTTCACCGTCATGAGGGCCGCCCCCGGGTAGTAGCCCGCCCGGCTCGTCGACTCGATCGTCACGGTCACGTACTGCAGGCCCACCGCCCGGGCGTCCTTCTCCCGCAGCCCGGTCCTGGCGATCTCCAGGTCGCAGACCTTCGACACCGCGGTGCCGACCACCCCGGGGAAGGTCGCGTAGCCGCCGCCCACGTTGGAGCCGATGACCTGGCCGTGCTTGTTGGCGTGGGTGCCCAGCGGGACGTGCCGCTCCCGGCCCGACACCAGGTCCAGGACCTCCACGCAGTCACCGCCCGCCCAGATGTTCCCGTGCCCGCGCACCCGCATCGACAGGTCCGTCAGCAGACCGTCGTACACGCCCAGCGGCAGCCCCGCCGCCCGCGCCAGCGAGGTCTCCGGCACCACCCCGGTGCCGAGCACCACCACGTCCGCCGGGTACTCGCCCGCCTCGGTCGCCACCACGCGGACCCGCCCGTCCGCACCGGTCAGGATCTTGGTCACCGGCGAGGAGCCCACCGTGGTGATGCCGAGCCCGTCCATCGCCGCGTGCACCAGGCGCCCCATGTCCGGGTCGAGCGTCGCCATCGGCTGCTCGCCCCGGTTGAGGACCGTCACCTCGAAGCCACGGCCGAGCAGCGCCTCCGCCATCTCCACGCCGATGTACCCGGCGCCCACGACCACCGCCCGGCGGCCCCGCGCCAGCCCCAGCGAGTCGAGCAGCGCCTGCCCGTCGTCCAGGTTCTGCACCCCGTGCACGCCCGGCGCGTCGATGCCCGGCAGCGGCGGGCGCAGCGGCCGGGCGCCGGTCGCGATCACCAGCTTGTCGAAGCCGGTCCACTCCTCGGCGCCCGACTCCAGGTCCCGGCTGCGCACCCGCTGCCGGTCCAGGTCGAGCGCGGTCACCTCGGTGCGCATCCGCAGGTCGATGTCCCGGGCCCGGTGCTCCTCCGGGCTCCGGGCGATCAGCTCGTCCCGGGCGGCGACGTCGCCGCCGACCCAGTAGGGGATGCCGCAGGCCGAGTAGGAGCTGAAGTGCCCCCGCTCGAAGGCGACGATCTCCAGCTCCCCGGGCCCCTTGAGCCTGCGTGCCTGGGACGCGGCGGACATGCCCGCCGCGTCACCGCCGATGACCACCAGTCGTTCCGTCATACGAACACGCTACGACGGGACGGGGGTTACGGGGCGTTCCCCCCGGCGCGGGAGCCGTCGACCGGCGCCTCGCCGGACTCCTCGCCGGACTCCTCGCCGGACGCCTCGGCCGGCTCGTCGGCGCGCGCCGCGGGAACGGGCACGCCGGTGGCGAGCCGTTCCACGCCGGCCGTCCAGGGCCGGGCCTCCGGCTCCGGACGCCGGGTGCGCCGCGGCAGCCGCGGCCGGACCACCCACCGCCACACCGCGTACCCCAGGACGAGCAGCGCCAGCCACGGCGCGAGCGCCGCGAGCACCACCAGCGTCCAGGCGATCGCCCCGACCAGCGCGTCCCAGCCGCCGCCCAGCGCCTCCAGGAAGCCGGGCCGGTCCTCGTCCTCGGCCGTGGCCGACTCCGGTTCCGACAGCTGGAGGGTGATCGTCGCCAGCGTCGTGCTGTCCTTCAGCGCGGCCTGCTGGGCGAGCAGCGACTCCAGGTCCGCCTGGCGGCGGCTCAGCTCCCCCTCCAGGGTGACCACGTCGCCCAGCCGGGTGGCCTTCTCCATCAGGGCCCGCACCCGCGCCACGCTCGCCCGCTGGGTGGCGATCCGGCTCTCCACGTCCACCACCTGGCCGGTGACGTCCTTGGCGTCCGCCTTGCGCGACAACAGCTTGCCCGTGCCCGCCAGTTCGGCGAGGACGGAGTCGTACCGCTCCTGCGGGACCCGGAGCACGACCCGCGAGTTCACATGGGACTCGTCCATCCGCTCGGTCGTCTCGTTCTCGACGTGGCCGCCCGCGCCCGCCGTCACCCGCCGGGCCGTGGCCAGTGCCTTCGTCGCGTCCTCGACCTCGACGTAGATCTCGGCGGTCCGGATCACGTGCTGCGGGGCCTGGACCGGCGCCCGGGTGCCCGGCTTGGCGTCGGGCGCCTTCTCGGACCCGTTCGCGCCGGCCGGCCCGGAGGCGGCGTAGGCGGGCTTGTCCGCGCCCGCGTCCGACTTCGCGTCGGCGGCCATGGTGTCCGACCCGCCCGATCCGGCGCAGCCGGTCAGGAACAGACCGCCCGCCAGCAGCACGGCGGCGACCGCTCTTCTCGAACCCCGCATACGTGACCCCCCAAGGTCGTGGTGACTGATGCCGGTTGGACGCGGGGCCCGCGCGGCGGGTTGCGGTCCCGGGATAGCGAAGCGGTCACGGTCCGGCCTCGGAACGGGGGCGCGTGGGCGATTTGAGAGAGTGGTCCCATGAACGCGAACGCGCAGCCCCCGGGCGGACCGGACGTCGTCGTCGTCGGAGGCGGCATCGCCGGCCTCGCCGCAGCCCACCGCCTCGTCACCGCGGGCGCGAGAGTCACCCTCCTCGAAGCGGACGGCCGGCTCGGCGGCAAGCTGCTCGCCGGGGAGATCGCCGGCGCCCCGGTCGACCTCGGCGCCGAGTCGCTGCTCGCCCGCCGCCCCGAGGCCCTCGCGCTGGCGGAGCGGGTGGGCCTCGCCGACCGGCTCCAGGCCCCCGCCACCACCACCGCCTCCGTCTGGTCCCGCGGCGAGCTGACCCCCATGCCCAAGGGGCACGTCATGGGCGTCCCCGCCGACGGCCGGGCCGTCGAGGGGCTGCTCTCCGCGGAGGGCGTCCGCCGGATCGCCCGCGACGCGGAGCTCCCGCCGACCGGGATCGGCGAGGACGTCGCCATCGGCGCGTACGTCGCCGAGCGCATGGGCCACGAGGTCGTCGACCGGCTCGTCGAGCCCCTCCTCGGCGGGGTCTACGCGGGCGACGCCTACCGCATCTCCATGAAGGCGGCCGTCCCCGCCCTCTTCGACGCCGCGCGCAGCCACCCCACGCTCGCCGCGGCCGTCCGCGCCGTCCAGCGGGCCGGCGCCGCCACCCCGGCCGACGCGGCGGGCGCCGCCACCGGACTCGGCGGCGCGGCCTTCGCCGGGATCCGCGGCGGCGTCGGCACCCTGCCCGGCGCCGTCGCCGACGCGATCCGCGCCGCCGGCGGCGAGATCCTCACCGGCACCCCGGTCACCGCGCTGCGCCGCACCGGCCCGCACGGCTGGCAGGTCGTCACCCCCGAGCGGGTCCTCACCCCCGAGGCCGTCGTCCTCGCCACCCCCGCCGGGCCCGCCGCCGCGCTGCTCGCCGACACCGCGCCCGGCGCCTCGGCCGAGCTCGCGGCCGTCGAGTACGCCTCGATGGCCCTGGTCACCCTCGCCTTCCGACGCGCGGACCTCCCCGACCTGCCCGGTTCGGGCTTCCTGGTCCCGCCCGTCGACGGGCACACGATCAAGGCCTCCACCTTCTCCAGCCGGAAGTGGGCCTGGGTCGCCGAGGCCGCGCCCGAGCTCTTCGTGCTGCGCACCTCCGTCGGCCGGCACGGCGAGGAGGAGCAGGTGCACCGCGAGGACGCCGACCTGGTCGACGTCTCCCTGAAGGACCTCGGCGCCGCCACCGGCCTCGCCGCCCGGCCGGTGGCCTCCACCGTGACCCGCTGGACCGGCGGCCTGCCGCAGTACCCGGTGGGCCATCTCGACCGGGTCGCCCGGATCCGCGCCGCCGTCGCGGGGCTGCCCGGACTGCACCTCGCGGGCGCCGCGTACGAGGGCGTCGGCATCCCCGCGTGCATCGCCTCGGGCCGGCGTGCGGCGGACGAGATCATCGCCACGTCCGAAACGGGCGACCCTGGTGCCGGGCACTCTTCGTGACGGGCGAGAATAGGCGTATGAGTGCGCCCGAAAAGATCCCGAACGCCGGTAAGAAGGCGAAGGACCTCAACGAGGTCATCCGCTACACCCTGTGGTCCGTCTTCAAGCTGCGCGACAACCTTCCCGAGGACCGCGCCGGCTACGCCGACGAGGTCCAGGAGCTGTTCGACCAGCTCGCCGCCAAGGACATCACGATCCGCGGCACGTACGACCTCTCCGGTCTGCGCGCCGACGCCGACGTCATGATCTGGTGGCACGCCGAGACGAGCGACGAGCTCCAGGAGGCGTACAACCTCTTCCGCCGCACCCGCCTGGGCCGCGCCCTGGAGCCGGTCTGGTCGAACATGGCGCTGCACCGCCCGGCCGAGTTCAACAAGTCGCACATCCCGGCCTTCCTGGCCGACGAGACCCCGCGCGACTACGTCTCGGTCTACCCCTTCGTGCGCTCCTACGACTGGTACCTGCTGCCGGACGAGGACCGCCGCCGGATGCTCGCCGACCACGGCAAGATGGCCCGCGGCTTCCCGGACGTGCGGGCCAACACGGTCGCCTCGTTCTCGCTCGGCGACTACGAGTGGATCCTGGCCTTCGAGGCCGACGAGCTGCACCGCATCGTCGACCTGATGCGCCACCTGCGGGCCTCCGAGGCGCGGATGCACGTCCGCGAGGAGATCCCGTTCTACACCGGCCGCCGCCGCAGCGTGGCGGACCTGGTGGCCGGCCTGGCCTGACGGCCCGGCCCACCGAACCCGGTCACCGCCCCGCTCCCAGCCGGGCGGCGACCCCTCGACCCGGAAGATCAGACGGCCGGCGGACCTCCGCCTGCCGCTCCAGCGACACCGGGTCCGGCTCCGGGTGCGGCGCGCACGACGCGCGCCGCACCGGCGTCCCTCCCTGCGGCTCCGCCGTCCCGCCGGGCACCGCCCCGGTGAGCAGATAGCGCTCCAGATGGCCGTTCACGCACGCGTTGTCCCCGCCGCCGATGCCGTGGGTCCCCGCGTCCCGCTCGGTCACCAGCGCCGCGCCCCACAGCCTGCGCTCCAGTTCCCGCGCCCCTTCGTACGGGGCCGCCGCGTCCCGCTCGGCCGCCAGGATCAGCACCGGCGGCAGCACCCCGGGACCGGTCCGCACGTCCAGCGGCTTCTGCCGCGGCGCCTTCCAGTACGCGCAGGGCAGGTTGGCCCACACGTTGTCCCAGGTCTCGAACGGGGCCAGCCGCGCGAGCCGGGTGTTGTCCCGGTCCCAGAGCGCGAAGTCCTCCGGCCAGGGCGCGTCGTTGCACTCCACGGCCGTGTACACGGCCGCCGCGTTCCCCGGGTCGGCGGTCCCCTCCTCCCCGCTGAGGGGCGCGTCGCCGGGTCCGGCCTGGGCGACCAGCGGCTTCGTGTCGCCCTTCAGGTACGCGCCGAGGGCGCCCGCCCGGGCCGCCCAGAAGCGGTCGTCGTACAGCGCCTGGAGCATCGCCCCGTGCAGCTGCCCGGGGCCGACCCTCCCGCCCGCCGGGGCGGCGGCCAGCTCGACCCGCACCTTCTCGTAGTTCTCGCCCACCTCGGCGGCCGTCGCGCCCAGGCCGTACACCGCGTCGTGCTTCGCCGCCCAGGTGCGGAAGTCGGCCCAGCGGCGCTCGAAGGCGAGCGACTGGTCGAGGTTGTTGGCGTACCAGATCTGTCGCGGCGCCGGGTTCACCGGCGCGTCGAAGACCATCCGGCGCACCCGGTGCGGGAAGAGCGTCGCGTACAGGGCGCCGAAGTACGTGCCGTAGGAGGCGCCCATGTACGTGAGCCGCGGCTCCCCGAGCGCGGCCCTCAGGACCTCCAGGTCGCGGGCGTTGTTGAGCGAGTGGTAGTGCCGCAGTGCCGTGCCGGTCCGGCGGGCGCAGCCCTGCGCGTAGGTGGTGGCGCGGGCGGTGCGCTCCTTCTTGTAGACCTCCGAGGGCAGCGTCGGCGCGAGCGTCGGGCCCTTGGTGCGGTCGGCCGGGTCCTGGCAGGAGACGGGCGCCGAGCGGCCCACCCCGCGCGGGGCGTAGCCGACCAGGTCGTAGGCGGCGGCGATTCGCTTCCATGCGGGGAGGCCGGCGGCCAGCGGGAAGTACGTGGAGGAGGCGCCGGGTCCGCCCGGGTTGTAGACCAGCGCGCCCTGACGGTCGCCGGCCGGTCCGGTGGCCCGGACCCGGCTGACGGTGAGCGGGATGCGGGTGCCGTTCGGGTCGGCGTAGTCCAGGGGCACCCGGACGGTGCCGCACTCGACGGGGGCCGGCAGCCGCTCCGCCGCCGGGCACGCCCCGAACGCGATGCCCTCGGCGGCCGCGGCCCGCGCCGCGACCGTGGTGCCCCGGGCCTCGGCGGGCGGCGCGTCGAGCCGCGGCAGGGCGACGGCGGGGGCGACGGCGCCCGGGGCGACCAGGACGGGGGTGACGAGGGCGGACAGCAGGAGCGTGTGCAGCGCGACGGACCTCATCGGCGCTTCCCTTCTAGCCACGGCAGCGTGACGACCAAGGGACCCCGGCGCGCGGACGAAGTAAAGGACCTACGGCAGGTGTTGCCTGTCATGTACCCGAAAGGCGGCACGCAGCTCCGGCTCCAGCACCCCGGTGCCCCGCTTCGCGAGCGCCGTCAGCGGATCGGCGAGCGAGAGCCCCGACAGCAGCCGCCGGCCCGCGGGCGAGGCCCAACAGGCGTAGCCGGGCGTGTCGGCGCGGGCGATCAGCAGACAGAGCCCGGCCGCCACCAGCGGCAGCGCGAACCAGGCGAGCACCTCGCCCCGCTCGCCCGCCGGCACGAGCAGCCCCGCGCCCGTCCCCAGGACCAGGGTCAGCAGGAACGCCGCCCGGACCGCCCGGGCGCCCGAGGCCACCGAGCGGCGTGCCTCCTCGGGCAGCGCGAGCCCGCGTGCGACCAGGCCGGCCGCCAGCGCCCGTACGCTCTCGTCGTCGGCGACCAGCGGCCGTACCGCCGGGATCCGCGACTGTCCGTCCGGGCCGATCGCCCCGAGCACCGCCCGCTCCAGCTCGTCCCGGCCACCCGTGTCGGCGACGACCGTCGCCCAGCCGGTGTGCGCGAGGAGCAGCAGCCGGGCCCGGTGCATGGAGACCAGGGTCAGATCGGTGACCCGCAGCGGCCCGCCCGCGAGATACGCCGCCTCGCAGACGTTGAGCTCGCCGCCGTCCCCGCCCGCCCGCGTGTCGGCCGCCACGGCGGCCCGGCACACCCGGGCGCAGCCGACACCGGAGACGACGAGGGCGACGAGGAGCAGCGGGACCCAGACCATGACCCGGTTGTACGGGAGGAGCGGGCGCCCCGCCACCGGAACGGGTGAGCGGGCGGACCGGGCGGCCCGGGACCGCCCGCGCGGGATCAGGAGCTGCTGCCGCAGGAGCTGCTGCTGGACGAGCAGGAGCTGGACGAGCAGGAGCTGGAGCTGGAGGAGCAGGAGCCGGACGAAGAGGAGGAGCAGGAGCTCCCGCCGCCCGAGCAGGAGCTGCCGCTGGAGCACGAGGTGCCCCCGGAACCCCCGGAGCAGGAGCCGCCGCTCCCGCAGCCGCCCCCTCCGCCGCTGTCGCCCCCGGCCGCCGCCGCGCACCACACGACCGGCAGGAGGGCCGCGTCCTGGGAGTCGGAGGATCCCGAGGAGTGGCGGTGGCTCCGGGGGAACGGGGTCGCGGGCCGGGACCTGGCCGCCGTCGCCAGCACCCCCCGCAGCACCGGGTCGCGCAGCGCCCGCAGCCCGTGCAGGGCGACCCGGGTGCCCGGGTCGTCCCGCCCGGCGTGCGCCCGCCCGAACGCGGACACGGCGGCCCGGCCCGCGGCCGACACCCGGCTCGACGCCGAGGCCCCGCACACCACGGCCGTGATCAGCACCCCGGCGATCACCGGCAGCACCTTCAGGATGAACGGCACCGGCGTGTCGCCCGCCGCGAACTGCACGACGGTGAGGACCACGGCGACCGGGATCATCGCCACGGCCGCGATGCCGAGGCCCACGCTCCAGCGGATCACCGCGCGCCGGGCCGAGGGCGCGGAGAGCAGTCCGCGCGCCGAGAGCCCGTCGCCGGTCTCCTGGACCGCCGGGTGCCGCATCACGGCGAACCGCAGGGTGGCGAGGTCGCCGTGCGGGGCGGCGGCGAGCTCCTGGAGCACGGCGCGCTCGACGGGGTCGTGCGCGGTGGTGCGGCGGACCCGGACGATGCCGGGGCCGCCGATCGCGATCCGGCCGTCCGCCTGGAGGGAGACGAGGGCGGAGTCGACGACCCTGGCCGGGCCGCCGTTCAGGAACGCCGCCTCGTAGCGGTCGTGGACCGGCCCGCCCGGGCCGCGCCGGGCGCGCCGCGAGAGGACGATCAGCAGGGCGACGGCGGCGGCGCCGACGGCGTAGAAGAGGACGACGGACGTGCTCACGGCCGCTTCCCCCCCTTTCCCGGAGTTTCCCAGAGCGGTACGGACACGGTGGGCCAGGCGCGCGGCGGGACCGGGCGGACGGATGCCGGCCCGGTCCCGCCACCAGGCGGTGAGGGCCCGGCGGGCCGCCGGGTCCTCCGGGCGGCCGGCGACGAGCAGCCCCTCGACGAAGTCCAGGGCGTCGTGCCGGTAGCCGTCGGTCATGGGGCGGTTCCTGGCGTACGAGAGGAACGCGGGCCGGTACTCCTCGCCGAGGATCTCCGGCAGCTCGGGCGCGACCTTGGCCACGACGTCCGCGCGCTTCGCGGCGAGCGCCCGGCTCTGCACCCCGAGCCGCCGCACGTCGAAGCCCTCCGGCGCGGGGGTCCCGGCCACCAGCGCGGACAGCAGCGAGGCCTGGGCGAGCCCGACCCGCTGGCGGGCGCCGGCGTCGGGAGCGGCGGACCGGCGGGGCGCCGCGGCGCGCGGCGCCGGGACCGGCACCCGTACCGGCATCGCCCCGCCCGAGACCCGGGCCCCGGCCCCGATCAGCAGCGGACGCCGGGCGGCCGTCGCCACCGTCGTGCGGATGGCGTCGAGTTCGGCGGCCAGCTCCTCGGGCGCCGGGAAGAGGTCGTCCCGTTCGAGCAGCACGCCCGGCGGGGAGACCCGCGAGGCCAGGTCGGCCAGGATGTCGAGGACGGGCCGGGACACCGGGTGGGCATGGGTGTCGTGCCAGACCCCGTCGCGCTCCAGGCCGCCGGCCACGTGCACGTACGCGAGGGCCTCGACCGGCAGCCCGGCGAGCGCCTCGGCGGGGTCCTCGCCGCGGTTGACGCGGTTGGTGTGCAGGTTGGCGACGTCGATGAGGAGCCGTACCCCCGTACGCTCCACCAGCTCCGCCAGGAACTGCCCCTCCGTCAGCTCCTCGCCCGGCCAGGAGACGAGGGCCGCGATGTTCTCCAGGGCCAGCGGCACCGGCAGGGCGTCCTGCGCGATCCGGACGTTCTCGCACAGCACGTCGAGCGCGTCCCGGGTCCGGGGCACGGGCAGCAGGTGGCCCGCCTCCAGGAGCGAGGATGCGGTCAGCGGCCCCCCGGCCCGTACGAACGCGATGTGCTCGGTCACCAGCGGTGCGCCGAGCAGCTCCGCCTTCCGCGCGAGCGCGTCGAGCCGCCCCGCGTCCGGCCGGTCGGCGCCGCCGAGCCCCAGCGAGACCCCGTGCGGGACGACCGTCACCCCGCGCGCCCGCAGCCGCTCCAGGGAGCCGGGCAGGTGGTCGGCGCACAGGTTCTCCGCGACGACCTCCACCCATTCGACCCCGTCCAGCGCCTCCACCGCGTCCGCGATCTCGGGGCGCCAGCCGATGCCGATACCGAGTTCCTTCATGTCCCCCTCCTTCGGTCCCTGAGCTGATGGCCCGGAATGCGACGTTCGAATCCGGACAGGGGGACGTTCAGAGGTTCATTTGAGGTTTCACGCCGGCGTGCTCCAGAGCGGGGCTTCACGCCGCCCGGGAGAAGGGCCCCTCCAGCGCGGCCCACTGCAGCAGCAGGATGGTCTTGCCGTCGGCGATCCGCCCGTCCCGGACCATGGCGAGGGCCTCGGTGAAGGGCAGTTCGAGCACCTCGATGTCCTCGCCGTCCTCCTCCAGGCCGCCGCCGCTCCCGGTGCGGTCGGCCGGGGTGTAGGGAGCAGCGTAGAAGTGCAGGCGCTCGGTGACCGAACCGGGGCTCATGTAGGCGTCGAGGACGTGGGTGAGCGGCCCGAGCTCGACCCCGAGCTCCTCGGCGCTCTCGCGGCGGATCGCCGCGAGCGGCTCGTCCTCGTCGAGCAGCCCGGCCGCCGCCTCGACGAGCATCCCGTCCGGGTGGTCGTTGACGTAGGCCGGGTAGCGGAACTGGCGGGTGAGCAGCACGACACCGCGTGCGGTGTCGTACGGCAGGACGACGGCGCCGTCGCCCCGGTCGTAGGTCTCGCGCTGCTGGGTGACCCAGCGCCCGTCGCGGCGCCGGTGCTCGTAGGTGGTGCGGCGGAGCACGTGCCAGCCCTGGGAGGTGAGCTCCACGTCGCGGACCACGACGTCGGGGTTCCGGTCCAGGTCGCGGCCGGCCCGGTCGAGGCCGGTCCGGCCGCGGTGGTCGGGGACGTCGATGCCGGGGCGGGGGCTCGCGGAGTCTGCGGTGTCGGTCATGGTGCGCTACCGTACACGCAGAAACGTGCAAGAACGGGAGAGAGTACGGATGCTGGCTGCTGAACGGCGCGACCACCTGCTCGGTCTGCTCGCCCGCGAGGGCAAGATCGTCGCCAAGGAGGTCGCCGCCGAACTGGGCATCTCGGAGGACAGCGTGCGGCGCGACCTGCGCGACCTCGCCGCCGAAGGGCTCTGCCACCGCGTCTACGGCGGCGCGCTGCCGGTCTCCCCGGCCGTGGCGGACTACGCGGCCCGCGCCGGCGTCACCCCCGAAGGCAAGCGGAAGGTCGCCGCGGTCGCCGCCGGTCTCGTCCGGCCGGGGAGCGCCCTGATCCTCGACGGCGGCACCACCGCCCTCGCCGTCGCCCGGGCCCTCCCGCCGGAGCTGGACTGCACCGTGATCACCCACAGCCCGACCATCGTGGCGGCACTGCTCGACCACCCGCGGGCCGGGCTCTACCTGCTCGGCGGCCGGATCTTCAAGCACTCGGCGGTCGCGTGCGGCGCCGCCGCGGTGGAGGCGGCACAGAACGTTTCGGCCGACCTCTGCCTGCTCGGCGTCACCGGCGTCCACCCGGACGCGGGGCTCACCACCGGCGACGCCGAGGAGGCCGCGATGAAGCGCGCGCTGGCCGCCCGGGCGGCGGAGACCTACGTCCTCGCCTCCTCCGAGAAGGTGGGCGCGGCCTCGCGCTTCCGCGTCCTGCCCTGGGCGGACGTCGCCGGCCTGATCACCGACGCCGACCCCCGCCACGAGGTCCTCGGACAGCTCGCGGCACGCGGCGTGGAGGTCCTGGCGGCGGGGTGAAAGTCGGTCAACCTCCCCGGGGCGCCCTGGTGATCGGCGACGGCCGCCCGTAGGTTCCCCGCCGGTGCCGCACACCGCGGTCACCCCGATGATCCGGGAGGCTCCACATGCAGGCACGTCAGCGCGTAGCGGGAGCCGTCGCCGCCCTCGTCCTCGGGGCGGGCGGCCTCCTGACGGCCGCGCCGCCCGCGGCGGCGGCGCCGTCCTCGGAGACGGCACTGAGCTGCTCGGCCCAGCTGATCACGGGCAGCGCCGGCCACAAGGGCGCGAACATCCGGTGCACCGGAGGGTCGTTCACCGGGGTCATCGACTGCCAGCGGACCGACACCGGCTACACCTACCGGCACTTCGGCAACCGCGCCGGCTCCGGCGGCACCTCCACCGTCTGGTGCGACCTCACCGCCCGGGTGATCTACGCGGGCGGCACGCCGAGCTGACCGGGCCCGCCACGGCCGCGACGGAGGGGCGGCCCTGTCTTGCGGACCGGCGCGCCCGACCCGGAAGACAGGGCCTAGCCGACCAGTCCCGCCGCCCCGTACTCGGACACCACCGTGCACGAGCCCGGCGCGATCTCGGTGAACCCGGCGTCCCGGACCACGGGCAGCCCGCTCGACGTGAGCCGCGCCCAGCGCTCCGGGTCCGCCGTCCGCACCGCGACGGGGAATCCGGCCTCGCGCCAGGTCTTGCGGGCGGCGTCGGACAGCGCCCACCACAGGAGCTGCGCCCCGTGGCCGGTCTGCGCCATCGTCTTGCCGGCGGACATGTCGAGCTCGGGGTTGAGCCACAGCACGGCCGCGCCCTCCGGCACCGGGCCCGGCTCGGCGGGGTCGTCCAGGTCGGTGCCGGAGACCTGGAGCTTGGCCAGCTCCTTGGGCCAGCCGTCCAGCGGGACCGGCGGGAAGACCCGTACCTCCGAACCGCCGGCGCCCGTCACCGTGATCCCCGGCAGGGCCACGGCCCGGCGCCACTCCGCACCGCGCGCCCGGCGCACCACCTTGCGGATCCGGGCGTCCTGCCAGTCCGTCATGGCCTGCGCCCACTCGCCCTCGCCCAGCGACCGGTCGTCGGCCAGGATCTCCAGGACCGCGCGGGCGGAGGTCTCCAGGGCGTCGGTACGGGCCGGGGGAGCGTCCCGCTCGATGCGGACGACCAGGGGGAGGACGTACTGCGGCTTCTCGTCGCGGGGGTCGGGGGAGGCGTCGGGGGCGGTGTCGTTGCTGCTCACCCGGCAAGTCTGCCACCGGCCCGGGCGCGGCCCGCACGCGTTTGTTGTGGGAATGAGGGCTTCCGGGCCAGGATGCCCTCCATGAAGAGTGATCTTTTCGCCAGCGAGCACCTCGCCGAGGCGGCGACGTTCCCGGGGATGACCCTCCAGAACGCCAAGTCGGTCAAGTACACCGTCCAGGGGGAGATGCAGGCCCTCCAGGGCTCGATGATCGCCTTCCGGGGGAACCTCCAGTTCGAGCACAAGAGCCAGGGCCTCGGCGGCCTGCTCAAGCGGGCCCTCACCGGCGAGGGCCTGCCGCTGATGACCGTCCGCGGCCAGGGCGAGGCGTGGTTCGCGCACGAGGCGCAGAACTGCTTCATCGTCGAGGTCGAGCCGGGCGACGCGCTGACCGTCAACGGCCGCAACGTGCTGTGCTTCGACTCGTCGCTGTCGTACGAGATCAAGACGGTGAAGGGCGCCGGCATCACCGGCGGCGGCCTCTTCAACAGCGTCTTCACCGGCCAGGGCAAGATCGCCCTGATCTGCGAGGGCAACCCGGTCGTCATCCCGGTCGCCCCCGACGCCCCGGTCCACGTCGACACCGACGCCGTCGTCGGCTGGAGCGAGCAGCTGCGCACCTCGCTGCACCGCTCGCAGTCCCTCGGCTCGATGGTGCGCGGCGGCTCCGGCGAGGCGGTCCAGCTGAAGCTGGAGGGCCAGGGCTTCGTCATCGTCCGCCCGAGCGAGCTCACCCCGCAGAAGAAGTCGGCCAACTGACCCCGGTCCGGCCTTCCCCCTGATCGCCGGCGCCCGCGCCGCCGTCACCCACCCCCCTGGCCGACCCTCAGCGGCTCATCAGCTCCGACACCTTCACGAAGCGGTAGCCCTTGGCGCGGAGTTCCGGGACGATGCGGCGGATCGCGCGCTCGGTGACCGGGGCGGCGCTGCGGGTGCAGTGCATGACGACGAGGGAACCGGGCTTCACGCCGTCGAGGACCTGGTCCGCGACCGCGTCCGGGTCCTTCGCGAAGGCGTCGCCGCTGACCACGTCCCACTGGACGGCCGTGACGCCGAGCGGGCCGAGGGCACGCAGGGCGTCGTCGTCGTAGCAGCCGCCGGGGAAGCGGAAGTACGGGACCACGTGGGTCGCCCCGGCGTCGCGGAAGGCGTCGAAGGCGCGCTGCACGTCGGCGGCCATGTCGGGGGCGGCCACGGTCGGGAGGCCGTAGCAGGGGGTCGCGAAGGCGTAGTGGCTGTAGGAGTGGTTGGCGATCTCGAAGCGCGGGTCGTTGCCGATGGACCGGGCCTGGTCCGGGTACTCCTCGGCCCAGCGGCCGGTCATGAAGACCGTCGCGTCGACCTTCAGGCGGCGCAGGGTCGCGATGAGCTGCGGGTTGTCGAAGTGCTCGCCCTTGGCCGCGCGCGGGCCCTGGTCGGCCGTCATGTCGGCGTCGAAGGTGAGCGCGACGACCTTCTCCGGGGCCCCTGAGGCCGGGGCCGGCGTGGCGCGGCGGCTGTAGACCGGGGTCAGGCCGCCCGGGCCCGGGGCCAGGGTCGGCGGGGCCTTCGGGGCGGGGGCCGCCTGGCGGCCCGGGGCGGGCGAGGCCGGCCCCGTGGGGCGGGGCGGCTTCGCGGTCGGCGCCGGTGTGCTCTTCGCGGATGCGGATGCGGATGCGGATGCGGATGCCGAGCCGGATGCCGCCGCGGGCGGTGCGGCCGCGGGCGCTTCGGCCGCGCCCCCGTCGCAGCCGACGAGAACGGCGCCCAGCAGGGCGAGCGCCGACAGTTTTCGTGCAGGAATGGTCACCCAGGGAAATTAACCGATCATCCGGCGAGCAATCGCCTCCGGCACTCCGCCACGTCGAAGTCGCCCTTCGGGTACTGCGGGTCCAGCTCCGCCAGGTGCTCCCCGAGCAGGGTGCTGATCGCCCAGTTGCGGTACCACTTGCGGTCGGCCGGGACCAGGTACCAGGGCGCCGCCCCCGTCGCGCAGCGTTGCAGGGCGATCTCGTACGCCTCCTGGTACGCCGGCCACAACGCGCGCTCCTCGATGTCGCCCGGGTTGAACTTCCAGTGCTTCTCCGGGTTGTCCAGGCGCTCCAGGAGCCGGTCGCGCTGCTCCTCGTACGACAGGTGGAGGAAGACCTTCACGACCGTGACGCCGTCCTCGGCCAGCGCCTTCTCGAACGCCTCGATCTCGCCGTAGCGCTCCTCCAGCTCCGCCGGCGGGGCCAGTGAGCGGACCCGGGCGATGAGGACGTCCTCGTAGTGCGAACGGTCGAAGATGCCGATCTCGCCCGGCTGCGGGAGCGCCTTGGTGACGCGCCAGAGGAAGGGGTGGCTCCGTTCCTCCGCCGTCGGGGCCTTGAAGGCCTGGATGCGGCAGCCCGACGGATTGAAGAGGCCGATCACGTGCTTGACCGTGCCGCCCTTCCCGCTCGTGTCCATGCCCTGGAGGACGAGCAGCAGCCGCCTGCGGTCGCCCGCCGTGCTCGCCGCGTACAGGCGTTCCTGCAGTCCGGCCAGGCCGGGGCCGAGCGCCGCCGTGGCGGCCAGGCCGGCCGCCTTGCCCCCGGGGCCGCCGGGGGTCGCGGCCGCGTCGTACGCGGAGAGGTCGATCCGCTCGCCCACGGGGAGCCGCAGCAGCTCGCGCAGCCCTCCGCCGGGGAGGGCGGTCCCGTTCCGGTCGCCGTCCTTCCGGGCTTCCCTCCGCCCGCCCTTCCGGGCTTCCCTCTTCGCCACGTCGGCCCCTTCCCGTCCGTTCGATCAGCGCGCCTTCACCGATCGTGCGCGTCCAGCGCCGGGGCCACCACCGCGAACGCCCGATCGAGCAGGACCGTCGGGTCCTCCGCCGCCCCGCTCTCGCTCCACCGCTGCAGCGCCGTCCGGAACGCGACCAGCGCGGTGCCGGCGGCCAGGCGCGGGTACAGGTCCGCCGGCGCGGCGCGGCCCTCGCGGCGGGCCAGCTCCTCCGCGAGCGTCTCCTGCCAGGCGGCCTGCCGCTCCAGGAAGCGGGCGAGCAGGGCGGGCGTGCCGAGGATCAGCCGGACCACGTTCAGCGCCCGGGCCGCGTGGTCCGGGTGCGCGTGGGTGCAGGCCAGCAGCGGGACCGCGACGGCGTGGCGCAGCGACAGGGACGCCGGCTCCGCCGCCGGGCGGCCCGCCAGCGCCGCGTGGATGTCGCTGCCCATGCCCGACAGGAACTGGACGACCACGTCCTCCTTGGACGCGAAGTAGCGGAAGAAGGTCCGCTTCGAGACCCCGGCGGCGGCCGCGATCTCGTCCACCGTGACCGCGTCGAAGCCCTTCTGGGCCAGGAGCTGGAGCGCCGATTCGGTGAGTTCGCCGGCGACGAGCAGGCGCTTGCGTTCCGCCAGGCTGACGGTCGGTTCGGTGGGCATGGGCCCCATCGTAGCCCGCGGTGTCACTCGGGGAACAGCTTGACACCGAGTGACACCAGAGGCAGCGTGTGACACATGACAGAGCAGCGGCGCTGGAACGCCGACCTCATCCCCGACCTGACCGGACGCGTCTTCGTGGTCACCGGGGCCAACAGCGGGCTCGGCCTCGCGACCACCCGGGAGCTCGCCCGGCGCGGCGGGCACGTGGTCCTCGCCGTCCGCGACGAGCGCAAGGGGCGGGCCGCCGCCGACGACGTCCTCCGGGCCCACCCGGGCGCCCTCCTCGACGTCCGCCGGCTCGACCTGGCCGACCTCGACTCCGTACGGGACTTCGCGGGCGGGCTGCGCGCCGAGCACCCGCGCATCGACGTCCTCGTCAACAACGCCGGTGTGATGGCCCCGCCCCGCACCCTCAGCGCCCAGGGCCACGAGCTGCAGTTCGCCGCCAACCACCTCGGCCACTTCGCCCTCACCGGACTGCTGCTCGACCGCCTCGCGGCCGGCCGCGACCCCCGGGTCGTCACGGTCAGCTCGCTGGAGCACCGCAGGGGGCGGATCGACTTCGACGACATCGACGGTGCGCGCCGCTACTCGCCCATGGGCGCCTACCGGCAGGCCAAGCTGGCCAACGCCGTCTTCGGCCGCGAACTCCAGGAGCGCCTGACGGCCGCGGGAAGCCCCGTGCGCAGCCTCCTCGCCCACCCCGGCTACACCGCCACCAACCTGCAGAAGGACACCCCGGTCGCCGTCGTCCGGCTGGTCTTCGGCCGGGTCCTCGGCCCGCTGCTCGCCCAGCGCCCGGAGACCGGGGCGCTCTCCCAGCTGTACGCGGCGACCGCACCGGACGCCGAGGGCGGCGCCTTCTACGGGCCGGACGGCCCGGGCGAGCTGCGCGGGGCGCCGCGGCGGGTCGCCCTCGCGCCGGCGGCGGCCGATCCGGGGACCGGCCGCCGCCTGTGGGAGCTCTCCGAGCGGCTCACCGAGGTCGTGTACGGGCGCTCCTGATCAGCGCCGGGGGCTCAGCGCCAGGGGCCCGTCACCGCGAACGTGGTGCCCGGGGTGTAGCAGTTGACGTACATGGTGCGGCCGTCCGGCGAGAAGGTCACGCCCGCGAACTCGCCCCACTCCGGGGCGTCCGGGGTGCCGATGTTCTGCGCACCGCGGGCGACCGCGTACACCTCGCCCTTCCGGTTCACGCCGTAGACGTGCTGGGCCCCGTCGCCGTCCTCGCAGACCATCAGGCCGCCGGACGGCGTCAGGCAGATGTTGTCCGGCGACTCGCCCGGCAGCTGGATGTCGGTGTCCGGGCCGAAGACCACCACCAGGGTGAGGCGGCGGCGGTGCGGCTCGTACTTCCACACCTGGCCGAAGTGGGTGGCGCCGGAGCCGTCCTTGGCGCGCGCGAAGGAGGACACGAAGTACACGGACCCGGGACCTCCGGCGCGCCCCGCACCCCAGTAGCAGCCCTCCAGCTTCTGCGCGTGGGTGATGCCCCGGGGCCCGAAGTCCTGGAGCCTGATGGGGGTCGTGGCGGCCGACGGGTCGGGCACCGGCACCCACTCCACGCCCTCGAAGCGGGCCCCGGTCTCCTGGATCACCGACAGGTCCGGCACCCCCGGCACCCGCATCGCCTCCAGTGCGCCGCCCGCGCGCAGCGAACCGGTGCCGCCGAGCGGCTTCGCGGGCAGGAAGCGGTAGAAGAGGCCGAAGGGGTGCTGGAAGGCGTCCTCCGTCTCGTAGACGATCCCGCTCCTCGGGTCGACGGCGACCGCCTCGTGCTGGAAGCGGCCCATCGCGGTGAGCGGGACGGCGCCGGTGCGGCGCGGGTCGGCGCCGTCGACCTCGAAGACGAAGCCGTGGTCCTTGGTGTAGCCGTTGGTCCCGGCCCGGTCCTCGGTCTCCTCGCAGGTGAGCCAGGTGTTCCAAGGGGTGGGCCCGCCCGCGCAGTTGACGGCGGTGCCGGCGACGGCGACCCGCTCGCCGAGGACCCGGTTGCGGCCGTCGAGTTCGAGCGCCGTGCAGCCGCCCTTGGCGGCCGGGTCGTAGGTGAGGCCCTCGACGGTGGGCACCCCGATCTTCCCGGTGACCCGGTTCTCGTGGTTCCGGACCAGGTGCACCCGGCCGCGGCGCCCCGGGAAGGCGGCCATGCCGTCGTGGTTGCTCGGGACGAGGCCCTCGCCGGAGCGGAGCGGGTCGCCCTGCCGGGAGAGGACCGTGTACGAGAAGCCGGCCGGGAGGTCGAGCAGGCCGGCCGGGTCGGGGAGCAGCGGGCCGTACCCGGCGTGGCCGCCGAGCGCGGCGGCGGAGGCGCTGCCGGCGAAGAGTTCGGAGACGGCGCCGGTGAAGACGATTCCCGCGGCGAGGATCTGACGTCGTGTTGCGGACATGAGGCAACCCACTTCCTGTTGGCGGACAGGGGGTGTGACGTGTGACCCGCACGTGTGTACCACGCGGTGGGGTGACAGGTGAACCGTGCGGGCCCCCACGGCCTCATGTGACGAGCGAGGTCAGAGCAGCTCGGCCGTCAGCGTGATCGTCGTGCCCGTCAGCGCCTGGCTCACCGGGCAGTTCTTCTTGGCCTCCTCGGCGAGGGCCTTGAACTGGTCGGCGTCCAGGCCCGGCACCTCGCCGCGCACGGTCAGGTGGATGCCGGTGATGCCCTGGCCGGGCTGGAAGGTGACGTCCGCCTTGGTCTCCAGGCGGACCGGCGGGTTGCCGGCCTTGGCCAGGCCGTTGGAGAAGGCCATCGAGAAGCAGGACGAGTGCGCGGCGGCGATGAGCTCCTCGGGACTGGTCTTCCCGTTGGGCTCCTCGGACCGGGCCGGCCAGGAGACCTCGTAGGAACCGATGCCGGAGGAGTCGAGCGTGACGACGCCCTTGCCCTTGAGGAGGTCGCCCTCCCAGACGGTGTGGGCGTGACGCACGGTGGCCATGGTGAATCCCTTTCGATCGGGTACGGCCCCCAAGCTACTGCGCGACCAGCCCC
The DNA here is from genome assembly GCF_039535475.1 of Streptomyces showdoensis. Classification (NCBI taxonomy): domain Bacteria; kingdom Bacillati; phylum Actinomycetota; class Actinomycetes; order Kitasatosporales; family Streptomycetaceae; genus Streptomyces; species Streptomyces showdoensis. The sequence goes on along the minus strand of NZ_BAAAXG010000028.1, from coordinate 126,308 downwards.
TTGGCGTCCCGGGCGAGCGCGGTGAGCCGGGAGATCGCCCGGAAGTACTTCTTCTTGTACCCGCCGTTCAGCATCTCGTCGCTGAACAGCCGGTCGAAGGGCATCCCGGAGGCGAGCACCGGTATCTCGCGGTCGTAGAGCCGGTCGGCGAGGACCACGAGCCGCAGCGCGGTCGACTGGTCCGGGACCGGCTGCACGTCGGTGAGGCAGACGGCCGCGAGGTCGTCGGTCAGCGCGCCGTAGCGGCTCGGGTGCACCCTGGCCAGGTGCTCGAGCAGGTGCGGGAAGTCGTCGAGCGAGGCGCCCGGGGTGGCGTACGCCGCCTTCGCGACGACCTCGTCGGTGTACGGGGCGGGGGCCTCCGGCAGACCGCGGTGGCGGTAGTCCTCGCCGTCGATCCGCAGCGGCCGGAAGTGCGCCGACAGGCCCTGGATCTCGCGGAGGAAGTCGGCGGCGGCGAAGCGGCCCTCGCCCAGCTTGCCGGGCAGCGTGTTCGAGGTGGCGGCGAGCGCCACGCCCGCCTCGACCAGCTTGCCCAGGAGCGAGGAGACGAGGACGGTGTCGCCCGGGTCGTCCAGCTCGAACTCGTCGATGCACAGCAGCCGGTGTCCGCTGAGGGTCTGCACGGTCTGCTGGAAGCCGAGGGCGCCCACCAGGTTGGTCAGCTCCACGAAGGTGCCGAAGGCCTTGAGCGAGGGCTCGGCCGGGGTGGCGTGCCAGAGGGAGGCGAGCAGGTGGGTCTTGCCGACGCCGTAGCCGCCGTCGAGGTAGATCCCGCGCGGACCTGCCGGGGCGGCCGGCTTCTTGGAGAACCAGCGCCGCTTGCCCGCGCCGGAGGCGTGGGCGCCGCCGAGCCCCTCGGCGAAGGAGGAGAGGACCTTGACCGCGTCGATCTGGCTGGGCTGGTTGGGGTCCGGTATGTAGGTGTCGAAGCGCACGCCGTCGAACCGGGGCGGCGGCACCATCTCCGCCACGAGCCGGTCGGCGGGGACATGGGGCTCTCGGGAGCAGAGCGAGAGCGGGGCCGCTTCGGTGGAAGCCGCTTCGGTGATGGCACGGGTCGACACAGTTCCCCACTGTAAGCGCCATGTCAGACTGCGAGGATGCGACGCCTGTTCCCTGTGACGGACATGACAGCCACGGCCCCGGACAGGGAGTGGTCCCTCGACGAGCTCGCCGACGCCTACGCGTACCCCGCGGAGGCCGCCTCCGGTCCCTGGCTCCGGGCCAACATGGTCTCCTCGCTGGACGGGGCCGGCCAGCACGACGGCCGCTCCCAGCCGCTCTCCTCCGACACCGACATGCGGATCTTCGGGACCCTGCGGGCGCTGGCCGACGTGGTGGTCGTGGGGGCGGAGACGGTACGGCTCGAGGGCTACCGCCCGGCCCGCGCGCGGGAGGCCTTCGCGGCCCGCCGGGCGGCGGCGGGGCAGGGCCCGGCGCCGGTGATCGCGGTCGTGACCGCCTCCCTGGACCTCGACTTCTCGCTGCCGCTCTTCACCTCGCCGCTGGTGCCGACCCTGGTCCTGACCGGGGCGGAGGCGCCCGCGGACCGGGTGGCGGCGGCCCGCGCGGCCGGGGCCGAGGTGCTGGTCGCGGGCGAGGGGCGCGGGGTCGAGCCGGAGCGGGCGGTGGCGCTGCTCGCGGAGCGCGGGCTGCGGCGCCAGCTGACCGAGGGCGGTCCCCGGCTGCTGGGGCAGTTCGTGGCCGCCGGGGTGCTCGACGAGCTGTGCCTGAGCCTCTCGCCGACGATGACGGCGGGAGGTGCCCAGCGGATCGCCGGAGGCCCCTCCGTAGCGGTTCCGCAACGCTTCGCCGTGGCGTCGCTGCTGGAGCAGGACGGCTTCCTGTTCACCCGCTACCGTCGGATCTGACAATCGGCGGAATTTGTCGTTCCGCTTTGCTTCCGCTGGGCACACTTACTCACGCAGTCCCCGTGCGGGCACGGGGAAGGATGGTTTCCGCAGAAGGGCTCCTGAGGTGTTCACAAGCGTTCTGATGATCGAGAAGCCCCTGACGGCCGTCGACGTGGATTTCGTCACCACCCTGCACGGCGAGGAGGGCGTTTCCTTCATCGTCCTGATGCAGCCGCGCGGTGACCAGGCCGATGTACTGCTGCGTGCCATCGACGACGTGGCCATGGGCGAGCTCAAGGAAGCCGCCCACGAGGGCGACGAACCGGAGGGCAAGGATGCCCGCAAGCCGGCCGAGCAGGCCCTGGAACACTCCCTCCAGGCGCTGAGAGACGCCGGCTGCGAGGCCGTCGGGCAGGTGGTCGAGGACCACCCCCTGAACAAGATGAAGTCCGTCGTCGAGGAGGCCGAGGCCGACGAGGTGATCGTCCTGACCGCCCCGCACTACGTGGAGGAGTTCTTCCACCGCGACTGGGCCTCCCGGGCCCGCCACAAGGTCGGCGTGCCCGTCCTGAAGCTCTTCGCGCACAGCGAGTAGCCGCGCGCCGTCGGGGCGGGCGTCCCGGGACGCCCGCCCCGACGCACTAGGCTGGAGGCTTCCAGCACAGACGCACCCCGGGGAGAGATCCGCATGGCACCCGCCATCCCTGCCGCCATGGAACGGCCGCACTTCATCGGCATCGGCGGTGCCGGAATGTCGGGCATCGCGAAGATCCTCGCCCAGCGCGGCGCCAAGGTGGCCGGCAGCGACGCCAAGGAGTCCGCGACCGCCGAGTCGCTGCGCGCCCTCGGCGCCACCGTGCACATCGGCCACGCCGCCGAGCACCTCGCCGACGACGCCTCCGCCGTGGTCGTCTCCAGCGCCATCCGCGCCGACAACCCCGAGCTGGCCCGCGCCGCCGAGCTCGGCATCCCGGTCGTGCACCGCTCCGACGCGCTCGCCTCCCTCATGGACGGCCTCAGCGCCGTCGCCGTCGCGGGCACCCACGGCAAGACGACCACCACCTCGATGCTGGCCGTCGCGCTCACCGAGCTCGGCCTCGACCCCTCGTACGCCATCGGCGGCGACCTCGCGGGCCCCGGCACCAACGCCCGGCACGGCGAGGGCGGGGTCTTCGTGGCCGAGGCGGACGAAAGCGACCGCAGCTTCCAGAAGTACGACCCGCAGGTCGCGATCGTCCTCAACGTCGAGCTCGACCACCACGCGAACTACGCCTCCATGGACGAGATCTACGAGTCCTTCGAGGCCTTCGCCGCCAAGATCCGCCCCGGCGGCACCCTCGTCGTCGGCGAGCACGCCGGCGCCCGCGAGCTGGCCCGCCGGGTGGCCGGACGCGAGGGCCTGACGGTCGTCACCGTCGGCGAGTCCGAGGACTCCGAGGCCCGCATCCTCAAGATCGTCCCCAACGGGATGAAGAGCGAGGTCACGGTCGCCCTCGACGGCGTCGAGCACACCTTCACGGTCTCCGTGCCCGGCCGCCACTACGCCCACAACGCGGCCGCCGCGCTCGTCGCGGGCTCCCGCGTCGGCATCGACCCGGCCGAGCTGGCCCAGGCCCTCACCGCGTACACCGGGGTCGGCCGCCGCCTCCAGCTGAAGGGCGAGGCCGCCGGCGTCCAGGTCATCGACTCGTACGCCCACCACCCCACCGAGATGACCGCCGACCTGGAGGCCATGCGCGGCGCCGCCGGCGCCTCCCGGCTCCTGGTCGTCTTCCAGCCGCACCTCTTCTCCCGCACCCAGGAGCTGGGCCGGGAGATGGGCGAGGCCCTCGCGCTCGCCGACGGCTCCGTGGTCCTGGACATCTACCCGGCCCGCGAGGACCCGATCCCCGGCATCACCAGCGAGCTGATCGTCGCCGCGGCCCGCGCGGCCGGCGCCGACGTCACGCCCGTCCACGACAAGACCGCCGTGCCCGACGTGGTGGCGGGAATGGCGAAGCCCGGCGACCTCGTTCTCACCATGGGCGCGGGTGACGTGACGGACCTGGGTCCGCGGATCCTGGACCGCCTGGACGAGTCGGCGAAGTAGCAGAGGGAGCGAGCTCATGGCGTACGAGGTCGAGAAGACGGACGCGGAATGGCAGGCCGAGCTGACTCCGTCGGAGTACCAGGTGCTCCGGCTGGCCGGCACCGAGCCCGCGTTCCGTGGTGAGTACACGGACACGAGGACCAAGGGCGTCTACTCCTGCCGGGCCTGCGGCGCCGAGCTCTTCACGTCCACCGAGAAGTTCGAGTCGCACTGCGGCTGGCCGTCCTTCTACGACCCGAAGGACAGCTCCGCGGTCGAGCTGGTCGCGGACACCTCCCACGGCATGGTCCGCACCGAGGTGCGCTGCGCCCGCTGCGGCTCGCACCTGGGCCACGTCTTCGAGGGCGAGGGCTACCCGACCCCGACCGACCAGCGCTACTGCATCAACTCGATCTCGCTGACGCTGGAGCCGACGGAGGGCTGAGCGGCGGCGGAGAGCGGAGCGGCAGTGGAGGGGCCCCCGGAAGGGGGCCCTTCTTCATGCGTGCTCCGGGTCCTCCGCGCACTCCGGACACAGCCCGCGGTACGTCACCTCCACCGCCGTGACCGTGAAGCCGAAGCGGTCCGTGTCCGCCAGGCCCGTCAGCGGGTCCCCCTCGGGGCGCACGTCCCGGACCGCGCCGCAGCCCGAGCACACCAGGTGCTGGTGGGACTCGTGGGCGTTCGGGTCGTAGCGCTTGGCGCGGCCGACGCTGGACACCTCCAGGACCTCGCCGAGCGAGACGAGCTCGCCCAGCGTGTTGTACACGGTCGCGCGGGAGATCTCCGGCAGTCTCGCGGTGGCGCGGGCCAGCACCTCGTCGGCGGTGAGGTGGATGTGCTCGCCGGAGAGGACCTCGGCGACCACCCGGCGCTGGGCCGTCATCCGCCAGCCGCGTCGACGGAGCCGCTCCAGAAGGTTGCTCATGATCACCAGCCCTTGCAGCGCGATTCGGCGCGAGTCAGCGCCGGTGCGGCGCGAGTAATCCGTACGGGTCCGGCTGTCGTATTGACTTGGACTGAGTCCACCATAGGATCGACTCCAGTAGTAGCCAAGAGGGTGTGCGCCGGTCACACCGACGCCTCAGCAGTTCCCGAGCTCCGTGATCCGAATGGTTCGGAAGGAAAGACCGATGTCTGAGCAGAAGCACGATCCGCTTGTCACCGAGGACGAGGCGGCGGCACAGGGTACGGGCGGCTGCCCGGTCGTCCACGGCCGCGCCGCGCACCCCACGCAGGGTGGTGGGAACAGGCAGTGGTGGCCGGAGCGCCTCAACCTGAAGATCCTCGCCAAGAACCCCGCCGTGGCGAACCCGCTCGGTGAGGAGTTCGACTACGCGGCGGCCTTCCAGGGCCTGGACCTCGCCGCCGTGAAGCAGGACATCGCCGAGGTGCTCACCACCTCGAAGGAGTGGTGGCCCGCCGACTTCGGCAACTACGGCCCGCTCATGATCCGGATGGCCTGGCACAGCGCCGGCACCTACCGCATCAGCGACGGCCGCGGCGGCGCCGGCGGCGGTCAGCAGCGCTTCGCCCCGCTGAACAGCTGGCCGGACAACGCGAGCCTGGACAAGGCCCGCCGCCTGCTGTGGCCGGTCAAGAAGAAGTACGGCAAGGCCATCTCCTGGGCCGACCTGATGGTGCTCACCGGCAACGTCGCCCTGGAGACCATGGGCTTCGAGACCTTCGGCTTCGGCGGCGGCCGCGTCGACGAGTGGGAGCCGGACGAGGACGTCTACTGGGGCCCCGAGACCGAGTGGCTCGGCGACGAGCGCTACACCGGCGACCGCGAGCTGGAGAACCCGCTCGCCGCCGTCCAGATGGGCCTCATCTACGTCAACCCCGAGGGCCCCAACGGCAACCCGGACCCGATCGCCGCCGCCCGCGACATCCGCGAGACCTTCGCGCGCATGGCGATGAACGACGAGGAGACCGTCGCCCTCATCGCCGGTGGCCACACCTTCGGCAAGACCCACGGCGCCGGCCCCGCCGACCACGTGGGCGCCGACCCGGAGGCCGCGCCCATCGAGCAGCTCGGCCTCGGCTGGAAGAGCTCCTACGGCACCGGCGTCGGCAAGGACGCGATCACGTCCGGCCTCGAGGTCACCTGGACCGAGACGCCCACCCAGTGGGGCAACGGGTTCTTCAAGAACCTCTTCGAGTACGAGTACGAGCTCTCCAAGAGCCCGGCGGGCGCCCACCAGTGGGTCGCGAAGAACGCCGAGGCGGTCATCCCCGACGCCTTCGACGCGTCGAAGAAGCACCTGCCGACGATGCTCACCACCGACCTGTCGCTCAAGCTCGACCCGATCTACGGGCCGATCTCGCGCCGCTTCTACGAGAACCCCGACCAGTTCGCGGACGCCTTCGCCCGCGCCTGGTACAAGCTCACCCACCGTGACATGGGCCCCGTCGTGCGCTACCTCGGCCCCGAGGTCCCGAGCGAGGAGCTGCTCTGGCAGGACCCGCTGCCGGCGCGCCAGGGCGAGCTGCTCGACGCCGCGGACGTCGCCTCCCTCAAGGAGAAGATCCTCGGCTCCGACCTGACGGTGACCCAGCTGGTCTCCGCCGCCTGGGCCGCCGCCTCCTCCTTCCGGGGCAGCGACAAGCGCGGCGGCGCCAACGGCGGCCGCATCCGCCTGGAGCCGCAGCGCAACTGGCAGGCCAACAACCCGGACGAGCTGGCCCAGGTGCTGCGTGTCCTGGAGGGCGTCCAGTCCTCCTTCAACGCGGCCGGCGGCAAGCAGGTCTCGATCGCCGACCTCGTGGTCCTCGCGGGCGGCGCGGCCGTCGAGAAGGCCGCCAAGGACGCCGGCTTCGCCGTCGAGGTCCCGTTCTCCCCGGGCCGCGTCGACGCCTCCCAGGAGCAGACGGACGTCGAGTCCTTCGCCGCCCTGGAGCCCCAGGCGGACGGCTTCCGCAACCACCTCGGCAAGGGCCAGCGCCTGCCCGCCGAGTACCTGCTCGTCGACAAGGCGAACCTGCTCACGCTGTCCGCCCCGGAGATGACGGTGCTCGTCGGCGGTCTGCGCGTCCTGGGCGTCACCCAGCCGCAGTCCTCCCTCGGCGTCCTCACCGAGACCCCGGGCAAGCTGACGAACGACTTCTTCGTCAACCTGCTCGACCTGGACACCGAGTGGCAGTCCACCTCCGACGACCAGACCACCTTCGAGGCCCGCGACGCCTCCGGCGCGGTCAAGTGGACCGGCACCCGTGCCGACCTGGTCTTCGGCGCCAACGCCGAGCTGCGCGCGGTCGCCGAGGTGTACGCCTCCGACGACGCCGGCCAGAAGTTCGTGACGGACTTCGTCGCGGCCTGGGCGAAGGTCATGGACCTGGACCGCTTCGACCTGCGCTGACCCTCCCGGTCACCGCGACCGCAGCGGACGCGGAGTGACGACGGCCCCGCCCCTTCCCAGGGGCGGGGCCGTCGTCCGCTCAGCGCAGCCGGTCCGCCAGTTCCGTCAGCCAGGCGCCCGGGCCCAGGGGTTCGGGCGGGTCGACCTCCATGCCGAGCTCGATCAGGGCGAGGGCGTGGTCGGACTCGTCCAGCGGGAGGGTGAGCAGGTCCCGGAGCTCGCCGACCAGCTGGGCGACCAGGCCGGGGTCGGTGGTCGCGAGGTAGTCGGCGAGGGCCGCGTCGTGGTCGCCGAACTCCTCCGGCATGTCCTGGCCGAACCAGCCGCCCAGGAACTGGGCCAGCTCCGGGAAGCGGGCCTGCCACTCCCAGTGGGTGCGCGGGGTGGCCGGCGGCGGGGCCTGGCCGGTCTCGACGCTGGCGCGCAGCCGGTCCGCGAGGCCCCGCAGCCAGTCCTGGAGCTCCTCGTCGGGCAGGCCCACGTCCGGCACCGGGTAGTACTCGCCGAGCCGCAGCCGCAGCCGCCCCGGCGGGTTCTGGGCGTACTCCCGCAGCTGGTGCTCGGCCACGCCGATCACCCACGGGCGGGTGCGCCAGCAGTGCCGGAGGTACGCCTCCAGGGCCTCGGGGTCGTCGGCGCGGCGCCCGAGGTGGGCGCGGACGACCTGGTCCAGCTCGCCGTACTTCCGGTCGTGTTCGAGGGGCTTGAGGGGCATGCGCTGCGGCCTCCCTACAGGTCGATCGGGACGGTGGAGTGCACGGTGAAGCCGAGCGGGCTCGTCCCGCTGCGCCGCAGCACCACGCGGGCGGCACGGACCTCGACGGAGTCCCGGCCGGCCAGCGCCATCGGGTCGGTCAGCACCCGCCCGACCGGCTCGGGGCGCGAGGGCCAGGCCGCCTCGATGACGAGCCGCTGCCGGGTGGACTGGGCGAGCCAGCGGTGGATCACCTGCTCGTTGCGGGTCACCACCTGCTGGGTGGCCCACTGGGCGGTCTCCCGGTCCGGGTAGGTCGCGGCGCGGTTCCGGCGCGCGGTCATTCAGTGCTCCCGCTGCATGTGGTCGTCGACGGTGGCCGTGATCGCGAGAAGCGCCTCGCGGTCGGCCCAGGACAGGCGGGGCCGCAGCCCCTGGGCGCCGGGGAACAGGACGCGGGCCCGCTGGGCCTCGCCCGCGTACCCGGCCGCGAGTTCCGTGCAGAACGGGTGCTCGTTGCCGAGCAGGGTCCCGACGACCTCGCCGACCGGGCCGGGCTCGTCCATGAGAAGGGCGTCGAGACCGAAGAGGAGCGGAAAGGTCTCCAGGAATTCCCAGCCGTCCAGCGGGATTTCCGAGAATTCCGCCACCCCGGCCCGGTCCTGCTCCCGCAGCGCTTTCGCGAGGGCCCGGAGGAATTCCGCCGGATCCGTGTCACCGGCGGCTCGCACGGCCTTCTCGCGGAACGCGGCGGGCGCCCCGCCGAGACCGTCGGCGGCCAGCTCCAGGGCCCCGGCCGCCGCGTACGGCGAGCAGTTCCACCGCGCGACGGCGTCGCCGCGCACCAGCCGTACGTACCGCCTGAGCTCGGTGTCGAGGGAGAGGCGGCCCGCCGAGTCACGTACCGACACGGCGAGGTCGAGGAGCCGGACCACCGGCCCGTCCGAGAACATGGCACACACCTCTCTCACGGTCCCTTGTGCGGCATGGCGGTCAGCACGATGAACGGCGGGTCGAGATCGTGCTTGTAGATGAGCCGCACCTGGACCCAGTCCGGGTTCGAGGCCTGGGCGTTCATGCCGTGCGTAGTGTAATCGTCGCGCGAGACGCTCTTGCCGACCTGGTCCCCGGGGAATTGCAGATAGAGCGGGGGCTGGATCTCGGATTTGTTCGGGTCGTAGTTCGGATTGTTCTGGATCTTCTTGCGGGTGCTGTCGATCCAGTCCGCGATCCGGTTCTCGTTCGCGTCGTTGCTGATCACGGCCTGGGTGTACTTCTGCGCCGCGGCGAGGTCCGTGAAGGACGAGGCCGCCGGCGCGCCCGGCTGGTCGCGCAGCCGCATCCGCAGCTGGTCCTCGGTGAGTCCGACGTGCTTGTCGATGGGATGGCTGTCGTAGAGCCCTTCCTGGCCGGCCAGGTCGATCGGGTAGTAGAAGTCGTCCTCGTTCTGCCCGGGCACCATGAACCTGTGCTCGTGCTTGAACTCGTTGAGCGAGCGCGCCCCGAAGGCCTGCGCGCGGGCCTGCTCGGACTGGTAGGTGGGGACGGCCCGTTGGGCCTCCTCCAGGGCGGGGATCAGCTTGTCGAGCCGCGCCACCACCGCCCGGCACTCGTTCTCGTACGTCGTCACGGCCCGGTTCATCGCGGCCTGGTCGATCTCCAGGGTGATGTTGATGCCGAGGTCGCGGCCCATGGAGAGGATGCTCTTGCCGATCTTCTTGAGATCGCCCATGTCGATGCCGTCCTTGATGTGCGGCAGCGCGTCCCAGACGGCCTTCTTCCAGATCCGCCACAGCTCGTGCCGCATCTTCGACGCGGCCACGGCGAAGGCCCGCAGCGCCTGGCTGACCTCCTGGGTGGTGTCGAAGAGGACCGACATGACGGGGTGGCTGGCGCTGGTGCCGGCCGAGGTCCCGGCGCCGCCGGAGTCGTGCTTCCACTCGTACCCGGCGGTCGAGGTGCCCCAAGCCGTCGTGCCCCACAGAGAACTGGTGAACGTGCGCATGGCGGCCTGCCATTCGCCGTTGTTCGGGTCGGAGATCGAGCTGACGGCCTGGTTGAGCATGCCCTCGACCTGGCCGACGGAGAAGCCGGGCTGCAGCCAGGCGAGCGCCAGCTTGTCGATCTCCTGGTAGTCGGGCAGCGGCAGGATGTCGGCCGCCTTGCCCCAGCGGAACACGTGGTGGAGCAGCTTGCGGATGATGTCCATCGCCCAGTCGGGCACGCCCTCCAGCAGCCAGGAGATGAGGCCGCTGGAGTAGTCGTCCATGTCGCCCCACTTCAGATCCGTGATCCGGGAGTAGTGGGGCGGGCTGTCGATGACGTGGGGGAGGGGGAACTGCTGCGGCTGGGCGGTGCCGGAGGGGTGGCTCGCGGCCTCGGCCCGCGCGTAGTTGTTGGCGGTGGTGACGAAGCCGGTGGCGACACCGCCGATGCCGGCGACGGCCTTGGCCCAGGTGTCGAGGAACGCGTTGCCGACCTTCACGTACGAGGCGGAGACGGCTTCCGCCGCCGAACCGTAGCCGCCGCAGTCCATGTACTGGCTGACGGCGTGCAGGAAGTCCTTGGCGGCTTTGTCCAGGTTGCCCTGCTGGATGACGACGGTCCCGGCCACCCCGTTCAACTGGGCCGGTGTGACGTCGAATCCGGCACCCTGGGCGGGCGGAGCGGTGGGGGTGCCCATCAGGCCGCCCCCCATCCGCGCAGCACCGCGCGGTGGGCGGAACCGTAGTTGGCCTGCCCGTTGGTCACGACCGCGTGCAGCCACTTCTGGGCGGCCTGGAGGTCCTGCATCTGCCGGTCCCACTGGTCGAGTTCGTCGACGAACGCGTCCCGGGCCTCGCCGTCCCAGGCGAGCACGACCTTCTCGGTGCGCTGGTAGAGCGTCTCCAGTTTGCTGTTGAGCTGCTTCAGGATGTCTTCGAGTTCGGTGGCGAGTTCGCCGAGCGTGCCGAAGTCGACGCCTATGTGGTCATCGGACAAGAGAGCCCCCGTGCTCTTCCGTGATGCGCGATCAGATGTCCAGGATGCCGCTGCGCGGCCCGGCGGTACCTGCCTCGGGAGCCTGGAGCTTGGCGGCCTCCGCCGCCACGTCCACGGAGCTCTCCATCTTCCGCAGGCTCCGCAGGTTCTCCATCTCCTGCTCGGTGAAGCCGTCGCGGCTCAGCCGCACGGCCTGTTCGAGCACGACGAGGATTTCGCGTATGCGTACGGCGTCCTCGGACGCGGCCCGGTGCAGGGACCGGTACGCCTTGCCGGTCTCGCCCTTCCAGCCGGCCTCGATACGATCGACGATGCCGTCCATCCGCCGTACCTGGCCGTCGATATGACGCTGCATCGTGTCGAGGTCGTCGGCGAGCCTCGTCAGATCGTCTTCCGAGGTCTTCAGGTGCGCGTCGATGGTCATGGCCCCCGCCTTTCGTCGCTGTCGCAACCTTAGCAACGGGCTGCGACAGCCGTTCGAGAGGCCGGGGCCATGAGGGGAGGCGGGCGTGGGGTCAGTGCACGGACAGCCCGCCGTCCACGAACACCGCCTGCCCCGTGACGTACCCGGAGGCCCGGCTCGCCAGGAAGACGGCGGCCCCCTCGAAGTCCTCGGCGAGCCCGTTGCGCCCGACCATCGTCCGCGCCGCGAGCGCGGCGACCCGGTCCGGATCGGAGCTCAGTCGCTCGTTCAGCGGCGTCATCACGAAGCCCGGCACGAGGGTGTTGCAGGTGACCCCGTGCGGCGACCAGGCCTCGGCCTGCGAGCGCGCCAGCGACTCCAGGCCGCCCTTCGACACCCCGTACGCCCCCGACTGCACGAACGCGCGGTGCGCCTGCTGCGAGGTCACGTGGATGATCCGCCCGAACCCCCGCTCGGCCATCTTCGGCCCGAACCGCCGGCCCAGGAGGAACGGCGCCTCCAGGTTCACGGCCATCGTCGCGTCCCAGACCTCGTCGGAGAGCTCGCCCATGGGCGGACGCAGGTTGATCCCGGCCGAGTTGACCAGGATGTCCGGCTCGCCGTACACGGCCACCGCCTCCTCGGCGGCGGCCCTCACCCCCTCCCGGGTGCCGAGATCCGCGCTCACCCATGCGGCCGTGCAGCCCTCCTGCGCGAGTTCGTCGACGGCCGCCTTCAGCTCCGCCTCCCGCCGCGCCACGATCACCACGGACGCCCCCGCCCGCGCGAGCGCCCGCGCGATGGCCTTGCCGATGCCGGAGCTGCCGCCGGTGACGAGGGCGGTGCGGCCGGCGAGGGAGAACAGCTCGTCGAGGTAGCCCATCAGATGCGCCCGCAGCCCGCGAGGAACGCGCCCCAGGCGGCGGGCCCGAGGGCCAGCTGCGCGTCCTGGGGGCGCTTGGAGTCGCGGACGTGGACGGTGGTGGGGCAGGCGGCGACTTCCACGCAGTCGCCGTCTCCACTGCTGCTGTAACTGCTCTTGAACCAGGCCAGGTCTGTGTCGCTCATGTGGCTCCTCGCATCTCCCGCAACAGGCTCTGGGAGTCTTCCAGGGTAAGAGCCTGCGAGCGCATCCTGGCATATCGAATCTGAAGGATGCCGACCTCTTTCGGGTCGGAGAAGAGGAGCCCGGAGCGCTGCCCTTCCCCGTACCCGAACCAGCGCGGCTGGCGCGCCGGCTCGCCCTCCATCAGCTCGACCGCTGGGGGGTCGCGCACGGGAGCGCCGCCTCGGACGCGACCGCCCAGATCGTCGCGGAGCTCGCCGCGAACGCCGTGACCCACGGGCGGGTGCCGGGGCGGGGCCTGCGGCTGGTCGACGCGCTCGCCATCCGCGGGAGGTCCTGGCGCGGGTGCCGGTCGGGAAGACGGTGCGGGCGGAGGTGGACCTGGCGTAGGGGGGGGCGGTGCGTGTGCCCGTTCGGTCAGCAGACACTGCCCGCACGCACCTGGCCCCGGCGGCGCTCCACCGCATAGGCAGGAGGGGACGTCAGGCATCCACGCCACACCACACCGGGGACCCCATTGCGTGACCACGAGAACGCCGCGACCGAACGGGCGGCCGACGCCGTACGTGCCCCCGCGAAGCAGCGGCCGACGGGCCTGTCCGGCCTGCAGGCCGCCGCCGGGAACGCCGCGGTCGTCCAGATGCTGCGCCAGGCCGGGCACGCCTGGGCCCAGCCCGACCAGCACCAGCACTCCGCCGGCTGCGGTCACCAGCAGAACGTGCAGCGGTCCGCCGTCCACGACGTCCTGCGGACGTCCGGACGCCCCCTCGACAGCGCCACGCGCGACGAGATGGAGGCACGGCTGGGGGCGGACTTCTCCGACGTGCGCGTCCACACGGACGCGGCGGCGAAGGCGTCCGCGGCGGAGGTCGGCGCCCGCGCCTACACGTCCGGGAGTCACGTCGTGATCGGCGAGGGCGGCGGCGACAAGCACACCCTCGCCCATGAACTGACCCATGTGATCCAGCAGCGGCAGGGCCCGGTCGCCGGCTCGGACGACGGGAGCGGGCTGAAGGTGTCCGACCCCTCCGACCGCTTCGAGCGCGAGGCGGAAGCCAACGCCACCCGGGTCATGTCCGGCCCGGTGCCGTCCGAGCCCGGACACGAGCACGCGGTCCAGAAAGCGTCCGCGCCGACGGGCGGTTCCGCCCGGGCGGTGCAGCGCCTCGTCGGGTTCGAGGTCGAGGTGAGCGCGCCGAGCTACGAGTACGTCGCGCCCGACGCCCGTCTGGCGACCCACCCCGGGGTCGACGCGCAGGCCATGGGAGCGATCAACACGCTGTTCTTCGGTGGCCTGCCCTATGCGACCCAAGTCCTCGACAGAAGCGGCGACGGGTGGTCCTTGACCACCGACCACAACCCGCTCCAGCGGCACGGAAGGAACCTGTACCTCGCTATCGCGCGGGCGGGGCTCCAGCGCAATCAGAAGATCGTCTCGGATCCGTCGGGATACGTGTCGGTCAGCAACCTGGAGTACGTCAGCCATCCCCTGGACGAGATGGCGGCCGGGTCCGACCGGATGTTCACACACCAGCTGGACAGCATCAGCCAGCACATCGGCGCGATCTTCGCCGGACAGCCGCGTGTCGGGATGCAGCCCCTGCCCGGCAGCCAGTACCTCACGGGATTCCCCGACCAGGCCCTGCGGCAGTGGCTGGGCGACGACATCTACAACGCCGTGAAGGCGGAGCGCGAGGCCTTCGCCAACGCCATCGACGTGTCGCTGAGCATCCAGGCCACGGCCGGTGTGCTGCCTTCGGGGATGCCGGACCTGTACGCCACGCAGGCCACCCGGCTCGGCGCGGAGGGCGCTGCTCCCGGTGCGGTGGACGCCCTCCGGGCACGCGGGGACGCGGCGGCGGCGGTGCCCCACTACATCACGACGCTCTTCGACGACCCGGCCTTCCAGCAGCAGTTGGGCGGCATGGACGAGTTCCAGCGCAGGCAGGTCCACGGACTGCTGAGCCTCGGTCTCTCGTACGTCATCGGAAACGCCATGAACCAGACCCAGCTGTTCGGTGCGACCAGCACCACCAAGAACGCGGTCCCGCTCCTGGTCAAGCTGGAGGACCTCGCCCAGGTCCACAGCTCGGCGTTGGGCGACGCCGGGGCCGTCACCGCGTCCCCGCAGCTGATCGATCACATCGCGGACTGGTTCCACAACGCCGTTCCCCAGACCTCCACCGCCTACTGGACGCAGACGTACAAGGTGGGCATGGGCACCTCCGACAGCCGTGGTCCGATCCACGGGGACGCGAGCGATCCGAGGGCGGGCACCAGGCAGCTGCTGAGGGCGCTGTTCCGTGGCGAGACGGGCTTCGAGACCGTCAGGCCCGGCCGGCCGCTCGCCCGCCCCGACCAGCCGTCGCCGCAGATGGGAGCCCAGGCTCGTGGCCAAGGGGGTGTCCCGATGGAGTTCCGCTGGGGCGGCAAGGCCGGAAGCATCGGGGAGTTCCAGAACAAGACCCGGCAGTTCATCGAGGAGGTCCGTGCGGCCAACCTGGCGCACCTGGGCGAAGCGGAACGGAACGCTCTGCGGCAGGCGTTCTGACCGTAGGACCTTCGCGGACGGGGGGAGCGGACGCGGGACCGGACGACTGCGGAGGCGCAGAAAGGCCGCCCGCCGGCGTGTCGATGTCACATTCGGGAGGGCTCGCACGGTCCTCCTGGTGGCGGGCGCTCCATCGGGGGGCGTCCGCCCTGTGAAAGGACGGCGACTGCGATGACCACGATCCTGGTGACCGGCGGCACCGGAACCCTCGGCCGGCTCGTCACCGAGCGGCTGCGCGCGGACGGGCACGAGGTGCGGGTGCTGAGCCGGCACGCGCAGCCGTACGCCGTGGACCTCCGGGCGGGCGGGCCGGGGCTGGCCCGGGCGGTGGCGGGGGTGGACACGGTCGTGCACTGCGCGAGTTCGCCCAAGGGCGGGGACGAGGAGGCGGCCCGCCATCTGATCGAGGCGGCCCGCGCGGCCGGGGTGCGGCACCTGGTGTACATCTCGATCGTCGGGGTCGACCAGGTCCCGCTCGGCTACTACCGCAGCAAGCTCGCCGTGGAGCGGCTCGTCGAGGAGTCGGGGCTCGGCTGGACCGTGCTGCGCGCGACCCAGTTCCACGAGCTCGTGCTGCGGGTCCTTCAGGGCGCGGCGAAACTGCCCGTGATGCTGCTCCCGGCCGGCGTCTCCGACCAGCCCGTCGAGGTGGCCGAGGTGGCCGCCCGGCTCGCCGCCCTGGCCGCCGCCGCTCCCGCGGGCCGCGTCCCCGACCTCGGCGGCCCGGAGGTCCGCACCCTGCCGGACCTGGCCCGCTCCTACCTGCGGGTGAGCGGCCGCCGCCGACGGGTGGTGGAGGTGCCGCTGGCCGGCGGGGCCTACCGCGGTTTCCGGGCGGGCGGACACCTCGTACGGGAAGGAGCGGGAGAGCCGGAAGGGGGGGCACGGCAAGGTCACGTTCGAGGAGTTCCTGACCGAGCGGGCCGAGCGTGCCGGGCGGGCCGGGCGTGCCGGGCGGGCCGGGCGTGCCGGGCGGGCCGGCTGAGGCCGGGCTTCCGCGCGGGGATGAGGCCGGCCGTGCCGGTCGGCGCTCCGGTGCGGCCGCTCGTGACCACGGTGGTGCCGGGTTCGGCGGAGGGCCTGGCACAGCGCATGGCCGACCTGACGAGGCGGCGGCGCGGATGCTGGTGGAAAACCGTTGGTGACGCGCGGCGGGCGTTGTTAGCTTGGCGGTGACCGTGTGAGGAAAACGAGGAGGTGGTACCCGTGATCGCAGTATCGACGTGGGTGCTCCCCTCCGGGGTCACGGTCGGGCGATAGGCAGGTCGTCCGGGAGCGCCGTTCATGAGCTCCCGAAAGGCACGACCATGCGTCTCACCTCCGAGCAGCGCCTCGACGACGGCGTCCTCGAAAGCGAATTCACCCTCGGCGAGATTCCCGGCACCCTCTGGACGCCCGGATCCGCCGCACCCGTCCCGCTGGTCCTGATGGCCCACAACAACGGGCTGCCCAGGAAGGACCCCCGGCTGGTGGCCCGCGCCCGGCACACCGCCGCGGCCGGGTACGCGGTGGCCACCATCGACGCCGCCGGGTGCGGCGACCGGCCCCGTTCCGCCGCCGACGAGCGGATCCGGGCCGAGCTGCGCCGGGCGGTGCAGGCCGGCGAGCCGGTCGACGAGATCTTGGAGTCGCTCGTCGGCCCGCTGGTCGAGAGGGCGGTCCCGGAATGGCGGACCGCCCTGGACGCCCTCCTCGCGCTGCCCGGCATCGGCGGCCCGGTCGGCTACTCGGGGTGGGCCGCCCTCGGCATCCGCCTCGCCGTGGCCGAGCCGCGCATCGCGGCCGCCGGGTTCTTCGCCGGGGGGTACGTGCCCCACGCCCAGCGCGAAGAGGCCCGGCAGGTCACCGTTCCGCTGCTGTTCCTGCTGCAGTGGGACGACGAGGGGAACCCCCGGCAGCGGGCCCTGGACCTGTTCGACGCCTTCGGCAGCGAACGGAAGACCCTGCACGCGAACCTCGGCGGGCACGTCGGCACCCCCTGGTTCGAGGTGGAGGACGGCTGCCGGTTCTACGACCGGCACCTGAGGTGAGCCCGGGCCCCGGGCCCCGGCCCCCTTCCTGACCACCACAGTGCCGAACGCCGCCTCCGCGCGGGACTCGCCGAGGGGACCCTCGCGCGGGCGACGGGGCGGGGGTCACGGGGGTGGCCGCATACGGCGTTGTTACGGTCGTCCCATGGGGATCTGGGACGAGGGCCGCGTCCGCGCCCGGCTGCGCGAGATGGCCGCACGGGACCCGGGGCGGGAGCGCTTCGGGGCCGACACGCACGGGTACGTGCTGGCGCCCCCGCTGCCGGAGGCGGAGATCCGGGCGTTCGAGGAGGCGCACGGCATCGAGCTGCCGCCCGAGTACCGCTCCTTCGTCGCGGAGGTGGGCGACGGCCCCGCCGGGCCCTGCCACGGGCTGATGCCGCTCACCGCGCCCCGGCCCGAGGCCGACGAGGAGTGGGCCGTGGACGCCGAGTGGGCGCTCGACCGCGGGCCGGGCCGGCTCGCCGCCCCGTTCCCCCTCGACGGACCCCGCCCCGGCCGGATCGGAGCAGAGGCGGCGAACGCGCTGACCCCGGGCACCCTCATGCTCGCCGAACAGGGCTGCGGCATGTTCGTCCGGCTGGTCCTGAACGGCCCGCACGCCGGCGAGGTCTGGCAACTCGATCCGGACTGGGGCGGTTTCACCCCGCTCGGCCTGGGTCCGGGGCGGGGCTCCGGCCCGGGCCCAGGCTCCGGCCCGGGCCCCGGCTCCGGCCCGGGCCCGGGTCCTGCCCCGGGTCCTGGCCCCGGTGGCGCGGGCTCCGGCCCCGGCTCAAGTCCCAGCCCCGGCCCCGGCCGCAGCCCCGGCCCCGGCCCCAGCCCCGGCTTCCGTGACTGGTACGTCCGGTGGCTGGAGCTCCCGTGGCCGCGCGTCACACCGCCCCCAGCGCCTCCGTCGGCGTCAGCCGGGCCGCGCGGCCCGCCGGGTAGAGGCCCGCCGCCGTGCCGATCAGGGCCGCCGCCGTCACGCCCGCCAGCAGGATGTCCACCGGCAGTACCAGCGGCCAGCCCTGAGACAGCGACCAGCCCGCCGTGACCAGCGCGCCCAGCGCCACGCCGGCCGTGCCGCCCGCGCCCGAGAGCGCCACGGACTCAGTCAGGAACTGGAGGCGGATCTGGCCCCGGCCCGCACCCAGCGAGCGGCGCAGGCCGATCTCCGGGCGGCGTTCGAGGACGGAGATGACCATCGTGTTGGCCACCCCGACGCCGCCGACGAGCAGCGCGACCGCACCCAGCCCGAGGAAGAGCGACGTGAACGCGGACTTCGCCGCCAGCTGCGCCTCCAGCGCGTCGGACGGGCGGCTGACCTTGACGTCCTGCGGGCTCTCCGGGTTCGCCGTCGCCGCCAGGACCGCGCGGACCGCCTCCACCGACTCGTCGGGGGAACGCTCGTACACCGTCGTCGGATGTCCCTCGAAGCCGAACAGGGTGCCCGCCGCCTCCCAGCCGATCAGGGCCGAGCGGTCGATCTCCGGCGCCAGGGCCACCGGGTCGAGGAGCCCGGTGACGGTGAACCACCGTTCTCCCAGATAGACCTGACGGCCCGTCCGGTCGATGCCGAGGCGCTGGGCGGCCACCGAGCCCAGGACCACCGCCGGGTAGCGTCCGGTGGCCCCGTTGAGGAACTCGCCCTCCCGTACCGTGCCGCCGATCGTGCCGAGCAGATCGGTGCGGGCCGCGCTGACGCCGATCCCGCCGCCGGCGAGAGGGTCGATGCGGTCGGTGCGGCGCACCGTCACGCCCGGGAGCGCGCCGGTCGCGGTCACCGACTGCACCGGGCCGATGCGGCGGACCATCTCGACCGCGTCCTTCGGCAGCCGCGCCTCGTCGCCGAACAGGTCCCGGCCGGGGGAGACCGTCAGCAGGTTGGTGCCGAGCCTGCTGATCCGGTTCATCAGCTCGGCCTGGCCCGCGTTGCTGATGCCGAGGACCGCCACCATCGCGGCGATCCCGATCGCGATGCCCAGGGCCGACAGCACCGCCCGGGTGGGCCGGGCCCGCATTCCCACCAGGCCCACGCGCAGGACGTCGGCCGGCGGCATCCGGGCGGGGCGGGGGAGGGGGGTCGGGGTCCTCACGGCATCACCCCCGGCGCCGGGGCCGGGGCCGGGTCAGGGGTCCGGGCCCGGGGGCGGGCCTGTGTGTCGGCCTGGGGGTGGGCCCGGGCGGCGGTCGCGGGCGGCCGCTCCCCGGCCGAATCGGAGCGGATCCGTCCGTCCAGCACCTCCACCCGGCGCGGCAGGACCGCCGCGAGCCCCGGGTCGTGCGTGATGACCACGATCGTCGTCCCCCGCGCGTTCAGCTCCCGCAGCAGGTCGAGCACGCCCGCCCCCGCCGCCGAGTCCAGGTTGCCGGTCGGTTCGTCGGCGAGGATCACCGAAGGGCGGATCGCGACGGCCCGGGCGATCGCCGTCCGCTGCCGCTCGCCGCCCGACATCTCGTGCGGCCGGTGGTCGAGCCGGTGCCCCAGGCCCACCTGGCGCAGCGCGGCCACGGCGAGCGCCCGGCGCCGCCGGGCCGGGATGCCGTGGTAGAGCAGCCCCTCGGCGACGTTGTCGACGGCGCTGCGGCCGGGCGACAGGAAGAACTGCTGGAAGACGAAGCCGATCCAGCGCGCCCGCACCGCCGAGAGCCGGCGGTCGGTCAGCGTCGCCACGTCGTGGCCGCGCAGCAGCACCCGCCCCGCGCTCGGGGCGTCCAGCGTGCCCATCAGGTGCAGCATCGTCGACTTGCCCGACCCCGAACGGCCCACCACGGCCAGGAGTTCGCCCTCCCGGACGGTCAGGTCGACCCCGTGCAGGGCGCGGACGCCGCCGGGGTACGTCTTGGAGACCGCCTCCAGGGCGATCACGGGCTCGGCCGCGCCGGCCGCCCGGATGGCCGCGGACCCGGTCGCGCCGGCCGCCCCGATGGCCGCGGACCCGGCCGCGCCGCTCCTCACGTGCTCCGTCACGGCAGTGGCACCTCCACCCGCATTCCCTCCCGCAGTCCCGCGCCCGCGACCTCGACCCGTCCCTGTGCGAACACTCCCAGAGTCACCGGCACCAGCCGGCCCTCCGGGGTCTCCACCGCGTACCCGCCCTCCGCCAGGGCCAGCAGCGCCGGGACCGGGACGGCGAGCACGTCGTCGCGGCGCTCGCTCGTGAAGTCGACCTGGACCGGGGCGCCGTCCAGCGCCCCCGCGTCCGCGGGCTTCGACAGCGTCACCTCGACCGGCACGGTCGCCTCGCCCGCCGCGCCCTGCGACGCCTGCCGGTCCGGGCCGCCCGTCGCCGCGGCCCGGGCCACCGTGCCCACCCGGGAGACCTTGCCGTCCGTCGCCTTCCCGCCGGGCAGCCGTACGCGCACGGCGGCGCCGCCCCTGGCCAGTTGCTGGCGCCCGACCGGCATGTCCACCGTCACCACCCGCCGGGTGCCGGAGAGGCGGAGCAGCGGACCCTCGGCCGGGGCCCCGACGATGCCCGGGATCTCCGTCACCCGCACGGCGCCCGGCTCCACCAGCACGTCGCCGGGGGCCACCTTCCCGGTGCGCTCGCGGCCCCGGTCCTCCTGCCAGTCCCGTACCGCCTCCGCCGTGCCGGACGTGAAACGGGCGTCGTCGGCGAGCCCGTCCCCGTACCCGAGCGCCTTCAGGTTGCGCTTGACGACCCGTACGTCCGGGCCGTCGTCCACCCCCTCCTCCAGGGGGCGGTAGAGCGGGGTCGAGCCGTAGAACAGGGGCACGGCGACGCCGTCCACGGCGTACGCGCGCTGCCCGCGGGCGATCGTCACGCCGACGTCCGGCAGCCAGGTCACGATGCCGCCCGCCCGGGGCGCGGTCACCGTGTAGGCGCCGGCGTAGCCGAGCGTGCCGTCGATCCGCTCGCTCTGCACGAGGTCGGTGCGGACCACCGTCGCGGTGCCCGTGCGCGGTCCGGAGGCCGGGGCGGCCGGACCGTCCGTACGGGAGGACAGCACGACCGCGCCGGCCGCGACCGCGCCGAGGACCAGCACGGCGGCGCCGAGGAGGAACCCCCGGCGGCCCCGCCCGGGCCGCCGCGCCGCGCGCTCGTCGTGCTCGTCGTGGTCGCCATGGTCCCCGTGGTCCCGGTGGTCCCCGTGATTCCCGTGTTCCTCGTCGGCGGGGAGGGTCAGCGGCTCCTTCACCGGACCGACGCCCTGCACTCGGTGATCGCGGCCCGCGCCTTCGGGTCGTTCGCCGCGCCGCTCAGCTGCAGCGGCTTGCCCGGCTCCGGGTCCGCCACGTCGAGGCCATTCTCCCGCAGGCACCGGGCCAGCCGGACGGCCTTGTCCTGGGCCGTGGCGTCCGTCCCCTCCTTGCCCCCCGCGCCCAGCAGCCCCTGGCACTCGGCGAGCGCCTTCTGGGTCCGCCCGTCGCCCTTGGTGCCCGGCGGCAGCTGGACGTTCTCGTCGCCGGGGGCCGGGTCCGCCACCTGGATGCCGTGCTCGCGCATGCAGCCCGCGAAGGCCACGAGCTGGTCCTGCCGGCTGCCGCCGGGAGACGCGGAGGCGGAGGCCGACACCGACCTGGTCCCACCGCCGCTCGCCACCCCCGGGGTGTCGCCGCCCCCGCCGCCGCACCCCGTGGCCAGGGCCGCGAGGGCGGCCACCGCCAGGGCCCCGTGCCGGATCCGTCCCGTGATCGCCATGTGCGCTCCCTTCCTCGGTGCTCCGTGGTGACAGATGTACCGAGGGCGGGGTTGCCGGGCCGTCTCCGTACCCGCATACGGTGGCGAAACATCGCGACGGGTATCACGAAGTGCCGTACGGGCCGAGGGCCGTGGTCCGCGGGCCGAGGCGTGACGAGTGACGACGGAAGGACGCGCACATGCGGGTACTGGTGGCGGAGGACGAACGGATGCTCGCGGAGCTGGTCGCGGAGGGGCTGCGCGCCCACGGCATGGCCGTCGACGTGGCCCTCGACGGCGACGCGGCCCTCGAACGGCTCACCGTCAACGACTACGACGTCCTCGTCCTCGACCGCGACCTGCCCGGCACCCACGGGGACGAGGTCTGCCGCGAGGTCGTGGCCTCCGAGGCCCGCACCCGGATCCTCATGCTCACCGCGGCGGGCCAGACCACCGACCTCGTCGCCGGGTTCGCGCTCGGCGCCGACGACTACCTGTCCAAGCCCTTCGAGTACCCCGAACTCGTCGCCCGCGTGCAGGCCTTGGGGCGGCGCGCCACCCGCGCCCTGCCGCCCGTCCTCCAACGGGCCGGGATCACCCTCGACACCCCGCGCCGCCAGGCCTTCCGCGACGGACGCTATCTGCGGCTCTCGCCCAAGGAGTTCGCCGTCCTGGAGGTCCTGCTCGCCGCCGAAGGGGCCGTCGTCTCCACCGAGGAGCTCCTCGAACGCGCCTGGGACGAGAACGCGGACCCCTTCACCAGCGCCGTCCGCATCACCATGAGCAAGCTGCGCGCCAAGCTCGGCGAACCCCAGCTCATCGAGACGCTGCCCGGCAGCGGCTACCGGATCTGAGGGCCCCCGTGACCGCCCTCCGCGTCCCCCGGCCCGGCCAGCGCTCCCTGCGGCTGCGTCTCACCGCGCTCTACAGCGGACTCTTCTCCGTCACCGGGCTGCTCCTGCTCGGCCTCACCTACCTGCTCTTCCGCGAACGCCTCACCGGCACCACCGTCCTCGTGCTCCCCAAGGACGCCCCGTACGCCGACACCGCCCCCTCCCTGTCCAAGGCGCAGGTCGCCGCCCTCGCCCGGCGGCTCCGCGAGGACGCCCTCGACCAGCTGCTGATGATGTCGCTGCTCGCCCTGCTGGTCATGCTCGTCGTCTCCGTGGCGCTCGGCTGGCTCGTCGCGGGCCGCGCCCTGCGGCCCCTCCACACCATCGCCGCGACCGCGCAGCGGCTGTCCGCCGCCACCCTCCACGAGCGCATCGGGCTCACCGGGCCCGACGACGAGCTGAAGAACCTCGCCGACACCTTCGACGCCCTCCTCGACCGGCTCCACGCGGCCTTCGAGGCGCAGCGCCGCTTCGTCGCCAACGCCTCCCACGAGCTGCGCACCCCGCTCGCCGTGCAGCGGGCCGCGATCCAGATCCGGCTCGGCCGGGCCCGCCCGGAGGACCTGCCCCGCATCCAGGAGGAGCTGCTGGAGACCAACCGGCGCAGCGAACGGCTCATCGAGGGGCTGCTGACCCTGGCCACCAGCGACCGGGGGCTCGACCGGCGGGAGCCCGCCGACCTGGCGCGGATCGCCGCCGAGGCGGTCGGGCAGAGCCGTCCGGCGATCCATACGGCGGGGCTGCGGCTCGCCCTCGACCTGCGGCCGCTGCCGGTGACCGGGGACCCGGTCCTGCTGCACCAGCTCGTCGGCAACCTCGTGCAGAACGCCGTGCGCCACAACGTGCCCGGCGGGTCGGTCGAGGTCGCCACCGGGCCGGACGGGGCGCTCACCGTGCGCAACACCGGGCCGGTCGTGCCGGCGGGGGAGGCCGACAGCCTGCTCGAACCCTTCCGGCGGCTCTCCCGCAGCGGCGACGGCGTGGGCCTCGGCCTGTCCATCGTCCGCTCCATCGCCCTCGCGCACGGCGGCACGGTCGACCTCACCGCCCCGGCGGACGGCGGGCTGGTCGTCCGGGTCACGGTGCCGGCGTGACCGGGCCGACGGGAGCCCGGTCACGGGCCGTTTCACAGGCTTGGTCACGGGCCGTTTCACAGGCTTGGTCACGGGCCGGTTCACAGGCTTGGTCACGGACCGGGTCGCGGACCCGGTCACCGGCCCGGTCACGGGCCTGGTTACGGGCCTGGTTACGGGACGATCTTCCCCTTCGCCGCGAGCGCGGCCGCGATGGCGGCGGCCTTGGCCGCACCGGGGCCCGGTCCGGGGCCGGTTCCAGGGGCGGTTCCAGGAGCGGCGCCTGGCCCAGGTCCCGTGACGGGCACGGCGGCCCCCGCCCGCCCGGGCGCCGCGGCACCCGCCGGAGCGACGGCCCCGCCCGCCTCACCTGCCCCGCTCGCGCCGCTCGCCCCGCCCGCCCCGGGCGCGTCCGTGTACGCCGCCGCCTGGAGCGCGAAGAGGCGCGCGTACGAGCCGCCCAGTCGCATCAGCTCCTCGTGCGTACCCTGTTCGGTGGCCCGGCCGTCCTCGATCAGGACGATCAGGTCGGCCCGCCGCACGGTCGAGAAGCGGTGCGAGATGTAGACGGTGGTGCGGCCCGCGGCCAGTTCCCGCAGCCGGGCGAACAGTTCGTGCTCCGCCTCCGCGTCGAGCGCCGACGTCGGCTCGTCCAGGACGAGCAGCGCCCCGCGGCGCATGAACGCCCGCGCCAGCGCGACCTTCTGCCACTCGCCCCCGGACAGCTCGACCCCGGTGTCGAACCACTTGCCGAGCGCCGTCCCGTACCCCTGCGGCAGCCGCTCGACGAGCCCGGCGGCCCCGGCGCGCCCGGCCGCCTCGGCGATCCGCTCGGGGTCCTCGAGGCCGGGCAGGTCGCCGAGCCCGATGTTCTCGGCGACCGTGGCCTGGTAGGTGACGAAGTCCTGGAACATGGCCGCCACTTGGCGCCGCAGCGCCTCCGGGTCCAGCTCGCGGATGTCCGTGCCGTCCAGGAGGATGCGGCCGGAGTCCGGCTCGTACAGCCGGCAGAGCAGCTTGATCAGGGTGGACTTGCCGGCCCCGTTGCGGCCCACGACGGCGAGCGTGGCGCCGGCCGGGATCTCCAGGCAGACGTCGTCGAGGGCCGGCCGCTCGGCGCCCGGGTAGCGGAACGTGACGTGTTCCAGGACGAGATGGCCGCGCACCGGGCCCTCCAGCGGCCGGCCGCCCTCGGAACCGGTGCCGACGGCGAGGAGTTCGTACAGCTTCCGCAGGTAGAGATGGTGCTCGTACATGCCGGAGGCGCCGCCGAACACGCCCTGGACGGCGGTGGCCACGGCGGTCGCCGCCGAGGTGTAGAGGATGAGGTCGCCCAGGCTCAGCCGCCCGCGCACCGCCTGCAGCGCCACGTACAGGTACGTCAGCGCCCCGGCCAGCGTCGTCAGCAACGACCAGGCGTTGCCGACGAGGTGGCGGGCCGTCACCACGCCGCGCAGGCCGCGGTAGGCCGCCGCGCCGAGCAGCCGGAAGCGCTCGGTCAGGAACGGCGCGAGGCCGAAGACCTTGATCTCCTTCGCGTACGCGTCGGTCGACACCAGCCGCGACAGGTACTCCATCCGGCGCCGGATCGGCGAGGACCACAGCGTCACCTGGAAGCCGCGCATCCCGTACCGCGCGTCGGACACGAAGGCCGGGACGGGCGCGAGCAGCGCCACCACCGCGACCAGCGGCCCGAGCCCGAACAGCAGCCCCACCATGCTCGCGAAGGTCACCGTGTGCTGGAGCAGCGTGAACGCCCCGCCGATCATCATCACCGGCCGGGTCGACGCCTCCTGCTGGGCCTGGCGCAGCAGGTCGTACGAGGCGGAGTCCTCGAAGAACGACAGCGGCAGCCGGCCCGCGTGCTCCATCACCCGCACCTGCACGCTCTGCGTCGCCCGCTCCTGCAGCAGCTGCTGGGCGATGCTCCGCACCGCCGTCGCGAGCGCGCTGAGCGCGAACACCCCGCACTGCACGGCGGCCAGCGCCACCAGGGCCGTCACGGTCGTCGTCGCGGGCGGGTGCCAGGTGAATCCGGGGAGGTCCACGGCGAGCCCGATGCGGTCGGGGCGGCCCGAGCCGTGGAGCGCGGCGCCCCGGACCACCGTGTCGACGAGCAGCCGCGCCGTGATCGCGACCGCCGCCGGGACCAGCCCGACCAGGACCGTGGAGAGCGCGAGCGCCGTCGTGAGCCCCGGGCTCGCCGCCCACACCAGCGCCAGCACCCGGCCGAGCCCGGCCACCGTACGGGCCGTCGCGCGCCCCGCGCCCCGCAGCGCGGCCACCGGACCGCGCCGCCCGGACCCCTCCGGGCCGCCCGGGACGGGGAAGTCGACGGGGCCGGTCAGACCGCTGCCGCCACTGCTCGCCGCCTCCCGGGCCGTGAACACCATCTGCCGCATCAGCACTCCTCCCGCTCGCCCGCCGCATGGCCCCACACGACAGGACGTGCTCCATGACGAACACGCCGGACCTGCCCACCGCGACGAGCACGTCGAACGCGCCGGCCGCACCGCCCACTCCGGCCGCACCGCCCACTCCGGCGACGCCGTCCCCGGCGCCCCTCATCCCGCGATCCGTGCTCTTCGGCAACCCGCACCGCATGAGCCCCGCCCTCGCCCCCGACGGCGAGCGGCTGGCCTTCCTCGCGCCCGCCGCCTCCGGCGTCCTCAACGTGCACGCCGGGCCCTGGCGCGCGCGGGACTTCCGCCCCGTCACCGCCGACGCCGGCCGCGGCGTCCGCGCCTTCGCCTGGTCCGGCGACGGGCGGCACATCCTGTACGTCCAGGACCGGGACGGTGACGAGAACACCCACCTGTACGCCGTCGACCCCGCCGAGGGGCCCGGCTCGGCCCGCGACCTCACCCCCTACGAGGGGGTCCAGGCCAGGATCGTCTCCCTCGACCCGCGCCGCCCCGACCGGCTGCTCGTCGGGCTCAACCTGCGGGACCCGGCCGTGCACGACGCCTACCGGCTCGACCCGGCGACCGGGGAGCTCGAACTCGCCGCCGTCGACGAGGGCTTCAGCCGCTGGATCGCCGACGACCGGCTGCTCGTGCGCGGCGCGCTGCGGCCGCACCCGGACGGCTCCGTCAGCCTGCTCGTGCGGGACGGTGCGGCGGCGCCGTGGCGCGAGCTGCACCGGGCCGGGCCCGAGGACGCCCCGGCGCTGCGCCCGTTCGGCTTCACCACCGGCGGCCGGACGCTGCTGCTGCTCTCCTCCGAGGGCTCCGACACCGCCCGGCTGCTGCGCCTGGACACGGTGACCGGCGCGACGGAGGAGGTGTACGCGGACCCGGCGCACGACGTCGAGGGCGTCGGCGCCCACCCGGTCACCGGGGAGCCGCAGTTCGTCCTCGTCCGGCGCGCCCGCAACGACCTCGAACTCCTCGACCCGTCCCTCGCGGCGGACTTCGCGGCGCTGCGGGCCGCCGCCCCCGGCGACGTGAGCGTGCTGGGCCGCGACCGCGCCGACCGGCACTGGCTGGTCCAGCACAACACCGACGACGCGCCCGCCGGTTTCCGGGTGCTGCACCGGGGCGGGGCCGGCCGGGCGGCCCGCACCGAGTACCTGTTCAGCCATCTCCCGGCCCTGGAGGGGCGCCCGCTCGCCCGGGTCGAACCCTTCTCCTTCGCCGCCCGCGACGGGCTGCGCGTCCACGGCTACCTCACCTTCCCGCCGGGCGCGGGCCGCGACCGGCTGCCGACCGTCCTGAGCGTCCACGGCGGACCGTGGACCCGCGACCAGTGGGGCTTCCGCGCCGAGGCGCAATGGCTCGCCGACCGCGGCTACCTCTGCCTCCAGGTCAACTTCCGCGGCTCCACCGGCTACGGAAAGGAGTTCACCCGCGCCGGCGACCGCGAATGGGGCGGACGGATGCAGGACGACCTCCAGGACGCCGTCCGCCACGCCGTCGGCCTCGGGCACGCCGACCCGGACCGGGTCGCGATCTACGGCGGCTCCTACGGCGGCTACGCGGCGCTCGCCGGGGCGGCCTTCACGCCCGGCGACTACCGGTGCGCCGTCGCCGTCGCCGCTCCCTCCTCGCTGCTCACCTTCATCGAGTCCGTGCCCGCGACCTGGGGGCCGATGGCGGCGATGCTGCGCCGCCGGGTCGGCTCGCCGGAGACCGACGCGGAGTTCCTGCGCGCCCGCTCCCCGCTGTTCGCGGCCGACCGCATCCGGATCCCGCTGCTCATCGGCCAGGGGGCACGGGACCCACGGGTGCGGCGCGAGGAGTCGGAGCAGCTGGTCGCCGCGCTGCGCAGGAGCGGCGTTCCCCATGAGTACCTGCTCTTTCCCGACGAGGGGCACGGCTTCGTCCGGCCCCGCAACCGACTGGCGTTCCACGCGGCCGCCGAACGCTTCCTCGCGGAACACCTCGGCGGCCGGTACGAGGAGTAGGGGTCCGCGGCCGGGTCCGGGCCGAGGGCGTGGCCGGGTCCGGCCCGGCCGGGGCGGCCCGGACCCGGCCGGGCCGGACCCGGTCGGCTCACGCCAGGGTCAGCAGACCCTCCTGGACCAGCCGGCGGACCAGGACCAGGCGGCCCTCGACGTCGAGCCGGCCGGTGACGTCGCGGGCCGTGAACGGGGCCCGGGCGTCGAGCACGTACCGCAGCTCGGGCTCGATCCTGGCCGGCAGGCGCACCACCTTGCCGTGGAACTCCAGCTGGAGGCCCGTGTCCTCCGGCCGCAGCGACCACAGCAGCTCGGCCCGGCGCCGCACCCGGGTGTCGGGGCCGAGCGTGCGCAGCCCCTCCAGGTCGAGCAGGTGTCCGTCCAGGACCGGACGGCGGCCCACCAGGGCCCGGCTGGCGGCCCGTTCGACGAGGTCGGCGGGGTCGACGGAGCCGGCGACCGAGGCCAGCAGCTCCGCGAGGGTCGCGGCGGCCCCGGCCCGGAGCTCCGGGTCGAGCGCGAAGCCCGGCGGCAGGGCGGCCCGGTAGCGGGGGTCGCCCTCGATGGCCCGGTCCAGGGCGTCCTTGAGCACCGTCGACCAGAGCACCGGCAGCACGCCGAGCGTGATGTGCAGCGAGGCCTCGTCGTTGGAGGTGGCGTCGTGCACGGTGCCGCGCGGCATGTACATCAGGTCGCCGGGCCGCAGGTCGAACTCGCGGACCGGGGCGCCGGGGCCGTCCTTCGGCCTGCGGTACGGCTGGTTGGCCAGCGGCAGTTCGTCCGGCGACTCGTACAGCCGCCAGTGCTTCGACCCCCACACCTGGAGCACGAAGACGTCGTGGGTGTCGTAGTGGCTGGTGAGGCCCTGGGCGCCGGCCGGGGTCAGATAGGCGTTCGCCTGAAACCCGGCGCTGAACTCGCCCGACAGTGTGCGGCACAGTCGGCCGAGCGGCTCCCAGCGCTCGTGCAGGAACTTGAAGACGACGGTCGAGCCGCGCCGGTAGAGGTCGTAGAGGACTTCGAGTCCATTGCTCGGACCGCCGGGTCCCGACGCGGCCATTTCGACGAGCGGAATCTCCTGCCCGTTCACCACGACCTTGAGTTCGGAGGAACGGACGCTGGAAGTCGAAAGAATATGGTCGACATCGCGGAAACTCAGTGAAGCCGCGTAATGGTCGGGATTCTCCCGGTGGACGACCAGGGGTTCCCGTTCCCAGTAGGAGCGCTTGAACTCGTCGGGGGTCACGGGGGACAGGAGGCTGCTGAGGCCGAGCGAAGGCTGCGCCTGGGGCGCAGCCTTCCACCCGCCGTGGGTCACGGCCATGCGGTCAGATCACCGGGTCCGACGGGTCGTTGTCGGCGATCACGAAGACCGGGTCGGTCGGGTCGTTGTCCGAGATCACGAAGTCGGGCGTCGCGATCGGGGACGGCGAGACCTCGATCTCGTCCGGCCGCAGCGAATTGCGCTCTTCCATGTTCCCTCCCGTTTCCTGGTGTTTCAGGAACTCCGTACGACGGTGCGGAGCGGCACCGATACTCGTCAGCGGCGCGGAGCGGTGTCAACGCTGCAAGGTTTAATGTCCAATTACCTTCCCGGGGGTTTTGGAGGGGGTCCCGTGTCAGGAGTTCCACGACATTCCTGACATGGTTCCGGCGGAACGGAGACATCGCTGAAACGTGCCGTGGTCTACACCGTTAGACGGGAGTCGGACCGGAGCGCTCCGACGCGAGGGAGGGGGATCGGTGACCCGACACGTGAGCGCGGCACAGCGCCACCGGGCCGTGCGGGAGGTGCTCGCCGGGCGGCCCGTCGCCGAGGTCGCGCGCCGCCACGGCGTCTCGCGCCAGACGCTCTACGCCTGGCGGAAGCGGTACGCGGCGCACGGCGAGGGCGGTCTGGCGGACCGGTCCCGGCGCCCGCACGAGAGCCCGGCGCGGATCCCGCCCGCGGTGGAGGCGCTGATCTGTTCGCTGCGCGAACGGCACCCGGACTGGGGTGCGGGACGGCTGCGCGGGGCCCTCGACCGGCTGGGTGTGCCGGACGCGCCCTCGCGGACCACGATCCACCGGGTGCTGGTCCGCAACCGGCTCCTCGTCCGCCCGGACCCGGCGGCCGGCGAGGAGCTCGGCGGGCTGATCGCGGCGGCCCGCGAGGCCCTGCGGCAGCTGGGCGCGGCCCTGGACGGGCTGGAGGCGGAGGCGGCGGGGGAGCCGGAGGAGGGCGTGGGCGAAGGGGAGGCGGTGCGGCTCGGGAGGGAGCCCGGGGCGACGCTCGGGAAGGAGCTCGCGGCGGCGCCCGGGAGGGAGCTCGCGGCGGCGCCCGGGAGGGAGCCCGGGGCGGCGCCCTCCCGTCCTTCCGTGCCCTCGGTGCCTCCTGCGCCTTCCGGTGAGGAGGCCGGGGGAGGGGGGACCGGGGGAGGGGAGGAGCCCGGTGCCGGGCCCTGCGGGACCTGCGCGGTGTGCACCCCGCCGGTACGGCTCTTCGAGCGGGGCCCGGTGCCGCCGCCCGCGTCAACCATCTCCCGGTACGGTACCCTCATCCCCACCCCGCGCGAAGTCGGCCGCAGGGCG
This sequence comes from Streptomyces showdoensis, assembly GCF_039535475.1. Lineage (NCBI taxonomy): Bacteria > Bacillati > Actinomycetota > Actinomycetes > Kitasatosporales > Streptomycetaceae > Streptomyces > Streptomyces showdoensis. The sequence goes on along the minus strand of NZ_BAAAXG010000028.1, from coordinate 95,735 downwards.
GGCCCGTTGACCGAAACCGCACGGTGCGCGTCCGACGGCTGAGATCCGCCGGGCGCGTCCGTGCGGGCCGGGGTCAGGCTCCGGAGGGGGCCGGCTGGAGGAGGTCCCAGCGGTTGCCGTACAGGTCCTCGAAGACGGCGACCGAACCGTACGGTTCGTGGCGCGGGGCTTCCAGGAAGCGGACGCCGGCGGCGGTCATCCGGGCGTGGTCGCGCGCGAAGTCGTCGGTGTGGAGGAAGAAGCCGACCCGGCCGCCGGTCTGGGCGCCGACGGCCGCCGCCTGGGCCTCGTCCTTGGCACGGGCGAGCAGCAGGCCGGTGCCGTGGGCGCCGCGCGGGCGGACGACGACCCAGCGGGTGCCGTCGCCGCGGTCGGTGTCCTCGGCGAGGTCGAAGCCGAGGGCGCGGGTGTAGAAGTCGACGGCCTCGTCGTAGTCGCGGACGACGAGGGTGACCAGTGCGAGGGCGGGCAGGGCGGGGGGCAGGTCGCTCATGAGGGAAACGTAATACGTATGACGTCGCCGACGCCAACGGACGCGCGGTGCGACAATGCCCCGCATGGACACGACGGGACTGGAGACGGGACTGGAGACGGGACTGGACCGGCTCGTCGAGCGGGCCGCGGCGCTCGCCGACGCCGGAGGACGGCGGGTGCTCGGGATCGCCGGGCCGCCCGGCGCCGGCAAGTCGACCCTCGCCGCCCGGCTGGCCGCCCGGCTCGACGGGCGGGCCGTCCTCGTGCCCATGGACGGCTTCCACCTGGCCCAGGCCGAACTGGAGCGGCTGGGGCGGGCCGGCCGCAAGGGCGCCCCGGACACCTTCGACGCCGCCGGGTACGTCGCCCTGCTCGCCCGGCTGCGCGCCGCCGAGCCCGGCACCACCGTCTACGCGCCCGCCTTCGACCGCTCCCTGGAGGAGCCCGTCGCCGGCTCGACGGCGGTGCCGCCCGAGGTCCCGCTGGTGATCACCGAGGGGAACTACCTCCTGCACGACGAGGGCCCCTGGGCCGCCGTGCTCCCGCTCCTCGACGAGGCCTGGTACCTCGACCTCGACGCCGGCCGCCGGGTCCCCCGGCTCGTCGCCCGCCACGTCCGCTTCGGCAAGGACGAGGAGCACGCCCGCCGTTGGGTGGCCGACTCCGACGAGGCCAACGCCCGCCTCGTGGAACGCGGGAGGGGGCGGGCGCACCTGGTGGTGCGGGGGGAGTGAAGGCCTGCGCCGGGTGGGCGCGTACGGTGACCCCATGACCCACGCGCCGGCGCTCCTCGTCATCGACATGCAGAACGCCCTCGCCGAGATCGCGCACCGCGCCCCCGAGACCATCGCCGTGATCGCGGGGCTGCGGGCCCGGGCCCGCGCCGCCGGGGTGCCCGTCGTCACCGTGCAGCACCACGGACCGGCCGGCGGCGAGCTGGCGCCCGGCAGCGACGGCTGGCGGATCGTCCCCGAACTGGCCCCGGAGGACGGCGAGTCCGTCATCGCCAAGACCAGTGCCGACGGCTTCCTCGACACGGAGCTCGACGCCGCCCTCGCCGCCCTCGGCGTCACCGAGCTCCTCGTCACCGGCTTCGCCACCGAGATCTGCGTCGACACCACGGCCCGGCAGGCCCTCAGCCGCCGCTACGACCTCGTCCTCGTCGCCGACGGGCACACGACCTCGGTGCGCGGCGCCGACGGGCCGTACGCCGAGCCCGACCGGTCCGTCGCCCACCACAACGAGATCTTCCGGCACCTCGACTTCCCCGGCCGCAGCATCCGCGTGCTGCCCGCGGCCGAGGTCGACTTCGGCGCCCCCGTACCCGCGTCCGCCCCCGCCGGAGCGCGCTAGCGCGCCGCGCGCACCCCGGCCGCCCGGGCGAGCGCCCGCACCACCGGGTGCGGCCTGCTGCCGTCGCCCGCCAGCTCCGGCTGGAACAGGGTCGCCAGGAAGAAGGGGTGGCCGGGCAGCTCCGCGATCCGGATCTGCCCCTCGTCGTCCGCGCCGGTGAACCGCATCCCGTGCCGCTCCAGCGTGTCCAGGTGGCGGCCGTCCGGGCCGTACGCGCAGTGGTAGCGCTCGGTGGTCCGCTCCGCGCCGAACACCGACTCCGCGAGCGAGCCGGGCGTCACCCGCACCGCGCCCTCGTGGCCGATGAGCGAGCAGGCGAGCGGGGCGAGCAGCAGGTCCTCCGGGTCCGCCCCGGGGTCGTTCTCGGCGTGCGCGGCCCGCTCCAGACCGCACACGTTGCGCGCGAACTCGACCAGCGCGTGCTGGAATCCGGCGCAGGTCCCGAGGAACGGGATGCCCTCCTCGCGCGCCGTGCGGATCGCCGCGAGCGCCCCGGCCTCGCTCGCGTACGGGCTGCCCGGCAGCAGCCACACCGCGTCGAAGCCGCTCACCGCGCCGGGCTCCACCGCGTCGCCGGACGGGATCCAGTACGCGTCGAGGACGAGCCCGTCCCGCTCGGCCAGCGCGTCGAGCAGCAGCGGGACGCGGACGTGGGACTTCACGTGCGGGGAGCGGTCCCCGACCAGGGCGATCCGGGGGGTCCGGGAGGCTCCGGCGGGGCGGGCGGGCGGCAGGGTGCCGGTGGCGGCTGAGATGGAGTTCATGGCCACCATGCTCGGCGCCCGCTCACGTTCACGTCCAACGATGATTCCTGCACTCTCCATCACGATCACTGATCTCGCGGTCGGTAGGCTGACGCCATGACGACCAGCAGCGACACCGGGGACTGGGAGCGCCGCGTCGACGCCCTCTGGGCCGCGCTCGACACGTACGAGGATCCCGCCGCCTTCCGCGCCCGGATCGCCGAACTCGCCGACGAGCGCCCGGCCGACGACCCCGCCGCCCTCTTCGAGCGCGGCGCCGCCCACGACTCCACCGGGCTCCCGGAGGAGGCCGTGGGCCTCTACCGCCGGGCGCTCGACGGCGGCCTCACGGGGCTGCGGCGGCGCCGGGCCGTCGTCCAGCTCGCCAGCAGCCTGCGCAACCTCGGCCGTCCCGACCTGAGCGTCGAACTCCTCACCGAGGAACGGGCGATCCCCGCCGAGCGGCTCGACGCCGACGAGACCGCCCTGGCCGGCGCCGTCGACGCGTTCCTCGCGCTCGCCCTCGCCGACACCGGCCGCGACCGCGAGGCCGCCTCCCTCGCGCTCGGCGCCCTGGCCCCGCTGCTGCCCCGCTACAACCGCTCCCTCGCGCACTACGCCCGGGCGCTGCTGCGCGCCGAGCCCGACGCCTCCTGACCCGAGCCGCCCCCCATGGACCCCCACCTCCTGCGCACGTACCTCACCGTCGCCCGGCTCGCCTCCTTCTCGGAGGCGGCCCGGACGCTGGGCTACACCCAGTCCGCCGTCTCCCAGCACATCGCCGCGCTCGAAGCGGACCTCGGCCTCCCGCTGCTCACCCGCAGGCCCGTCGGCCCGACCCCGGCCGGTGAACGGCTCCTGGAGCACGCGGGCTCGCTGCTGCTGCGGCTCGACGCGGCCCGGGCCGACCTCGCGCGGTTCGCCGCCGCGCCCCGCGAGACGCTCACCCTCGTCGCCGCCCCGCTGGCCCTGTCGCCGCACGCCCTCGCCGCGCTGCCGGCCACCGGGGTCACCCTGCGGACGCTGCCCCGCGACGAGGTGCCGGCCGCCGTCGCCACCGGGGACGCCGACCTCGGGCTCGTCGACGGCATCGCCGCCCCCAGCGACCCGCTGCGGCTCCCCGACGTCGCCCCGTACACCGCCCGGCGGGTCGCCGAGGAGCCGCTCGCCGTCGTCCTGCCCGCCGGCCACCCGCTCGCCGGGCGCCCCGGGCTCCGGCTCGCCGATCTCGTCGACGCCCGCTGGCTCGACGCCCCCGGGGCGGCCTTCCCGCTCGACCGGCTGCGCGCCGCCCACGCCGGGCCCGCGGGCCACGGCTTCCGGCCCGCCCTGCGCTACGAGGGCACCGACGCCCGGACCGTCGCCGCCCTGGCGGCCGCCGGCCACGGGCTGGCCCTGCTGCCCTTCTCGGCGGCCGCCGGGATCCCGGGCGCCGCCGCCGTGCCGCTCACCGCGCCGCGGCTGGTCCACCGCACCGAGCTCCTGCGTCCGAACGGTGAACCCACGGGCCTCGCCGCCGAGTTGATCGCCCGACTCGGTGCCCCGCCCCCGGCCACTCGCTAGTCTGACCCGAACGGGTACGGACGACGAGAGGCGGGCGGACGTGGGGTGGTTCCGGCGAGGGCCCAGGAGGGACGACGAGGACGCCCCCAGGGACCCGGGCTTCTCGTACTTCTCCGAGCGCGAGGCCGCCCTCTTCCGCGGCCGGGTCCGCGAGGCCTTCGCGGAACTCGGGCTCGAAGTGACCGTGTACGCCGACGCCGTGACCGACGACTCCGGGCGCCGCTTCGGCCTCGGCACCCTCGCCGCCGTCTGCCACCAGGACCCCCGCGGCACCCCCGTCTGGCCCGAGCTGGTCCGCCGCCACGTGCGGCTGTGGGTGCGCGCCCTGGACGGGCCCTCCGCCCTCGACACCCTGCCGCCCGAGCAGATCCGCGCCCAGCTCTACCCGCGGGTGGTCAGCGGCGAGGGCATCGACCCCGGCACCTTCGGCTACGCCCGTACGGTCGCCCCCGGCCTGTACGAGGTGCTGGCCCTCGACCTGCCGGAGAGCGTGATGACGCTCACCGATGAGGCCCTCGAACGCCTCGGCGACCCCGCGCGGCTGCGCGAGCGGGCCCTCCACAACCTGCGCGACCTGCCGGTGGAGGGGCACGAGACCGTCAAGGACACCGACGGCATGCGCTTCGAGGTCATCCTCGGCGACTCCTTCTACACGGCCAGCCGGGTGCTCGACCTCGACGCCGTCGTCCGCCGGGTCACCGGCCGGGCGCTCGGCGAGGACGGCGCGCTGGTCGCGCTGCCCTTCCGGCACCAGCTCGCCTTCCACCCCATCCGCGACACCAGCATCGTGCCCGCGCTCGGCGCGATGGCCTCCTTCGCCGCCTCCGGCTACGAGGACACGCCGGGCGCCATCAGCCCGTACGTCTTCTGGTGGCGGGCCGGGACGCTCACCCAGCTCAGCGAGCACGCCGAGGAGGACGGCCAGCTGCGGATCGTCGTCGGCGACGACTTCCAGGAACTCCTGGAACGGCTCATCGTGCGGGGCCCCGGACGGTCCGGCGAGCGCGGCTGACCGGTCGCGCCCGCCGCCCGGGCCGGGCAGGATGCTGTACGTCGAGGAGGAGATCCCCCATGTCCGAGAGCACCGCACCCGCCCCCTTCACCGCCGAGGACTACCGGGCCCGGATGGCCCGCGCCGCCGACTCCGCCGCCGAGGCGGGACTCGCCGGCGTGCTCGTCGCACCCGGCCCCGACCTGGTCTACCTGACCGGCTACCAGCCCACCGCGATCACCGAGCGCCTCACCGTCCTCGTCATCGCCCCCGGCCAGGACCCCGTGCTCGTCGTCCCCACCCTGGAGGCCCCGGACGCGGAGAAGGCCGTCGGCGCCCCCGCGCTCACCCTGCGGGACTGGACCGACGGCAAGGACCCGTACGCGGTCACCGCGCCGCTGCTCGACGTCGAGGGCCGCTTCGGCGTCAGCGACAACGCCTGGGCCATGCACCTGCTCGGCCTCCAGCAGACGCTGCCCACCACCTCGTACGTGTCGCTCACCGAGGCCCTGCCGATGCTGCGGGCGGTCAAGGACGAGCACGAACTGGCCCGGATCGCCGCCGCCGGGGCCGCCGCCGACCGGGCGTACGGGGAGATCCTCAAGGTCCGCTTCGCCGGCCGGAAGGAGACCGAGGTGGCCGCCGACCTGGCCCGGCTGCTCATCGAGTTCGGCCACTCCCAGGTCGACTTCACCGTCGTCGGCTCCGGCCCCAACGGCGCCAACCCGCACCACGAGGCCGGTGACCGGACCATCGAGCGCGGCGACATGGTCGTCCTCGACTTCGGCGGTCTCAAGCACGGCTACGGCTCCGACACCACCCGCACCGTGCACGTCGGCGAGCCCACCGACGAGGAGCGGCGCGTCCACGACCTCGTACGGGAGGCCCAGCAGGCCGGGTTCGAGGCGGTCCGCCCCGGGATCGCCTGCCAGGACGTGGACCGGGCCGCCCGCAAGGTCATCACGGACGCCGGCTACGGCGAGTACTTCATCCACCGCACCGGTCACGGCATCGGCGTCACCACCCACGAGCCGCCCTACATGATCGAGGGCGAACAGCGCCCGGTCGTCCCCGGCATGTGCTTCTCCATCGAGCCGGGCGTCTACCTGCCGGGCCGCTTCGGCGTGCGCATCGAGGACATCGTGACCCTCACGGCAGACGGCTCCGGCCACCGCTTCAACAACACGCCGCGGGAGATGGCGATCGTCGAGTAGGCGCCCGCCGCGTTGCACGGCCTTCCGCGCTGCGTGGTGGCGAGCCCGCTCGCCGTGGAGGTCATGCCCTCCTGGCGGCGCCGCCCTCAGCCGTCCGTCAGGATCACCGCCGACTCCGCCGGCAGCCGCAGCAGGCCGTCGCGGCCGGGGGGCTCCGTGCGGTCCCAGGCGGCGAGGACCCGGTCGCGGCCGTTGGAGCCGAGTGGGATCTCGGCCGGCCCCCGCGCCAGGTTGACCGCCACCCGGACGTCACCGCGCCGGAACACCAGCCAGCGGGCCTCCTCGTCGTACGCCACCCTCACCCCGGCCAGGTCGGGGTCGGTGAGGTCCGGGAGGGTGCGGCGGAGCGCGATCAGCTCGCGGTACCAGGCGAGCAGCCGTTTGTGCGGGTCGCGTTCGCGCTCGGTGCGGTCCAGGACCGAGCGGTCGCGGGTGGTGGGGTCCTGCGGGTCGGGGACGTCCTCCTCCGCCCAGCCGTGCGCCGCGAACTCCCTGCGCCGGCCGCGCCGGACGGCCTCCGCGAGCTCGGGGTCGGTGTGGTCCGTGAAGTACATCCAGGGCGTCCGCGCCCCCCACTCCTCGCCCATGAACAGCATCGGCACCGAGGGGCCGGTCAGGACGAGGGCGGCCGCGCAGGCGAGCAGGCCGGGGGAGAGGGTGGCCGAAAGGCGGTCGCCGGTCGCCCGGTTGCCGATCTGGTCGTGGGTCTGGGCGTAGCCGAGGAAGCGGTGCGCGGGGGTCCGCTCGCGGTCCACCGGGCGCCCGTGGTGGCGGCCACGGAAGCTGGAGTAGGTGCCGTCGTGGAAGAAGACCCGGGTGAGGGTCTTGGCGAGCGCGGCGAGCGGGGCGCGCGCGAAGTCCGCGTAGTAGCCCTGCGACTCGCCGGTCAGGGCGGTGTGCAGGGCGTGGTGGAAGTCGTCGTTCCACTGCGCGTGGACGCCGAGGCCGCCGTTCGCGCGGGGGGTCGTGGTGTGCGGGTCGCCCGCGTCGGACTCGGCGATCAGGAAGTGCTGTCGGCCCTGCTCCCTGGCGAGCTCGTCGACGGCCGCCGACAGCTCCTCCAGGAAGGTCAGCGCCCGGGTGTCGGCGAGGGCGTGCACCGCGTCGAGCCGCAGCCCGTCGATCCGGTAGTCGCGCAGCCAGGCGAGCGCGCTGCCCAGGAAGTACGCCCGGACCTCGTCCGAGCCGGGCGCGTCCAGGTTGACCGCCGCGCCCCACGGGGTGTGGTGGGCGTCGGTGAAGTACGGGCCGAAGGACGGCAGGTGGTTGCCGTCCGGGCCCAGGTGGTTGTGCACCACGTCGAGGACCACGCCCAGGCCGAGGCCGTGGGCCGTGTCCACGAAGCGCTTGAGCGCCTCGGGTCCGCCGTACGGCTCGTGGACCGCCCACGGCGCCACCCCGTCGTACCCCCAGCCGCGCACCCCGGGGAACGGGCACAGCGGCATCAGCTCCACATGGGTGATGCCGAGCCCGGCGAGCTCCCCGAGCCGCTCCGCCGCCGAGTCGAGGGTGCCCTCGGGGGTGAAGGTGCCGACGTGCAGCTCGTACAGGACGCCGCTGCGCATCCGCAGCCGGGGGGCGGCGTTCCGCCAGGTGTACGCGTCGTGGTCGACGACCGCGGCGAGACCGTCCGGGCCGTCGGGCAGGCGCCGGGCCCGGGGGTCCGGCAGCAGGGGGCCGTCGTCGAGGGAGAAGCCGTAGCGGGCGCCGTCCGCCGCGGGGGCGACGCCGGTCCACCAGCCCGGGCGCTCGGCGTCCCGCTCCAGCGGGTGGCCATTGCCGTCGAGCTCCAGCGTCACCCGGTCACGGGCGTGCGGCGCCCACACCTCGAACAGCACGGGACGGTCCCCTCGTCGACTGGTCAACGGCTACGGGACCATCCTGGCAGCCGGAGGCACGCCCCGCCCGACGCATCGGCGATCTTGCGTCAGTGCTGCGGCGGGGCGTCCCACACGTAGTTGACCGCGCGCTCGAAGGTCACGTACCCCGCGCGGGCGAAGGACTTCGCCATGGGGACGTTGCCCAGGTCGGTGGCGGCCCGGATGGTGGGCACGCCCTCGGCGGCGAGGATCCGGGTCCCCTCGGCGAGGATCTCGTCGATGTGGCCGTGGCCGCGATGGGCCGGCAGAACACCCAGGTACGCGATGATCGGGTGGTAGTTGTTGCGCGCGGGGACGACGAAGCCGACCGGCTCCCCGGTCCCCGGCAGCTCCGCGATCCGCCACCAGTCACGGGGCGTCGAGAAGTGCGCGAGCTCCTCGTCGTAGTGCAGCTCGGCCGCCTCGCGCGGCGAGAGGCCGCTCGCGAGGTCCGCCTGCCCGTGCGCGTCGAGGGTGCCCTCCATGACCGGGGCCATCAGCGCGAGCAGGTCCTCGCGGTCCCGGACCGGGCGGAACACCAGCCGTCCGGCCGGCTCCGGCACGGGCCCGCCCGCCCGCCACTCCAGGCGCAGCCGCTCCACCAGCGGCCGGGCTCCCGAGGCCGTCAGCACGCCGAAGAGCGTCTCCAGCGCCGCGCGGGTCTCCGGGACCTCGCGCCAGTCCGCCGGTATGAACCGGCCGAACTCGGGGCGGGCCGCGCCCGCCGGGACGACGGCGGCGGTCGCCGTCTCCAGGAGGCGCAGGCCGACCGCCGCCGCCTCGTCCGCCGGGAGCGCCGGGTCCAGGTCGAAGAAGTCGAGCGCCTGCGGGCCGGCGCCCTCCTGCCCGGTCCACCACGAGATCCGTCCGAGCAGACGGTCGCCGCGCAGCGCCACCCACATCCAGTCGGGGCGGCGGCGGCCGGTGGCCAGGTCCTCGGCGAGCTCGTGGTCGAGCACGTAGTCGAGACGCTGGAAGAGGTCGAGCTCGTCGGGTCCGGCGAGCGGTCGGACGACAACAGTCATGTACGGGGGTCCCCCTGGTAGTCGAATCGGCAGACCGTATCAGCGCAGGTGGGCGGGGCGCCTCCGAGAATTCGGGGCCCTTCTGGACACCCCGGGGCCGTCCGTCCGACAATCACAGGGTGACGACACCCTTCGAGCTCCCGGCCAATCCGCCGGCCGGTCCGCCGGACGCCCCCCGGCTCACCGACGCCGAGCGCGACCGCGCGCTCGCGGTGCTCCGCGAGGGTGCCGCCCAGGGGCGTCTGTCGCACGACACCTTCGTGTTCCGCATGGAGCGGGCGCTCGCCGCCCGGCACTCCGACGAACTCGCCCTGCTCACCGCGGACCTGACGAGCGAGTCGCCCTGGACCCGGCGGGTGGTGGGCGTGGTCGAGAGGATGTCCGCGTTCACCGTGAGCATCCGCCGCGCCTGGCGGGCCGAGCGGCTGCCCAAGCTGCTCCTGCCCCTCCCGGGACCGCAGCCGCTGCGGATCGGACGCGACCCGGTGAACGGGCTGCGGCTCAGCCACGAGACGGTCTCCCGCCTGCACGCCGAACTGTCCCTGCAGGGCGGTCTGTGGGTGCTGCGCGACCTCGGCTCCACCAACGGCACCACGGTCAACGGGCGCCGGGTGACGGGCGCGGTCGTGGTGCGGGCCGGGGACATGGTGGGCTTCGGCCAGATGAACTTCCGGCTCTCGCCGAACTGACGCACCGACACCTCCACGTATCACCCGATCGGCGGTATACCTGCTGCGACCGGGTCTGCCCGGTGATGGGCTGGGGAGACGCGCGCCGCTGACCGACGAGGGGGCGAGATGAGCGACGAGCCGAACCACCCGCACGCACCGTGGCGGGACCACTGGGCCGCACTGCCGACGATGACACCCGCCAGACGCGGGGCCGCCGTCGGTGCCGGGGACCACGCGGTCCGCCGGATCGCACCCAGCCCGCTGGAGCCGGGCGCCACCCGCGACCCGTACCGCACCTACCGGGTGCTGCGGGAGGAGTTCCCGCTCACCCACGACCCGCTGCTGCGGGCCTGGGTGCTCAGCCGGTACGCCGACGTGGCGAGCGCCCTCACCGACGCCCGCTTCACCCACGGGCACCGGCCCGGCGACCCGCCCTGCGCCGAGACCCACGGCGCGCCCGACGCGGCCGCCGGGGCCGAGCTGCGGGCCGCCACCGAACGCACCGCGTTCGTCCTCGCCCGCCGGATCGCCGCCCGCCCGCAGGCCGACCTGGTCGCCGACTTCTGCCACTGGCTGCCCGCCGGAACCGTGGCCGCCGCCGTCGGCGTGCCGTACCGGGACATGATGCGGCTGGTCCGTGGCCGGGCCGCGTCCGCGCTCGTCGGGCAGTGCACCGGCCAGATCGCCGTGCGGGAGAAGGCCCTGGCCGCCTTCCTCGCCGCCGTCCTCAGCGACCCCGACCAGGTCGAGGCGCTCCGGGACGCCCCCTCGGGCCTGGTCGCCCGCGCCTGGACGGAGTCGCTGCGCCGCGACCCGCCGGTCCAGATCGTGATGCGCCGCACTCGCGGCGAGGTGCGCACCGGATCGGGGGTGCTGCCCGCCGGCGCCCAGGTCGCCCTCCTGATCGGCGCCGCGGGCCGCGACCCGGAACGCTTCCGCGAACCGGACCGCTTCGACCCGCTCCGCGACGACCCGGGCCAGCTGACCTACGGATCCGGCCTCTGCCCCGCCGTCGACCTGGCCGCCCTGGAGGCCGAGTACGCCCTGCGCGCCCTCTTCCAGGCCATGCCCCGCCTCCGCCTCGCGGACGGCTTCCGCCCGGAGTGGACCGGCGTCATCACCCGTGCCCCGCGGAGCATCGTGGTCCGGCCGGGCGGCTAGCTCGTGTCCGGAGGGTAGCGCCGTCCGCCCGCAGGCGAGCCGGGCGGGACCTTCCGGACACGCACTAGGACGCCACCGGCGTGGTGGCCGCGGCAGGAGCCGGCCACCACGCCGAACCGAGCAGGAGCGCCCCCGGCAGGATCCCGGCGACCGTCGCGGTCGCGGCCGTGGACGCTCCCGAGGCGGCGAGGGCCAGGCCGGCCGCACCGCAGGCCGCCAGCCCCGCGCCCAGGACGTGCAGCCGCGGCCGTCGCCAGGCGGCCGCGAGTCCGAAGAAGTGCACGCCCACCACGAAGGCGATCCAGCCCACGACGGCGTGCGGGGCGTGCAGGACCCGGCTGATCACGACCAGACCGGCCACCAGGGCGAGCGCCTCGGCCGCCACCACGTACCAGTAGCCGCGGCCGAACCCGGCGCCGCCGCCCGCGGGGCGGGCCGTGTCCCCGGAAGCGCCACGCCGTCCCCCGAACACCACCAGGGCGACGAACGCGGCCCCGGCGAGCCCCCGCAGCGGTGCGCCGATCCGGGTGGGCAGGGCGCCCGCGTTCGCCTGGACGAAGAACAGCCCGAAGGAGGCGCCGATGATCCGGCCGGTTCGATCCCTATTCATGATCATCAGTATTACTCCGCCCGCACCAGCAGCCCCACGGGCCTCCCTTCGAACAGAGACGCCAGCTTCACGGGGGTCTCCGCCCCGCCCGTGAACTCCCGCACCCCGTCCAGGAGGTCGCGCCAGCGGCCCTCCGGGAGCGTCAGGGTCGTGTCCTGCCAGCCGCCCGCCTCGGTGAGGCGCAGCGACAGCCGGGTGACGGCGGTCAGGACGTGGCCGGAACGGGTGAAGGCGAGGCAGTGCGGGGCGGCCGGGCCCGTGGCCGTCACCGGCTGGTACGTGGAGAGCGGGCCGAACAGGCCGGGGCGGGCGCGCCGCAGGCCGAGCGCGGCGCGGACCAGGGCCGTCTTGTCGTCGTCCGGCCCCGGCGCGAAGGGCGCCCGGTTGTCCGGGTCGACCAGGGCCGCGTACGCCCGCTCCGTGCCCTGGTAGAGCTCCGGCACCCCCGGCATCGTCAGGTGGACCAGCGTCGAGCCGAGGATCTGCGCGCGGATGTGGGGCTCCAGCGCGAGCGCCGCGGGCGAGGCGGTGCGCAGCGGGATCCGGCCCGGCCCCGCCGCCACGAAGTCGGCGACCGCCCGCTCGTACGCCTCGTCCGGCTCGGTCCAGCTGGTGTGGAGCCCGGCCTCCCGCACGGACTTCAGGACCGCGGGGACCAGCCGCGCCGCGTCCGGGGCGCCGAAGCCGAAGGCGGTCTGCCAGGCGGTCCAGGCCAGATGGGGGTCGGGCGCGGGCACCCCGGAGGCCTCCTCCAGGAGCTCGGCCCAGCGCTGCGGGCACTGGGCGAGGACCGCGATCCCGGCCCGTACGTCCGCGCTGCGCTTGGTGTCGTGGGTGGTCAGGACCGTGCCCGTGCCCGGCCAGTCGCGCGCGATGCGGGCGCAGTGGGCGTGGAACTCCTCCGGGAGGACCGCGGGGCGGCCCGGGTCGCCGCCGACCTCGTTGGCCGAGAGCAGCGGCGTGTAGCGGTAGAAGGCGGTGTCCTCGACCGACTTGGCCCGCAGCGCCGAGGAGGTCTGCGCGAACCGGGCCCGGAACGCCCGCCGGTCGGGCCCGTCGCCGAGCGTCCCGAGCGCCAGGTCCCGCACGGTGTCCACCGCCGTCGCCTCCTCCGGCACCGCGAACGCCGCCTTCGCGCCGCGCGCCGCCTCGGGGGTGAGCACCCGCTCGCCGCCGCTGCGGTACGTCCGGTACACCGGCACCCGGACCAGGAGTTCGCGCACCGCCGTGTGCAGCGCCCAGGGCGCGTGGTCGCGCAGGCTCGGGTCGGCGGCGCAGATCCGGCCGGCGAGCCGGGTCAGCGCCGCCGTCTCCGCGGCCAGTTCATGGGTGACGACCTTGTACGCGGCGCGCCGCGCGGTCGCCTCCCAGTAGCCGCCCCGGTCCCCGGCCCGTCCCACGAACTCGCGGTAGACGTCGGCCAGTTCGTCGGTGCCCAGCGGGTCGGTGAACAGCCCGTCCAGGTACCGCAGCGCGTCGTAGCCGGTGGTGCCGGCCACCGGCCAGGACGCGGGGAGCGGTTCGGTCCCGGTGAGGATCTTCTCCACCACCGTCCAGCACCGCCCGCCCGTCGCCGCGTCGAGGCGCTCCAGGTAGCCCTCCGGGTCGGCGAGCCCGTCCGGGTGGTCGACGCGCAGCCCGTCGACCACGCCGTCCGCGACGAGTTCGAGGATCTTGGCATGGGTGGCGTCGAAGACCCCTGGGTCCTCTACGCGCACCCCGATCAGCTCGGAGATGGTGAAGAAGCGGCGGTAGTTGAGCTCGGTGCGGGCCAGCCGCCACCAGCCGAGGCGGTACCACTGGGCGTCGAGCAGCGCGTCGAGCGGCAGCCCCTCGGTACCCGGCCGCAGCGGGAACTCCTGCCCGTCCAGGGACAGTACGCCGTCCGCGACCCGCATCCGGTCCCGTACCTCCGGGAGCCGGGCGGGCAGCACCGGCAGCAGCATCCGCCCCTCGCCCGCCTCCCAGTCGATGTCGAACCAGCGGGCGTACGGGGAGTCCGGGCCGTCCCGGAGCACCTCCCGCAGGGCGTGGTTGTGCCGGGGCGAGGCCGCCATGTGGTTGGGCACCAGGTCGAGCACCAGGCCGAGGCCGTGCCCCCGGGCCGTCGCGGCGAGTGCCCGCAGCCCCGCCTCGCCGCCGAGTTCGGCCCGTACGGCACGGTGGTCGGTCACGTCGTAGCCGTGCGTCGAACCGGGCACGGCCTCCAGGACCGGCGAGAGGTGGAGGTGCGAGACCCCGAGACCGGCCAGGTAGGGCACGGCGCGCTCGGCGGCGGCGAAGGGGAAGTCCGGCTGCAGTTGGAGGCGGTACGTGGCGGTGGGCAGCGTCCGCTCAGACGAGGGGAGTCCGGGCCGGACCGGCGAAGAGGACGTCATGCGAACGTACGTACCCGGCCGGGAGGCTTCTGTGTCATCGACGCATGCGCCCGTTCGAGTGCATCGCGTTACGTTCGCGTGATGCTCCGGATGTATCGCGACACGCTGTCCCTGCTCGGGCCGGTCCTGCCGGTCGTCTCCTTCCTCGGGCGGCTGCCGACCGCCATGTGCCAGCTCGGCAGCCTCCTCCTGGTCGCCGAGACCAGCGGCTCCCTGACCACCGCCGGTCTCGCCGGCGGCGCCCTCGCCGCCGGGCAGACGCTGGCCGGCCCGGTGATCGGACGGCTCGCCGACCGGCACGGCCAGCGGCCCGTGGTGCAGGCCGCCGCCCTCGCCAACGCGGTCGCCGTCACCGCCCTCGTGCTCGCCGCCCTCGACCGGGCCGGCACCGGCCCGCTCATGCTGCTCGGCGCGCTCGCCGGGGCCACCGTCCCGCAGATCGGCCCGCTCGCCCGGACCCGCTCGGTGAACCTGGCCCGCGCCGCCGGTGCCGACGACCGTGCCGTGGGCACCGTGCTCTCCTTCGAGGGCACCCTCGACGAGGTCTCCTTCGTCCTCGGCCCCGCCCTGGTCGGCCTGGCCGCCGCCGTCGCCCACCCGGCCGCCGCCCTGCTCACCGCCGCCGCGCTCCTCGCGGGCTGCGGCACCGCCTTCGCCCTGCACCCCACCGCCCGGCCGGCCACCGTCCGCGAGGCCACCCGTACGAGTGCCGCCGAACGGACGCGGCTGCCCGCCGCCACGTACGCCCTGCGGGTCACGATGGTCCTCCAGGGCGCCATGTTCGGCGCCTCCCAGGCAGGGATCACCGCCCTCACCGAACGGCTCGGCGCGCCCGGACAGGCCGGTCTGGTCTACGCCGCCATGGGCGTGACGAGCGCCGCCGCCGGGTTCGCGATGGCCGCCGTGCCCGCCCGGATCGGCCTGCCCACCCGCTGGCGCGCCGCCACCGCCGCCCTCGTGGTGCTCGCCGTGCCCCTGGTCCTCGTCGACACGCTGGGCGGGCTCTACGCGGGCGTCGTCGTCCTCGGCGTCGCCTACGCCCCGCACCTCATCACCGTCTTCGGCCTCACCGAGCGGACCGTGCCGGCCGCCCGGCTCGCCGAGTCCATGGCCTTCCTCACCAGCGGGATCGTCGGCGGCCAGGCCCTCGCGCTGGCCGGCTCCGCCCGGCTCGCCGACACGCACGGCGCCCCGGCCGCCTTCGCGGTGGCGGCCGGGGCGGCCGTGGCCTGCGCCGTGCTCTCCTGGGCGGTCCGGGTCCGTACGGACGGGGTCAGGCCGGCCGTCGCAGCACCGTCAGCGTGAGCGGGGCGAGCGCGACCCGCTCGCCGGCCGTCACCGTCGGGCCCGCCTCGGGCGGCATGCCCTCCGGGTGGGAGGTGTCCACCACGACCTTCCAGGACTCGCCGTGGCTGTCCGGGACCTCGAACTCCAGCTCCTGCGCGGAGGCGTTGAACATCAGCAGGAAGGAATCGTCGGAGATCCGCTCGCCCTGCGGGCCCGGCTCCGAGATCGCGTTGCCGTTGAGGAAGACGGTCAGTGCCTGGGCGTTGCCCGCCTGCCAGTCCCGGGCGGTCATCTCCCCGCCCTCGGGCGTGAACCAGGCGATGTCGGTGAGCTCGTCGTGGGTGCCCTCCACCGGCCGCCCGTGGAAGAAGCGGCGTCGCCGGAACACCGGATGGTCCCGGCGCAGCCGCACCATCGCCCGGGTGAACTCCAGCAGCGTGGCCTCCGGTTCGCCGCCGGGCTTCGGCCAGCGCACCCAGGAGACCTCGTTGTCCTGGCAGTAGGCGTTGTTGTTGCCGCCCTGGGTGCGCCCGAACTCGTCCCCGTGGCTGAGCATCGGGACGCCCTGCGACAGCATCAGCGTGGCCAGGAAGTTGCGCGTCTGGCGGGCCCGCAGCTCGCCGATCCCGATGTCGTCGCTGTCGCCCTCGACGCCGCAGTTCCAGGAGCGGTTGTGGCTCTCGCCGTCCCGGTTGCCCTCGCCGTTGGCCTCGTTGTGCTTGTCGTTGTACGAGACCAGGTCGCGCAGGGTGAAACCGTCGTGGCAGGTCACGAAGTTCACCGAGGCCAGCGGGCGCCGCCCGTCGTCCTGGTAGAGGTCGGAGGAGCCGGTCAGCCGGGAGGCGAACTCGGCCAGCGTCCGCGGCTCGCCGCGCCACAGGTCCCGCACGCAGTCCCGGTACTTGCCGTTCCACTCGGCCCACTGCGGCGGGAAGTTGCCCACCTGGTAGCCGCCCTCGCCCAGGTCCCAGGGCTCGGCGATCAGCTTCACCTGGCTGACCACCGGGTCCTGCTGCACCAGGTCGAAGAAGGACGACAGCCGGTCCACCTCGTGGAACTGCCGGGCCAGGGTGGCCGCCAGGTCGAAGCGGAAGCCGTCCACGTGCATCTCGGTCACCCAGTACCGCAGGCTGTCCATGATCAGCTGGAGCACGTGCGGGGACCGCATCAGCAGCGAGTTCCCGGTGCCGGTGGTGTCCGTGTAGTGCCGGGGATCGTTCCCCAGCCGGTAGTACGAGGGGTTGTCCAGGCCCCGGAACGAGAGCGTCGGGCCCAGGTGGTTGCCCTCGGCCGTGTGGTTGTAGACCACGTCGAGGATCACCTCGATGCCGGCCTGGTGCAGCGCCCGCACCGCCGACTTGAACTCCAGGACCTGCTGGCCCCGGTCGCCCCAGGAGGCGTAGGCGTTGTGCGGGGCGAAGAAGCCGATGGTGTTGTAGCCCCAGTAGTTCGACAGGCCCGCGTCCACCAGCCGGTGGTCGTTGACGAACTGGTGGACCGGCATCAACTCCAGAGCCGTGACGCCCAGTTCCTTCAGATGGCCGATGACCGACGGGTGCGCGAGCCCCGCGTAGGTGCCGCGCAGCTCCTCCGGAAGGTCCGGGTGGAGCATGGTCAGGCCCTTCACATGGGCCTCGTAGATCACCGTGTGGTGGTACTCGGTCCGCGGCCGCCGGTCGTCGCCCCAGTCGAAGTACGGGTTGACCACCACCGAGGTCATCGTGTCCGGCGCCGAGTCGAGGTCGTTGCGCGCGTCCGGCCGCCCGAAGGGGTAGCCGTACACCGACTCGCCCCACTTCACCGAGCCCGACACCGCACGCGCGTACGGGTCGAGCAGCAGCTTCGCCGGGTTGCAGCGCAGTCCGCGCTCCGGCGCGTACGGGCCGTGGACCCGGAAGCCGTACCGCTGGCCGGGCATCACGCCCGGCAGATAGGCGTGCCGCACGAACGCGTCCGTCTCGCGCAGCTCCACCGCCGTCTCCGAGCCGTCGTCGTGGACCAGACACAGCTCGATCCTGTGCGCGGCCTCCGAGAAGACCGCGAAATTCGTTCCCGCGCCGTCGTAGGTGGCGCCCAAGGGGTACGCCTGTCCCGGCCAGACCTGCATAGACGAACTCTTCCATTCCTGATCCGGCTGCAAGGGGTGTACTTCGGCCAGATCCTGCCCGAAAGAGGGGCAACCTCCTAGGACTTCGGCCCGTCCTACCGGGTGACCACAGAGAAATAGGGGAAATCCTGCTTCAAGGGGGGAAGTGTGTACGAAATAGTGCGCCGTCACCTGGGCAAGGTGGTGGCCGGTACGGCCATGGCGGTGACGGGGACCGCCATCGCCGTGGCGGTCGCGGTGCCCGGGAGTGCCGGGGCCGACGACGCTCCGCCGGGCCGCACCGCGGCCCAGGGCTCCCAGGCGGCCGGCGGGAGCGGACAGCAGGGCGGCGGCGCCGGTGACGCCGGGCCCCCGCCCGGCCCGGCGGCCCTCGCCTCGGCCCCGCCCGAGGGGGCGAAGGGCATCGGCACCGACCCGCTCACCGACGACGAGCTGCGCCGCGCCGAGGCCCTGGCCCTCACCCCGCCCGGGGCCGCCGCGCAGAAGAACGTCGAGGGCGGCCGCGGCCCCCAGCACCTCGCCACCGAGCTGGCCGACCCGCTGCCGGGCGAACAGTCCGGGGGCCCGCGCCGCGCCGAGGTCCGCTTCTACGACTACGGGCGCGACGAGCTCATCACCCGCACCGTCAACCTCGACACCGGCAAGGTCGAGCAGTCCGGCACCCAGCGCGGGGTGCAGCCCTCCGCCCATCCCGAGGAGCTCCGCGAGGCCCTGGGGCTCATCCTCGCGAGCCCGCTCGGCAAGGGCGTCAAGGAGGACTACAAGGACGCCACCGGCAAGGAGCTCACCTCCACCGGGCAGCTCTGGTTCAACGGCGACCTCTACCGCACCTACCGCGAGGCGGACGTGCCCCCGCAGCTCGCCGAGTGCGGAGAGCACCGCTGCGTACGGCTCGTCACCAAGGTGCTCAACGGCGCCTGGATCGACACCCGCAACCTGATCGTCGACCTCAGCGCCAGGACCGTCACCCGGGTCGGCTGACCACCGGCCCGGCACTCCCGGCTCCACCCCGGCGCCGGCCCCGAACCGGCCCGGAGACCACCCGCACATCCGTACCGAGGGAGTACGCACCCATGTCCGTACCGCGACTTCGGCGTGCCCGCAGGCGGGGCGCCGTCCTCGCCGCCGGCGCCCTGCTCGGCACCACCGTCGCCACCACCACCGCGGCCACCCCCGCCGGGGCCGCGCCCGCGCCCCCGCGTCCCGACTGCTCCGCCGCCTACCGCATCGAGTCGAAGCTGGACGGCGGCACCGTCTGGCGGATGTGCTGGCGCTACGACACCGACTCCGGGCTCGTCCTGGACAAGGTCACCTACCAGCCGCCCGGCGAGCCCGCCCCGATCCGGGTGCTCAACAGCGCCAAGCTGGCCCAGATCCACGTCCCGTACGACGACGGCAACGCCGAGTACGACGACCTCACCGGCGCCGGCTTCGGCTGGGGCCTGCAGAACCTGAAGCCCGGCGAGTGTCCCGGCGGCACCATCACCTCGGTGAAGGTCCCCGAGGTCGGCAAGGTCAACGGCCTGTGCACCACCACCCGGGCCCGCGGCCACGCCTACCGGATGGCCGCCGACGAGGGCGGCAAGGTCTGGCAGGCCCAGGGCAAGGACCTGCTCGTCTACACGGTGAACAAGGTCGGCTGGTACGAGTACATCACCGAGTGGCGGTTCTCCTCGGACGGCACCATAGGCGCCAACGTGGGCGCCACCGGCAGCCTCTCGCCCGTCGACTACAACGCCACCGACGGCCGCGGCTGGCCCATCGGCAAGGGCGCCCGCGACTACGCCACCAGCCACGCCCACAACGTCTTCTGGAAGCTGGACTTCGGACTGGACGGCAGCTCCAAGGGCCGGATCGAGCAGTACGACTCCAAGGTCACCCCGCCGGTCCGCGGCGGCAGCCCGACCGTGAAGACCACCCGCACCCCGGTCACCAGGGAACTCGCCGGGGACGCGAAGAACATGCGCTGGTGGCGGGTGGTGAGCGCGACCGGCAAGAACAAGGACGGACACGCCCGTTCGTACGAGATCGTGCCCGGCCACACCAACACCTACGCGGGCCGCCCGTTCACCAGGCACGACGTCTACTTCACCCAGGCGCGGGCCTGCGAGCAGTTCGCCAGCAACAACATCCTCAACTGCGGCCCGAACGCGCCCGACAGCGTGGACAAGTGGGTCAACGGCGAGACGCTGACCAATCCGGCCGTCTGGGTCAACATCGGGTTCCACCACATCGCCCGGGACGAGGACCAGCAGCCGATGCCGGTCCACTGGCAGGGCTTCCAGCTCGCGCCCAGGGACGTAACCGCTATGAATCCGCTCACTCCGGCCGATCTCGCCGGGCAGAACGGGGCGCCCCGGCAGCGCAGTTGAGCAACGACCCGGTCGATCCTGCTGCATCGCCTCCCGCTCCCGGAGTACCCTTCCTTGATCGTTGTCAGTGCGGGTGTCCGGGAGCAGAAGGCGGTGCGCGGGTGAGCTCGGGAGGTCTGGAGCTGCCCCCAGGGGACGCGGGTCACGAACCGGAGCCCGCGGATCCGGCGGACGTGCCGCCCGGCGCGGTCTCCGTCGCCCGCCCGGTGGAGATCGGTGCCGAGCTGGACTGGGGCGCGGAGGCGTGGAGCGAGGTGCGCACCCGGGCCCAGCGGGCCGGCCGCGCCTACATCTGGCTCAACCTCGTCGAGCAGCGGCTGCGGGCCGTCGTGGCGGCGGTGCTGCGGCCGGTCTACGAGCCGGTGCACGGCGAGGAGTGGGTGGTGGCCGCGGCCGGGCCGGCCGGGCAGGAGTGGGTCCAGCGGGCCGTGGCGGTCCGCGAGGTGTCGCGCCGCAAGGGCTATCTGCTGGACCCGGCCGACGACAACGTGCTCAGCTTCCTCACCCTCCCGCAGCTGCGGGAGCTGATGGTGCAGCACTGGCCCTGCTTCGAGCCGTACTTCGACGACCGGCGCGAGGTCGAACTGGCCCTGGACGAGCTGGAGGTGACGCGCAATGTCGTCTCCCGCAACCGGGCCCTTTCGCTGACCGTCCTCGCCCAGTCCGAGCGGGCCTCCGCCCGGCTCCTGGAGATCCTCGGCAGCGGGGCGGGGGTGCCCTCCGCCGACCGGCTGCCGGTCGACGCCGTCGAGGACCTGGTCGGCGACCGCTACGCCGACGTCGTCTCCGTCCACCCCGACCGGGTCAGGCTCCAGCGGCAGCTGCCCGCCGAGGACCTGTTCGGCGGGGCCCGGCGGCTCGACGCCACCGGCATAGGCCTGAACCTGCTGGTGCAGAACTTCTCCGGGCGCCGGATGATCCGGCTGGCCGAGTCCGGCTGCCGGATCAGGCTGCTCTTCCTCAACCCGGCCAGCAGCGCGGTCAAGCGGCGGGAGCGGGAACTCGGCCTCAAGAAGGGCGAGCTCAGCCGCTCGGTGGAGATGAACATCCTGCACATGCGCCGGGTCCGCTCCAAGCTGCGCGATCCCGGCGCCTTCCAGATCCACGTCTTCGACGAGACCCCGCGCTTCACCGCCTACCTGGTCGACGGGGACGGCCCGGACGGGGTGGGCGTCGTCCAGTCGTACCTGCGCAAGGCGCGCGGCATGGAGGCGCCGGTCCTGGTGCTGCGCGGCGGCGGGCGGAACGTGGTGCGCGCCGGGCACGGCCCCGACCGTGACGGAGAACACGGACTTTTCGCGACATACCGGGAGGAATTCGAGTCCGTGTGGCTCGATTCCCGGCCCGTCTCCTGACCCTTCGCGCCGCCGGAAGCCGCTCTCGGGCCGCCTTCGGGCCGCCCCCCGGCCGGATTGTCAGTGGCGCGTGCGAGGGTGTTCAGCACCACGGGGGAGATCACGTAAGGAGGACCCGATGGCTTGGCACGCGGAAATGCTGGTCGGCTTCGACCTGGAGACCACCGGCACCGAACCGCTGGAGGCCCGGATCGTCACGGCCTCGGTCGTCGCCGTCCACGGCGGCCGGGTGGTGCGTCGGCAGGACTGGCTCGCCGACCCCGGCATCCGCATCCCGGAGCAGGCCTCCGCGATCCACGGCATCAGCAGCGAGCGCGCGGCGGCCGAGGGCCGGCCGGTGCGCGAGGTCGCCGACGAGATCGCCGAGACCCTCACGGGGTACTGGCGGGAGGGCGTCCCGGTCGTCGCCTACAACGCCTCGTTCGACCTGACCCTGCTCTCCGCCGAGCTCCGCCGGCACGGACTGCCCTCGCTCGCCGAGCGGCTGGGCACCGACGGGGCGAGCCCGACGGGCCCGGTCGTCGATCCGTACACCATCGACCGGGCCGTCGACCGCTACCGGCGCGGCAAGCGCACCCTCGAAGCGGTCTGCGCCGAGTACGGGGTGGAGCTCACCGCCGCCCACCAGGCCGCCGCCGACGCCCTCGCCGCCGTGGAGGTGGCCGTCGCGATAGCCGGGCGGCACGCCTCGGTCGCCGCCCTCGCCCCCGCCGAGCTGCACGAGCGCCAGATCGGCTGGTACCGGGAGTGGGCCGAGGACTTCCAGGCCTTCCTGCGCCGCAAGGGCAGCGCCGACGCGGTGGTCGACCCGCTCTGGCCGCTGCGCACCCCGGCCCCGGTGGCGTCCTAGCCGTTCTCCTTCAGGAAGGAGAGCAGCAGCTCGTTGACCCGCTCCGGCTGGTCCAGCTGCAGCCAGTGGCCGGCGTCCTCCACCCGCTCGTAGCGCCAGGACCCGGCGACGTACGCGGCCGTGCCCGTCATCTGCGCCTCGGTGAGGAAGCGGTCGCCGGACGACCAGACACCCAGTACGGGGAGCTCCTCGGGCAGCCGCGGCAGCGGGAGCACGGGGGCGAACTGGACCTCGGCCGGCACGCCCGAGCGGTAGATGTTCAGCGCCGCCGTCAGCGCGCCCGGCACCCGCAGCCGCTCCAGGACGGCCTCCGCGTCGGGGTGCTCGCCGAGCATGTCGCGCAGGTGGGCGAAGTCGTCGTGGGACAGCCAGTTCTCGGCGACCTCCGGCAGCTGGAACAGCAGCATGTACCAGGAGCGCTGCCGCTGCTCCCAGCCCGCGTCCCGGATGGCCCCGAAGTGGCCGACGGACAGCAGGGACAGGCTCCGCACCAGGTCCGGCCGGACCTGGGCGAGGCCCTGGACGATGCCCGAGCCCCAGTCGTGGCCGACCACGTGGGCCCGGTCGATCTCCAGCCGGCCGAGCAGCTCCACCAGGTCGGCCGCCGAGGCCGCCGGTGAGTAGGCCTCCGGGCCGCCCTCCGGCCGGTCGGAGGCGCCGAAGCCCCGCAGGGTCGGCGCGACCGTCCGGTATCCGGCGGCGTTCAGCACGGGCACCTGGTGCCGCCACAGGTCATGGGCGTCCGGGAAGCCGTGCACCAGCAGCACGGCCGGCCCCTCGCCGCTCACCTCGACGTCCAGCGTGACGTCCGACAGCTCCACCCGCATCACAACACCCCGTTCCCGGAAGCCGGTTCGACAGGGGCTCATGATGTCAGCTCCCCTCTCAGAAGGGGTACCAGCGCACCTCCGGGTCGCCGTCCCGCAGCGAGGCGACCCGTCGCTCGAACTCGGCGAGCGCCTTCGGGTTCGTCGGCGCGTGCTGGGCCACCCAGGCGCAGCTCGCCGTCTCCCGCGCCCCGCGCAGCACGGCGCAGCCCTCCCACTCCCGCACGTCCCAGCCGTACGCCCCGGTGAAGGCGTCGTACGCGGCCGGGTCGAGGCCGTAGCGGTCGCGGGAGAGCGCCAGCACCACCAGGTCGTGCTCGCGCAGGTCCGAGGAGAAGGTCTCCAGGTCCACCAGCACCGGCCCCTCGGGCCCGACGTGGACGTTCCGGGGGAGCGCGTCGCCGTGGACCGGGCCGGGAGTCAGGTGCGGGACGAGCGCGGCCGCCGCCGGGGCGAAGGCGTCGCGGCGCTCGCGCAGGAAGGCCGCGTCGGCCGGGTCGATCGCGTCGCCCGCGAGCCGCAGCCAGCGCTCCACCCCGCCCAGCAGCTCCCGGCGCGGCAGGGTGAACCCGGCCGGTTCCGGCAGCGCGTGCACCAGCCGGAGCAGCGGGGCCAGGTCCCGGGGCTCGGTGGGCCGGACGGCGTCGGGCAGCCGGTGCCAGAGGGTGACCGGATGCCCCTCGGCCACCCGCGGCTTCGGCTCCGCCGCCCGCACGGCGGGGACGCCAGCCTCCTCCAGCCAGCCGGCCAGGGCCAGCTCCCGCTCGGCGCGCGGCAGCAGCTCGGCGTCCCGGCCGGCCTTGACCACCAGCCCGCCGAGGGCGAAGACCGCGTTCTCGCCCAGGGCGAGCAGCTCCGCGTCGGCCGCCCGCAGTCCGGCGGCGGCCAGGATCTCCCGTGCCCGCGCCTCGTCCATCGTTCTCTCCCCACAGCCGTTGCGTTTCCGCCAAAGTCTCGCATCCGCGCAGGTCGCCTTGACGAACCGACGGCCCCTCAGGACGATGACCGCCCTGGACAGCGTGACCGATGCGAGGCGGCGCGCCGGGCGGACCGGCTCCACCGGGTCCACCGGACCGGCCGCGCGAAGGGGGCAGGTCTGTGACCGTGACGACCGCGGACCGGCGGGCCTCAAGCCGCCGGACCACCGGCCGGAGCCCCGCCCGACGCCCCGGGTCCGGACTGCCGCACAGCCCCTGGTTCCTGGTGCTGCCCGCGCTGCTGCCGATCCTGCTGCTGAGCGCCGGCCCGATCCTCTACGGCATCGCGCTGGCCTTCACCGACGCCCAGTCCGGCCGCACCCGGGCCACGAGCTGGATCGGCACCCTCAACTTCCGGGACCTGCTCCACGACACCCTCTTCTGGGACTCCTTCCGCATCGGCCTGGTCTGGGCGGCCGGCGTCACGGTCCCGCAGTTCCTGCTCTCCCTCGGCCTCGCCCTGCTGCTCGACCAGAGGCTCCGGCTGCGCTGGCTGGCCCGGGCGCTGGCGATCGTCCCCTGGGCGATGCCCGAGGTCGTCGTCGGCATCATGTGGCGGCTGGTCTACCAGCCGGACGCGGGCATCCTCAACGAGACCCTGCGCGCCCTCGGCCTGGGCGAGGGCCGGGTCTGGCTCGGCGGACTCGCCACCGCCCTGCCCGCCGTCCTGGTGGTCGGCGTCTGGGCCGGCATGCCGCAGACCACCGTCGCCCTGCTGGCCGGACTCCAGAACACCCCGCGCGAGCTGCACGAGGCCGCCGCCCTGGACGGCGCCGGGGCCTGGCAGCGCTTCCGCACCGTCACCTGGCCCGCGCTGCGCCCGGTCGCCCTCGCCATCAGCGCGCTGAACCTCATCTGGAACCTCAACTCCTTCGCCCTGGTCTACGTGCTGACCGGCGGCGGACCCGGCGGCCGCACCCGGCTGCCCATGCTCTTCGCCTACGAGGAGGCCTTCCGCTACGGCCAGTTCGGCTACGCGGCCGCCATGGGCTGCGTGATGGTCGCGGTGGTCTCCGTGCTCCTCGCCCTGTATCTCGTCGGACGGCTGAAGGGGGACCAGGACCGGTGAGCGCCTTCCGCACCAGCGGGCCCGCGCGGTTCGGCCAGTACCTCGCGCTCCTCGCGTACCTGGTCTTCCTCGCCTTCCCCTTCCTGTGGCTGATCTCCACCGCCTTCAAGCCGGCCGCCGAGCTCGGCTCCCCGCACCCGAGCTGGATCCCGCGCGACCCCACGCTCGACAACTTCCGGCAGGCCTTCGACGAGCAGCCGCTGCTCCGGGCGGCCGGGAACAGCCTGCTCGCGGCGCTCGCCGCCGCCCTCGTCGCGGTCCTGGTCGCCACCCCCATGGCCTATGTGCTGGCCCGGCACCGCTCCCGGCTCACGGCCGCCGCCACCGGCTGGGTCGTGGTCAGCCAGGCCTTCCCCTTCGTGCTGCTGATCATCCCGCTCTTCCTCGTCCTGAAGAACCTGCGCCTGATCGACAGCCTGGCCGGCCTGACGGCGGTGTACG
Source organism: Streptomyces showdoensis (assembly GCF_039535475.1). Lineage (NCBI taxonomy): Bacteria > Bacillati > Actinomycetota > Actinomycetes > Kitasatosporales > Streptomycetaceae > Streptomyces > Streptomyces showdoensis. The sequence continues at coordinate 70,408 of NZ_BAAAXG010000028.1, read as the reverse complement.
TGGTGTGGTCGCTGCCCTTCGCCCTGTGGATGCTCACCGGCTACGTCCGGGCCGTCCCCGTCGAGCTGGAGGAGGCCGCGGCCGTCGACGGCGCCGGACGGCTGCGCGTCCTCGTCTCGGTCACCGCCCCGCTGCTCGGCCCCGGCATCGTCGCCACCGCGCTCTTCGCCTTCGTCACCGCGTGGAACGAGTTCTTCTTCGCCCTCGTCCTGCTCAAGACCCCCGAGAAGCAGACCCTGCCCGTGGTCCTCACCCACTTCCTCGGCGCCGAGGGCGTCGCCGACCTCGGCCCGCTCGCCGCCGCGGCCTTCCTGGCCACCCTCCCCTCGCTCGTCGTCTTCGCCGTCATCCAGCGGCGGATCACCGGCGGCGTGATGGCCGGGGCGGTGAAGTCATGAGGTACGGGAAGCTGTTCACCGCCGCCGCGGCCGCGCTCACGCTGCTCCTCGCCGGCTGCTCGGGCCCGGACGGACGGGCCCCCGACGACGGCGTGATCCGGCTCCGCTTCCAGTCCCTCGCCTGGCAGCAGGAGTCCGTCGAGGCCAACAAGGAGCTGGTGCGGGAGTGGAACGCGGCCCACCCCGGCATCCAGGTCGACTACGTCCAGGGCAGCTGGGACTCCGTCCACGACCAGCTGCTCACCTCCTTCGAGGGCGGCGAGGCCCCCGACCTCGTCCACGACGCCTCCGACGACCTGGCCGACTTCGCCTACGGCGGCTACCTGGCGGACCTGCGCGGACTGCTGTCCGCCCGGCTGCGCGCCGACATCCCCGCGCGCAGCTGGGAGACGACCACCTTCGGGGACGGGATCTACGGCGTGCCGTTCCTCCAGGAACCGCGCGTGATCATGGCCAACCGGACGCTCCTGAGGCAGGCCGGCGTGCGCGTCCCCACTCCCGAACACCCTTGGAGCTGGGCGGAGTTCCGGCAGGTGGCCAGGGACCTGACGGCGGCGATGGGGAAGGGGCGGTACGCGGTCGCCTGGCCGTTGAAGGAGCCGGTCTCCGTCTCCCTCAACCTCGGCCTGTCCGCCGGCGGCCGGCTCTTCCACCGGGAGCCCGGCGGCAGGGCCGTGCTGCGCTTCGAGGACGGCGACGCCGTCGTGCCCGGCACCGTCCGGGCCATGGTGGACACCGACCGCACCGCCTCCCCGGCCACCCTCGGCAGCGGCGGCTCGGACACCCTGCCCGGCTTCTTCGGCGGGAAGTACGCGATGGTCCCGCTGGGCTTCTCGTACCGGCAGCAGATCGTCCGGCAGGCGCCGAAGGGCTTCGACTGGGTGGTGCTGCCCGCACCCGCGGGGGCCGGCGGGCTCGCCCAGGGCGTCAGCCCGCAGACCCTCTCCATCGCCGAGGACAGCCCGCACAAGAAGGAGGCCGCGCGGTTCCTCGACTTCTTCCTCCAGCCCCGCAACACGGTCCGGCTCGCGCGCGGCGACTGGATGCTCCCCACCTCCACCCGCGCCCTCGCCGACCCCGCCCTGCACACCCCCGCGTACGGCTGGGCCACCGGCGCGGCCGTCGCCCGGCACCTGAGCCCGGCGCCCGCCCCGCCGGTGCGCGGCTACCCGGAGTGGAAGGACAAGGTCGCCACCCCCGCGTTCCAGGAGTACTACAGCGGCGCCATCGACACGGCCGAGCTGAGGCGGCGGCTGGTGGACGACGGCAACCGGGTGCTGGCCCGCTACCAGCGGAATATGAAGTAGACGAGACGTATCGTCTCACCTAGGGTGGAGGGCATGACCACGACCCCCCGCTCGCACATCGCCATGTTCTCCATCGCCGCCCACGGGCACGTGAACCCCAGCCTCGACGTGATCCGCGAGCTCGTCGACCGGGGCCACCGGGTGAGCTACGCGATCCCCGCCGCCTTCGCCGAGAAGGTCGCCGCCACCGGCGCCACCCCCGTCGTCTACGGCTCGACCCTCCCGACCGACGACGACCCCGACGCGTGGGGCACCGAACTCATCGACCACCTCGAACCCTTCCTGGCCGACGCGATCCAGGCGCTCCCGCAGCTCGACGCGGCCTTCGCGGACGACCGGCCCGACCTGGTGCTGCACGACATCACCTCGTACCCCGCCCGCGTCCTCGCCCACACCTGGGGCGTCCCCGCCGTCTCGCTCTGGCCGAACCTCGTCCCCTGGGAGGGGTACGAGGAGGAGGTCGCCGAGCCGATGTACGCGGAGCTCAAGGCCTCGCCGCGCGGCCGGGCGTACTACTCCCGCTTCACCGCGTGGCTCACCGCGCACGGCGTCCGCACCCACCCCGACCCGTTCGTGGGCCGCCCCCGGCGCGGGATCGTGCTCATCCCCAAGGCGCTCCAGCCGCAGGCCGACCGGGTCGACGAGTCCGTCTTCAGCTTCGTCGGCGCCTGCCGGAGCGAGCGCGCCGAGGCGGGGGAGTGGCGCCGCCCCGAGGGGGGCCGGAAGCTGCTCCTGGTCTCGCTCGGCTCCTCCTTCACCAAGCGGCCGGCCTTCTACCGGGCCTGCGCCGAGGCCTTCGGCGGGCTCGACGACTGGCACGTCGTGCTCCAGATCGGGAAGTTCGTCGACCCGGCCGAACTCGGCGAGCTCCCGGACAACGTCGAGGTGCACTCCTGGGTCCCGCAGCGGGCGATCCTGGCCGAGGCCGACGCCTTCGTCACCCACGCCGGCGCGGGTGGCAGTCAGGAGGGCCTGGCGACGGCGACCCCGATGGTCGCCGTGCCGCAGGCCGTCGACCAGTTCGGCAACGCCGACATGCTCCAGGCGCTCGGCGTCGCCCGCCACCTGCCGATGGAGGAGGTCACCCCCGAGCGGCTGCGCGAGGCCGTGCTCGGGCTCGTCGCCGACCCCGAGGTCGCCCGCCGGGCCCGGGCGATCCAGGAGGCGATGGCCCGCGAGGGCGGCACCCGGCGCGCGGCCGACCTCGTCGAGGCGGAACTCCCCTAACGCCCCGATTTGTTATTACGAAACGTTGTTGAATAAGTCACAGCTGCGTGGAGGCCTTGAAGAGACCCCCGCCCATCGGCCAGGGTTTCGGCCAGCTACCGGAGAGCACCGTTCCAGTGGCCCCCACGGCCGGCGGCCGTCGTGCCCTCCCCCACGGGGCGCGGCGGCCGCCCTAGGGTGTGGACATGACGACGACGTACGCGGCCCTGCTCCGCGGGATCAACGTGAGCGGACGCAACAAGGTCCCCATGGCAGAGCTCCGTTCCGTCCTCGAAGGACTCGGCCACCGCGAGGTGCGCACCTACCTGCAGAGCGGCAACGCCGTCTTCACCACGGGCGATGAGGCCTCCGAAGGCACCGAGGACGAGCTCGCCGCCGCCCTCGAAGCCGCGATCGAACGGCACTTCGGCTTCCGCGTGCCCTGCCTCGTCCGCGACCACGCCTACCTCTCCGCCGTCGCCGAGGCCTGCCCCTTCCCCGCCGCCGAACTGGAGGGCAGGCAGCTGCACGCCCTCTACTACTCCGCGCCCGTCACGGCGGAACGCTTCGCCGCGATCGACCAGGAGGCCTTCCGGCCGGAGGCGTTCGCCCTCGGCGACCGGGTCCTCTACCTCTACGCCCCCGGCGGCCTCGGCACCTCCAAGCTCGGCGAGGCCGTCTCCCGGCCCTCCCTGTACAAGGACGTCACCGTCACCGCCCGCAACTGGAACACGGTCGCCAAACTCGTCGAGCTGACCGCCCCCGAGCACTGAGTGGCCCAGTCCGGCGGCACGCCAATGGCCCGGTCCGGCGGGCCACCGGCTGACTAGGGTTGCTCCCATGACGACCACCGTGGACTTCTACTTCGACCCCGCCTGCCCCTTCGCCTGGATCACCTCGCGCTGGATCCTCGAAGTCGAGCGGCACCGCGACCTCGACCTGCGCTTCCGCGTGATGAGTCTCTACCTCCACAACGAGGGCAACGAACTCCCCGACTGGTACCGCACCCTCGTCGACGCCTCCATCGGCCCCGTCCGGGTCGCCGCCGCCGCGGCCGAACAGCACGGCGAGGAGATCCTGCGCCCGCTCTACACGGCCTACGGCACCCGCATCCACGAGCGGAAGAACAAGGACTTCGACGCCGTGACCGCCGAGTCCCTCGCCGAGCTCGGCCTGCCCGCCGCCCTCGCCGAGGCCGCCCACGACCCCGCGTACGACGAGGCCGTCCGCCGCAGCCACGACGCCGGCAAGGACCCCGAGGCCGGGGCCTACGTCGGCACCCCCACCCTGCACGTCGACGGCACCGCCTGGTTCGGCCCGGTGCTGCGGGCCATCCCGCGCGGCGAACGGGCCGCCGAGCTCTTCGACAGCTACCGCGTGCTCACCGCCCACCCCGACCTCTTCGAGCTCAAGCGCACCCGCACCGGCGGCCTCGACTTCGCGTAGCCCCGCGCCCCGCCGGAGCCGCCGGCCGCCCCTGTCGCGAAACTTCAAGACCGGGCCGGGCGGCCCTCCGTAACGTCGACGGCATGAACGAGATCCACGCACACCTCACCGTCTGCGCCGCCGAAGCCGCCCGCGTCACCCGCGGGGTCACCCCGGGGCAGCTCACCGAGCCGTCGGTCTGCGCCGACTGGACGGTCCGCGAACTCGCCAACCACCTCGTCCTCTACAGCGCGCACGGCCTCGAACACCGCGCCCTGCGCACCCCGCTGCCCGAGGAGACCGTCCAGCGCGACTTCACCGCCGAGGCCGACTGGCCCGAGCGGTACGCCGCCCAGCTCGACCGGGCGCTCGCCGCCTGGGCGAAGCCCGAGGCGTGGGAGGGCGAGGTCGACCTCGGCGGCACCCTCATCGCGGCCCCCGAGATCGCCTCGCTCCTCGTCAAGGAACTCGCCCTGCACGGCTGGGACCTGGCCGAGTCCACCGGCGGGCGGTTCGCGGTCCCCGAGGACACCGCGGCCTTCCTGCTCGACGTCGTCGAGCGGTACGCGGAGGTCTTCCGGCAGTACGAGGGCTTCGCCGCACCGGTCGCCGTCCCCGACGGCGCCGACGCCTTCACCCGCGCCCTGGCCCTCAGCGGCCGGACGCCGGCCTGATCCGAACGACCGGGGCTAGCCGGCGGCGGCCGTGAGCCGGTCGGCCGCGGCGGTCGCGTACCGCTCCAGGAGCAGCCGGGCCAGCTCGGGGGAGGGGCCGAGGACGTCCGCGAGGACCTCGGCACCGGCCGCGCCCGCCGCGATCCGGTCCGGGAGGCGGCCCGGCGCGATCACGTACGGGGCCACGGCCACCCGGCGGACGCCCGGATCGGCCCGGAGGGCCCGTACGGCCTCCTCCGTCCGGGGAAGGGATGCGGAGGCGAACGCAGGCCGCACGGAGCACCAACCGGTGCGCCGCAGCTCCCGCGCCGTTTCTGCGATCACTGCGATCGCCTCCGGGTCTGTGGAGCCCGCCGAGGCCAGGACGACCCCGGTCGAACCCTTGTCGCCGGGCGTGAGCCCGGCCTCGTACAGCCGCCGTTCCACCGCCGCGATCAGCAGCGGCGAGGGGCCGAGGACCTCCGCCTGCCGGACCCGCAGCCCGGCCGGTGCCTGCCGCAGCACGGCGGGGATGTCGGCCTTCGCGTGGAAGGCGCGGGTCAGCAGCAGCGGCAGCGCCACCACCTCCCGCACCCCGTCGGCGGCGAGCCGGTCCAGCACCCCCGGCACCGAGGGCAGGTTGAAGTCCAGGAAGGCCGTCTCCACCCGCAGCCCCGCCCGCAGCGCGCCGGCCCCGCGCACCAGCGCCTGGACGGTCGCCGCGTGCCGCGGGTCGCGGCTGCCGTGGGCGATGACGAGGAGGACGGGATCGTTCACGGTGCTCAGGCCTTCACCAGCAGGCCGCGGCGGCGCAGGACGGCACGCTCCACCGGGCTGAAGACCAGCAGGTCGATGGCGACACCGACCAGCAGGATCAGGAAGATCGCCAGGAAGATCCCCGGCATGTCGAAGTTGTTGCGCCCGTTCTCCAGGAGCTGGCCCAGGCCGAGACCCAGGTCGGGGGAGGAGGCGATGATCTCCGCCGCCATGAGCGAGCGCCACGAGAACGCCCAGCCCTGCTTGAGGCCCGCGAGGTAGCCGGGCAGCGCGGCCGGCATCACGATGTGCCAGGCGCCCCTGAGGCCGGTGGCGCCGAGCGTCCGCCCGGCCCGCAGGAACAGCGGCGGCACCTGGTCCACGCCGGCCACCAGGCCGTTGGCGATGGACGGGACGGCACCGAGCAGGATCACCGCGAACATCATGCTGTCGTTGAGACCCAGCCACAGCACGGCCGGGGCCACCCAGGCGACCGAGGGCAGCGACTGCAGGCCGGACAGGATCGGGCCGATCGCCGTCCGCACCACGCCCACCCGGGCGACCAGCAGCCCCAGCGGGGTGCCGATCGCGAGGGCGAGGAGGAAGCCCAGCAGGGCCCGGGACACGCTGGTCCACAGGACGTCGAGGAGGGTGCCCTCCAGCCACATCGTGGACAGGCTGTCCCACACGGCGCCGGGCGAGGGCAGCTTGCCCTCGTCGGCGACCTTCGCGGACACCAGGATCTGCCACACCACCAGGACCAGCACGATGGCGAGGACCGGCGGCAGGACCTTCTTCAGGAGGACCTCGCGCACCGGGGCCCGGCGGACCTGGACGCTGTCGAGCGCGTCGAGCCCGGCCTCCAGACCGGCCAGGTCGTCGGTCTTGACCCGCTCGGCGGGCGGCGTCGTCTCAGTGCTGGCCATGGCGGCGGATCTCCCCACGCAGTTCTTCGGTGATCTCGACGGACAGCTCCGCCACGGCGGCGTCCTCGATGCGGCGCGGCTGCGGAATGTCGATGGTCCACTCGCGGGCGATCCGGCCCGGCCGGGAGGACAGCAGGACGACGCGCTCGGCCAGCCGCACGGCCTCGCGCACGTTGTGGGTGACGAAGAGGACGGAGAGCCGGGTCTCCCGCCAGATCCGGGTGAGCTCGTCGTGCAGCACGTCCCGGGTGATCGCGTCGAGCGCGGCGAACGGCTCGTCCATCAGCAGCAGGTCGCTGTCCTGGGCGAGCGCCCGGGCCAGCGCGACGCGCTGCCGCATGCCGCCGGACAGCTCGTGGACGCGCTTGCCGTACGAGCCGCCCAGCCGCACCAGTTCGAGCAGCCGCTCGGCCTCCGGGCGGCGCTCGGCCTTCGGCAGCCCGCGCAGCTTCAGCGCGAGCTCGATGTTCTTGCCCGCGGTGAGCCACGGGAAGAGGGCGTGCTCCTGGAACATCAGGGCCGGCCGGCCGCCGGGGGTCTCGATGGACCCCGCGGACGGCCGGTCGAGCCCGGCGACCAGGTTGAGCAGGGTGGACTTGCCGCAGCCCGAGGCCCCCAGGAGGGTGACGAACTCGCCCGGCGCGACATCCAGCGAGATGTCGTCGAGGACGAGCTGCCCGCCGGCGGGACCGCCGAAGGACTTCGAGACGTGCTCGATGCGCGCGGCGTGACCGACCGCGCCGACGCGGTCCTCGGCCTTGGCGAGCGTCGTGGTCGTGGCCATGGTCGTCACCTCCTGGGGAGAGCTGCGGTCGGGTTACTTCGCGCCGAGACCGGCGTCGGAGACCTCGGGCTTGCCCGCGGCCTTCAGGACCTTGTTGAGCGGCTTCAGGTCGTAGATGCCGTTCAGGTCGGGCTGCTTGAGGAGACCGGCCTTGACCGCGTGGTCGGCCTGTGCCTGCAGGGTGGCCGCCAGCGGGTCGTCGATGAACTGGATCGACGGCCAGGCGCTGTCGATCACCTTGGCGCCGAGCGGCTTGCCCGACAGCTCCTTCAGCTTGGCGTTGGCCGAGGCCTTCGCCTTGTCCTGGTTGGCGTTGATCCACTCATTGGTCTTCACCGAACCGCGCAGCACCGCCTCCACCACGTCGGGGTGCGCCTTCAGGAACTTCTGCGACACGATGATGTTGGTGATGACGAACTTCTTGTCCGGCCACAGGTCGGACTCGTCGAGCAGCACCTTGCCGCCCTCGCTGACCAGCTTGGACGCGGTCGGCTCCGGCACCCAGGCGCCGTCGATGGAGCCGGACTTGTAGGCGTCCGGGGTGATCTTGTTGTCCGTGCGGACCACGGAGACGTCGCCCTTGCCGCTCTGGGCGTCGACCTTCCAGCCCTTCTCGGAGATCCAGTTGAGGAAGGCCACGTCCTGCGTGTTGCCCAGCTGCGGGGTGGCGATCTTCTTGCCCTTGAGCTCGTCCAGGGACTTGATCTTCGCCGGGTTGACGACCAGCTTCACGCCACCGGAGGCCGAACCGCCCACGATGCGCAGGTTGGTGCCCTTGGACTTCGTGTAGCCGTTGATGGACGGCGAGGGGCCGATGAAGCCGATGTCGATCGAGTCGGCGTTGAGCGCCTCGATCTCGGAGGGGCCGGCGTTGAAGGTCGAGACCTTCAGCTGGGTGCCGCCCAGCTCCTTCTGGAAGATGCCCTCCTGGTCGCCGACCAGGGCGGTGGCGTGCGTCAGGTTGGGGAAGTACCCGAGCCGTACGGTGTCGGCGGAGAGCTTCGCGCCCTCGGCGGCCACCTTCTTCTCGTCGTTCTTCTTGGCGTCGGAGCCGTAGCCGCAGGACGCGAGGGCCCCGATGAGCAGGGGCAGGGCGGCAGCGGCGGCCAGGCCGCGGCGCAGGGTGGTACGGGTGGTGGCAGGCACGGGAGGTGTTCCCCTCGATTCAGCTTCTGCGAAGTCTTCGTCTGTGTCGATGTCGTACGGGGTGGAACGGGTCGAGCGGCATCGCGCCGCCGCAGCGGCGCACGGAGGTCAGCACGCACATCGCGCGACACCTCCCCGGCCCGCGCCGAGCGCACCGGAACCCACCCGGCCGCCCTCCTTCGCGAAGGTGGCCCAGAAGTCCTGAATCATCGTCAGAAGTCCCATCCTTCTTCGTCGTTCTCTACGGCTGCCGGCGCCACGGCCTTGGCCGAGGCGAAGGACTCGCCCGCCATTCCGGCCGCGAGCGTGGTGCCGTCCGCGGGGTCGATCAGCAGGAACGAGCCCGTCCGGCGGGAGTCGGCGTACGCGTCGAGCGCGAGCGGCTCGGCGGTGCGGACCTTGACCCGGCCGATGTCGTTGGCGACCAGCTGCCCGGGCTCCGGGTGCTGGGAGAGGTCGTCCAGGGTGAGCCGGGACGGGATCTCCTTCACGATCGCCTTGACCGTGCGGGTGGTGTGCTTCAGCAGGACCCGCTGCCCGACGGTCAGCGGGGTGTCGGCCACGTGGCAGACCGTCGCCTCGACGTCCTGGCTGGTGGCCGGGGCGTCCCCGACCGGGGCGAGCAGGTCGCCGCGCGAGATGTCGATGTCGTCGGCCAGCCGGATCGTCACCGACTGCGGCGCCCACGCGATGTCCACGGACTCGCCCAGCGCGTCGATCCCGGTGATCGTCGTGGTCCGCCCCGAGGGCAGCACGGTGATCTCCTCGCCGACCCGGAAGGCACCGGCCGCGATCTGGCCCGCGTAGCCCCGGTAGTCGGGGTGCTCGGCCGTCTGCGGGCGGATCACGTACTGCACCGGGAACCGCGCGTGGCAGGCCGTCAGGTCGTGGCTGACCGGCACGGTCTCCAGGTGCTCCAGGACCGTCGGACCGCCGTACCAGTCCATGTTCGCCGACGGCTCCACCACGTTGTCCCCGGCCAGCGCCGAGATCGGGATCGCGGTGATCTCCGGGACGCCCAGCTCGGAGGCGTAGGTCGTGAACTCCTCGGCGATCGCGGCGAAGACGGTCTCCCGGTACTCGACCAGGTCCATCTTGTTCACCGCGAGCACCACGTGCGGCACCCGCAGCAGGGCGGCCACCGCGGCGTGCCGGCGGGTCTGCTCCACGACGCCGTTGCGGGCGTCGACGAGGACCACGGCGAGCTCGGCCGTCGACGCGCCCGTCACCATGTTCCGGGTGTACTGCACGTGCCCGGGGGTGTCGGCCAGGATGAACCGGCGCCGGGGCGTCGCGAAGTAGCGGTACGCCACGTCGATGGTGATGCCCTGCTCCCGCTCGGCCCGCAGACCGTCGGTCAGCAGCGCCAGGTCGGGCGCCTCCTGCCCGCGGGACCGCGAGGCGTGCTCCACGGCCTCCAGCTGGTCGGCCAGGACCGACTTGGAGTCGTGCAGGAGCCGGCCCACCAGGGTGGACTTGCCGTCGTCGACGGACCCGGCGGTGGCGAAGCGCAGCAGGGTGGTGGCCGCGAGCTCGGCGGCCGGCTGCTCGGTGGACGTGCTCATTAGAAGTACCCTTCGCGCTTGCGGTCTTCCATCGCGGCCTCGGACAGCTTGTCGTCCGCCCGGGTGGCACCGCGCTCGGTGAGCCGGGAGGCGGCGATCTCGGCGATGACGGCGTCCAGCGTGGTGGCGTCGGAGTCCACCGCGCCGGTGCAGGACATGTCGCCGACGGTGCGGTAGCGGATCAGCCGGGTCACGACGGTCTCGGACTCCTTCGGGCCGCCCCACTCGCCCGCCGTCAGCCACATGCCGTTGCGCTGGAACACCTCGCGCTCGTGCGCGAAGTAGATCTCCGGGAGCTCGATCTTCTCCCGCTGGATGTACTGCCAGACGTCCAGCTCGGTCCAGTTGGAGAGCGGGAAGACCCGGACGTGCTCGCCGGGGGCGTGCCGGCCGTTGTACAGCTGCCACAGCTCGGGCCGCTGCCGGCGCGGGTCCCACTGGGAGAACTCGTCGCGCAGGCTGAACACCCGCTCCTTGGCGCGGGCCTTCTCCTCGTCGCGCCGACCGCCGCCGAACACGGCGTCGAAGCGGTGCTGCTGGATCGCCTCCGTCAGCGGGACGGTCTGCAGCGGGTTGCGGGTGCCGTCGGGGCGCTCGCGCAGCGTGCCCGCGTCGATGTAGTCCTGCACGGAGGCCACGTGCAGCCGCAGCCCGTGCTCGGCCACCACCCGGTCGCGGTACTCGATGACCTCGGGGAAGTTGTGCCCCGTGTCGACGTGCAGCAGCGTGAAGGGGACCGGCGCCGGGGCGAAGGCCTTCAGCGCCAGGTGCAGCATGACGATGGAGTCCTTGCCGCCGGAGAACAGGATCACCGGCCGCTCGAACTCGCCCGCCACCTCACGGAAGATGTGGACGGCCTCGGACTCCAGGGAGTCGAGGTGCGACAGCGCGAACGGGCTGTCGGTCGCCTCGTGGACATGGGCGACAGTGGTCACAGCAGACCCCTCTCGGTGAGCAGCGCGAACAGCTGCGCCGCGGACTCCTGCACGGTCTGGGTGTGGGACTCGATCCGCAGATCCGGGTTCCGCGGCTCGTCGTACGGGTCGTCGACGCCGGTGAGCCCGCTGATCTCGCCCGCGGCCTGCTTGGCGTACAGCCCCTTCACGTCCCGCACGGAGCACACCTCGACCGGGGTGGCGACGTGCACCTCGACGTACGGGGTGTCCTGGGCCGCGTGGCGCTTGCGGACCGCCTCGCGGCTGTCCTCGTACGGCGCGATGACCGGGACCAGGACCGTGACGCCGTTCGAGGCGAGCAGCTCCGCGACGAAGCCGATGCGCTGCACGTTGGTGTGCCGGTCCTCGCGGCTGAAGCCGAGGCCCGCGGAGAGGAACTCGCGGATCTCGTCGCCGTCGAGGACCTCGACGAGCCGGCCCTCGGCGCGCAGCCGGCCGGCCAGCTCGTACGCGATGGTCGTCTTGCCGGCGCTCGGCAGGCCGGTGAGCCAGACGGTGGCACCGGTCACGTGGTTCTCCTGGGAGGTCTCGGTGTGGGGGGTCTCGGTGGTGGTCATCAGGTGTGCAGTCCGCACTCGGTCTTGGCCCGGCCGGCCCAGCGGCCTGCCCGTGCGTCCTCGCCCGCCTCGACCCGGAAGGTGCAGGGGGCGCAGCCGACGGAGGGGTAGCCGTCCATGAGGAGCGGGTTGGTGAGCACCCCGTGCTCCAGGACGTACGCGTCCACGTCGTCCTGGGTCCAGCGGGCGATGGGGGAGATCTTGACCTTCCCCCGCTTCGCGTCCCAGCCGACGACCGGGGTGTTCGCCCGGGTCGGGGACTCGTCGCGGCGCAGGCCGGTGGCCCAGGCGGCGTAGCCGGCCAGGCCCTCCTCCAGCGGCTTGACCTTGCGCAGCGCGCAGCACAGGTCGGGGTCGCGCTCGTACAGCTTGGCGCCGTACTCCGCGTCCTGCTCCTCGACCGACTGGCGCGGGGTCAGGGTGATGACGTTGACGTCCATGACGGCGTCGACGGCGTCCCGGGTGCCGATGGTCTCGGGGAAGTGGTAGCCGGTGTCGAGGAAGACGACGTCCACGCCGGGCAGGGCGCGCGAGGCGAGGTGGGCGACGACCGCGTCCTCCATGGAGGAGGTGACGCAGAAGCGCTCGCCGAAGGTGCCGGCGGCCCACTGGAGGATCTCCAGCGCGGAGGCGTCCTCCAGCTCACGGCCGGCCTGTTCGGCGAGTGCCTCCAGGTCGGCCGCGGTGGCGTCCTGCGCGATCCGGGTGACCGTCATATCCGTTCCCTCCCAGGGGTGTTGCCCGAAGTCTCCGGGGCGAGGAGCCCCAGGAACTTCAGCTGGAAGGCTCGACTGCAGGCCCTGCATTCCCACGCGCCGTGGCCCTGCTCGTGCGGACGCAGGTCCTCGTCCCCGCAGTAGGGGCAGTGGAAGGGGGCCGCCCGCTCGCTCATGACAGCGCCTCTTCCGAGGCGCGCGCCGCCCAGGTGGCGAAGCGCTCGCCGTCCTCGCGCTCCGCCTGGAAGCGCGTGAGGACCCGCTCGACGTAGTCGGGCAGCTCGGCCGAGGTCACCTTGAGGCCGCGGACCTTGCGGCCGAAACCGGCCTCCAGGCCGAGCGCGCCGCCGAGGTGGACCTGGTAGCCCTCGACCCGGTTGCCGTCGTCGTCCAGGACCAGCTGGCCCTTGAGGCCGATGTCCGCGACCTGGATGCGGGCGCAGGCGTTCGGGCAGCCGTTGATGTTGATGGTGATCGGCTCGTCGAACTCCGGGATGCGGCGCTCCAGTTCGTCGATGAGCGAGGCGCCGCGGGCCTTGGTCTCGACGATGGCCAGCTTGCAGAACTCGATGCCGGTGCAGGCCATCGTGCCGCGCCGGAACGGCGAGGGGGTGACCCGCAGGTCCAGGGACTCCAGGGCGGAGACGATCGAGTCGACCTGCGCCTCCTCGATGTCCAGGACGATCATCTTCTGCTCGGCGGTGGTACGGACCCGGCCCGAACCGTGCGCCTCGGCGATCTCGGCGATCTTGGTCAGGGTGGCGCCGTCGACCCGGCCGACGCGCGGGGCGAAGCCCACGTAGAAGCGCCCGTCGAGCTGCTTGTGGACGCCCACGTGGTCGCGCCAGCGCCCGGCCGGCTGCGCGGGGGCGGGCCCGTCGGTCAGCTTGCGCTTCAGGTACTCGTCCTCCAGGACCTGGCGGAACTTCTCCGGGCCCCAGTCGGCGACCAGGAACTTCAGGCGGGCGCGGGTGCGCAGCCGGCGGTAGCCGTAGTCGCGGAAGATCGAGATGACGCCCTCGTAGACGTCGGGCACCTCGTCCAGGGAGACCCAGGTGCCGAGGCGGACGCCCAGCTTGGGGTTGGTGGAGAGGCCGCCGCCCACCCAGACGTCGAAGCCGGGGCCGTGCTCCGGGTGCTCGACGCCGACGAAGGCGATGTCGTTGATCTCGTGCGCCACGTCGAGCAGCGGCGAGCCGGAGACGGCGGACTTGAACTTGCGGGGCAGGTTGGAGAAGTCCGGGTTGCCGACGATGCGGCGGTAGATCTCCTCGATGGCGGGGGTGCCGTCGATGATCTCGTTCTCGGCGATGCCGGCGACGGGGGAGCCGAGGATGACGCGCGGGGTGTCGCCGCAGGCCTCGGTGGTGGACAGGCCGACCGCCTCCAGGCGGTTCCAGATCTCGGGGACGTCCTCGATCCGGATCCAGTGGTACTGGACGTTCTGCCGGTCGGTGAGGTCGGCGGTGCCGCGGGCGAACTCCTGCGAGATCTCGCCGATGACCCGCAGCTGCTCGGTGGTCAGCCGGCCGCCGTCGATGCGGACGCGGAGCATGAAGTACTCGGCGTCCAGCTCCTCCGGCTCCAGGACTCCGGTCTTGGTGCCGTCCAGGCCCTCGCGGCGCTGGGTGTACAGGCCCCACCAGCGCATCCGGCCGCGCAGGTCGTTGGGGTCGATCGAGTCGAATCCGCGCTTGGAGTAGATCGTCTCAATACGTGTCCGCACATTGAGACCGTCGTCGTCCTTCTTGAACTGCTCATTGCCGTTCAGCGGGGTGAAGTGCCCCGCGGCCCACTGACCCTCGCCACGGTGGCGCCCGGCCTTGCGGCGGGCGGTGGCGGGAGCGGGGTTTTCCGGGTTGGCGGCCATGGCGATATGTCCTTCGGGACTGCGAGAGGGCGGCTCTGACCTGCACACTCGCGCTCAGGATGGAGGGCGGCGCGACAGTGCGCAGAGAAAGGGACTGCAGGAAGATGCGCGGCGGTGCTGGTTCGATCAGCGCGCCGAACAGATGGCGCTGGACATGCGGCCGAGGTCGACGTGCCGCCGACTCACCAAGGCAATTCCAGTTCCAGACATGACGGAAGCGTGTCACGGGACTTTGGACCCAGTCCAGCATTATCCAGAATGTGGACATAGGTGTCTCGCTGGGCGAGACGGTGTGGTCTGGGTCACGCGAAAGGGGCCCAGTTCAGGGCCCCTTCGACGGGTGTGCGGGCGGTGCGGTCGACGGCTCAGGCGTACGCGCCCGGCCACGGCCCCGGATTCGCCGGCTCCTCGATCTCCTCCGTCTTCGTGTCGAAGAGGCGGAAGCCGCGGCGCTCGTAGTTGGCCATCGCGTGCGGGCCGTCCAGGGAGCAGGTGTGCAGCCAGACCCGCTTGGTCGGCTCGCGGTCCGGCCAGCGCTCGGCCAGGTCCCAGGCGCGCTCCACCCCGTACGACAGCAGCCGGCCGCCGATCCGCCGGCCCCGGAAGGCGGGGATCAGGCCGAAGTAGACGATCTCCACGACCCCGTCGTCCTGCGGGTCCAGCTCGACGTAACCGGCCGGCGTCCCGTTCTCGTACGCCACCCAGATCTCGGCGCCCGGCTTCTCCACGATCTCCTGCCACTGCGGATAGGTCAGCGACAGCCGGTCGGTCCAGCGGATGTCGCCGCCCACCGCCGTATAGAGGAAGCGGCTGAACTCCGCCGAGGGCACCCCGGCCCGCTCGATCCGCAGGTCGACGCCCTCGGGCGGGGCGACCGGATGGAGATCGGACGGCGAGGTCTGTTCCAGGGACCAGGTGGTGAGAGTGATGCTCATGGGCTTATCGCATCATGTGGAGCGGCGGATTCCTACGGGTGGCGGAGGCGGGGCGGGTGTCCTCGGACACATTGTCCGTCATGCGGACAGGCGGCGGACGCGCGGCGGACAGGGCGGCGGCCCAGACGGCGGACGCGGGCGGTCCCGGTGGGAGCCCCGCCCCTACGGCCTCGGCCCCGTCGCCGTGCGGGACGCCAGGACCGCCGGGGCCGTGGACGGGGGCAGCAGGTCCGCCGGGTGGGCGGGGCGGCGCAGCTCCACCGCGACCTCCTCGCTGAAGCGATACGGACGGTGGGCGAGGACCCCCGCCAGGTTCCGCCGCACCCGTGACATCTCCGCCCGTACCGTCACCGTCCGCGTCCGGTCGCCGAACACGTCCTCCGCCAGCTCCGCCGCCGTCCGCCCCTCCGGATGCAGCGCCAGCACGTACAGCAGCTCCGCGTGGCGCGGGCTCAGCTCCTGCGACCAGCTGCCCGCCGCGCCCGACACCGCCACCGTCCAGCGGCGCGGCCGGCTCAGGTCCAGCACCACCCGGCTCGCCGCCCCCGAGGCGGTGTCGGCCGGCCGCGCCTCCTCCTCGGCCCGCAGCAGCCAGCCGCCCGGCAGCGGCTCCACCGCGCACATCCCCAGCGACGGCAGCCACACCCGACCCGCCCGGAACGACTTGGGCAGCGCCAGCCGGTCCACCGGCGCCATTCCGGTCACCGCCGCCGTCCAGCCGTGCGTGTCGACCGCGACGGCCCGGCCGCCCACCCGGCACAGGATCGGCGCCGCCACCGACCGCAGCCGCTCGATCGACCGCAGGTGCCGCTGGCGCATCTCCGCCTCGGCCAGCTGCGCCACCGAACCGACCAGCGCCAGCGTCGCCGGATGGAAGCTGGACGCCGGGCCGCTCACGTCCACGATGCCGATCAGCCGCTGGTCGCGCGGGTCGTGGACGGGGGCCGCGGCGCAGGTCCAGTTGTGCAGGGTCTGGACGTAGTGCTCGGCCGAGTGGACCTGCACCGCCCGGTCCATCGCGAGCGCCGTGCCCACCGCGTTCGTCCCGGTCGACTGCTCGCTCCAGGCCGCGCCCTCCTCCAGGCAGATCCCGTTGGCCTGCCGCATCACGCCCGGGTTGCCCTCGCGCCACAGGATCCGGCCCTGCTCGTCCGTCACGACCATGATCTGCAAGGAGGCGTCGGCGATCCCCGCGAGACCCGCGCTCAGCGTCCGCATCACCTCGGCCAGCACCGTCCCCCGGCGCCGCTGCTCCAGCTCCTCGCGCTCCAGCAGCACACTGCTCGTGCCCTGGTCCGGGTCCAGACCGATCCGGAACATCCGCTGCCACGAGGCGTCGATGACCGGCCGGGGCGCCACCGGCGGCGTCCGGCCCGCCAGGGTCTCCTCACGCACCCGGTGCAGCAGACGGCTCGCCTTGCCGGCGTCCATCGCGGCGAGCCGGTTCAGGTCCAGCTTCGTGTTGTTCATCGGTCCCTCCCAGCTCCCCCGCGGTGCTGTGTCGGTGCTGTATCGGTTCTGCGCTCAGGTCGCGCCCGGTCCGGACTCCTGCCGCCCATCGTGCCGCTCCGCAGAGCGACGCGAAGGGTGCTTCGGGTAATCCTGCAACCCCTTGCAACTCTGGCGACCCCCCGCCCCCGTCCAAGAGGCTGGAGCCGAAGCGGAGGGTGGTGCCGTGTCGGCGCAGCACCACCCTCGGCTTTTCCGCGCGTGCCGACCTCCCCGGAACGCCCGCCGCACGGCGGCCGTCCCCACGGGTCCACCCCTGGGCACGCGCGGACATCACCCCCAGGACGGGCCGCCCGCACGCGAGTTCACGCCACCGGCCGGGCCCGCTCCACCACCGCCGCCAGATCCAGGGTGTGCGGCAGCGTCCCGAACGACGCCCCCCAGTCCCCGCCCAGCCGCGAGGCGCAGAACGCGTCCGCCACCTCGGGCGGCGCCCACCGCACCAGCAGCGCCCCCTGGAGCACCCGCGCCATCCGCTCCACCAGCCGCCGCGCCCGCGCCTCGATGCCCTCCAGGTCCGCCAGCTCGGCCAGCATGTCCCGGATCGCCCGGTCCAGCCGGTGGTCCGCGCCCCGCGCCAGGCCCAGCTCGCCCAGGAACGCGTTCAGCGCCGCCGGCTCCCGCCGCAGCACCCGCAGCACGTCCAGCGCCTGCACGTTCCCCGCGCCCTCCCAGACCGAGTTCAGCGGCGACTCCCGCAGCAGCCGCGGCAGCCCCGACTCCTCCACGTAGCCGTTCCCGCCCAGGCACTCCAGCGCCTCCGCCACCACCGGCGTGCACCGCTTCGTCACCCAGTACTTCGCCACCGGCACCGCGATCCGCAGCAGCGCCCGGTCCGCCTCGCCCCCGGCGTCGTACGCCGCCGCGAGCCGCAGCCCCAGCACCGTCGCCGCCTCCGACTCCAGCGCCAGATCGGCGAGCACGTTGCGCATCAGCGGCTTCTCGACGAGCAGCCCGCCGAACGCCCTGCGGTACGAGGCGTGGTGCACCGCCTGCGCCACCGCCTGCCGCATCAGCGCCGCCGAACCCAGCACGCAGTCCAGCCGGGTCGCCGCCACCATCCCGATGATCGTGCGGACCCCGCGCCCCTCCTCGCCGACCCGGCGCGCCCAGGTCGAGCCGTCGAACTCCACCTCGGCGGAGGCGTTCGACCGGTTGCCCAGCTTGTCCTTGAGCCGCTGGATCGCGAACGCGTTGCGCGTGCCGTCCGGCAGCACCCGCGGCACCAGGAAGCAGGTCAGGCCGTCACCCCCCTCGTAGGGGCCTGCCTGCGCCAGCACCAGGAAGCCGTCCGACATCGGCGCCGAACAGAACCACTTGTGCCCCGTCAGGACGTACTCCCCGTCCCCGGCCAGCGGCTCCGCCCGGGTCGTGTTCGCCCGTACGTCGCTGCCGCCCTGCTTCTCCGTCATGCCCATCCCGAGCAGCACCCCGGTCTTCTCCAGGGGAGGCCGCAGCCCCGGCTCGTACACCCGCGAGGCGATCAGCGGCTCCCACGCCGCCGCCAGCTCCGGTTCCGCCCGCAGCGCGGGCACCGCCGCGTGCGTCATCGACAGCGGACAGCCGTGCCCCGCCTCCACCTGCGAGGCCAGCAGGAAGCCCGCCGCCCGCCGGACATGGCCGCCCGGACGGTCCCAGGCGTCCGTCAGACCCGCCGCCACCCCGCGCCCGAGCAGCCGGTGCCAGGCGGGATGGAACTCCACCTCGTCGATCCGGTTGCCGTAGCGGTCGTGCGTCCGCAGCTCGGGCGGACACGTGTTCGCGAGGGTCCCCCACTCCAGTGCCTGGGCCGAGCCCGCGGACACCCCGAAGGCCGCGAGCTCCTCGCGCACCTCCGGGTACAGCTCCGGCGGCAGATGCCGTTCCACGGCCTCCGCCAGGGCCCGGTCGGCCGAGAAGACGTCATACCCGACCAGGGGCGGAGCCTGGTTGGTCACGGTGTGGGTGCCGGCAGTCATGCCGATACGGTAAGGAGGTGCAGGCAGCAAACGAAACACCCGAAAGGCCCGAGCGGCGGCCCTGGAGCCGGCTCCACCGCGCTCGTGTCCTCTACCGCAACGTCTCGAAGCGGAAGATGGTCTGGCTGCTCCTCAAGGACACCGTGAACTCGTGCATCGAGTACCGCATCCTCGGGCTCGCCGCCGAAGCCGCCTTCTTCACCCTGCTGTCCCTGCCGCCCCTGCTGCTCGGTCTGATCGCCCTCCTCGGCTACGCCGACGAATGGACCAACACCAACACCGTCGCCAGCATCGAGGAGAACATCCTCCACGCCGCCGGAACGGTCCTCTCCGACCGGGGCGTCAACGAGTTCGCCCGCCCCCTCCTCGAAGGCGTCACCCAGGGCAAACGCCCCGAGCTGATCTCCCTCGGCTTCGCCATCGCGCTCTGGTCCGGCTCCCGCGCCGTCAACGTCTTCATCGACACCATCACCGTCATGTACGGCCTCGACGGCCACCGCGGGATCGTGAAGACCCGGCTGCTCGCCTTCCTGCTCTACATCGTCGCCCTGCTGATCGGCGCCGTCGTCCTGCCGCTCGCCGTGGTCGGACCGGACCGGATCGTCGAGTTCGTGCCCTGGGGCACGGAGGTCGTCTCCGTCCTGTACTGGCCGACCGTCGTGCTGCTCTCCATCGCCTTCCTGACGACCCTGTACCACGTGTCCGTCCCGGTCCGCTCGCCGTGGATCGAGGACATCCCCGGCGCCCTCGTCGCCCTCGGCATGTGGTTCCTCGGCAGCTTCCTGCTCCGCATCTACCTGACCAGCCAGGTCGAGGGCCCCACCATCTACGGCTCCCTCGCCGCCCCCATCGCCGTCCTGCTCTGGATCGGCATCTCCGCCTTCGCCGTCCTCGTCGGCGCCGCCGTCAACGCGGCCATCGACCGCGTCTGGCCCTCCGTCGCCACCGCCGCCGCCCGCGAGGCCAACGAACGCGCCCGCGCCGTCCAGGCCGCCGACCTGGTCGCCCGCCTGCGGGCCGAGGCCGACGACGTCGACGAGGACGACCCGGACATGCCGTCGGAGTTCCCCGAGCGGTGGTCCAAGTTCTTGCCGCCGGACGACGTGAAGTCCCGGCTGCACGCGGGGTGGGACAAGGACGCGCCCTAGGGGGCGCCTTCTGCTCCCTGACCGGGGAGGCCGCCGCGGCCCGGCTCCGGGTCCGGGTCCGGCTCAGGACGCCAGACCTGCGGGCCCGGCCGCCGCTCCCACTCCGGCTCCGGGGCCGGTTCCGGCTCCTCGGCCCGCGGTTCGACCACCACCGTGTGCCGCCACCCTCCCGCCGTCGCCGTGATCGTGCCGAAGTCCCGGCGCCTGGCCCGGGGGAGCCGCGCCCGCAGCCCGTGCGAGACCAGCACCGCCACCACCAGCCCGGCCCCCGCCTCCGAAGGGCCGTCATGGGCCTGGCGGCCGGCCCCCGCCAGCGCGGTCGCCGCGGCCTCCGTCTCGTCGTGGACGACCACGGTCAGCCGCACCGGCCTCCGGGCCTCCAGCGGAAGCAGCTCGGCCAGCCGGTGGGGGAAGGTGTCCACCACCCACTCCACGAGCGCGACGGCGTCGGACTCCGGCGGGATCGGCGCCAGCAGCGGCCGGAACCCCTGGGCCCGCACGTGCCCGCCCCCGCCCGCCTGCCGCAGCAGCGAGGCCACCGCCTCCAGCACGTCCACGCCCACGGGCCCGAGGGTCTGCTGCTCGACGACCAGCCAGCCCGGCGACATCGTCTCCGCGGGCCGGTCCAGCGAGGCCAGCCGCTCCTCCAGCCTCTCGCGCAGTTCCAGGAGCCGCTGCCGCTCGCCGTCCGCCCAGGTGCCGACGATCCCGGCCAGCGGCGGCCCGTACCAGAGCGCCAGCGCGGCCCGCAGCTTCCCCCGCGCCGCCGCGAGCTCCCCGCGGGCCACCAGCCGCTCCGCCTCGGCCGCCCGCGCCTCGGCCCGCCCCACGTCGAGGAACTGGGCCGGCACGTCCAGCGCGTACCCCCCGGTGAGCCGCCGCACCGGGATGCCCAGGGCCTTCAGATGGTGCGCGTACTGCGTCGGCCGCAGCTCCGGCCGCTCCCGCACCGCCTCCGCCATCTCCGCCTCCGACACCACCCGGCCGCGCGCCGCGAGCAGCCGGGCGAGGAAGGCGTTCGACTGGTACGCGTTCTCGCCGACGTCCTGCCCGCCGATCCACGCCTGCGGCCGGCCGAGCAGCCGGTAGTCGGAGGTCGTCGCCGAGAGCTGGCTCGGCAGTCGCAGATTGGCCAGCAGGGTCGCACCCCGCTGCCGACGGTGCGGGTGGAGGGAGAGCAGCGCCGCGACGGCCTCCCGCAGTTCGGGCGGCAGCTCGGGGTCGAGCGACAGCTCCGCCGCCTCGATCCCGCGCGCGTGCCGGAACAGCACGCTCTGCAGCGAGGGCCCGCGGACCGGCGGGGAGCCGGTCAGCATCTCCAGCAGGATGCAGCCGAGCGCGTACAGGTCGCTCTCCGGCGTCGGCGGCCCCGACTGCCGCTCCGGCGCCAGATAGCGGGGCGTGCCCGGCCAGGAGGCCTGGTCCGGCGCCGACAGCGAGAGCGGGAACTGGGCCGTGTGGTCCGGGTCGTCGTGCGGAGGGGAGAACGGCCAGCGCAGCCCGTGGTGGCACAGCCGGGGCAGCCCGTCGTCCACGCCGAGCACCTTCGACGGCGTCAGATTGCCGTGCGGGATGCCGCCCCGGCCGATCAGGGCCGTCCCGTGGTGCAGCGCCCACAGGCCGTGCAGGATGCTCCGGGCGACCGAGACGGCCTCCGCCGCGGGCAGGACGCCCCCCGCCTCGTCCAGGCGCTGCCGCAGCGAACGCCCCGGCGCGAGCTCGGCGACCAGGCAGCAGCCCTCGTCGAGCATGACCGCGTCGAACACCTTGACCAGGTTCGGCGCCGTCACCCGCGCGACCTCGTAGCTCCCGGCCAGGAACTCCGCGCCCGCCGACCTCTGGTCGCGCCCGTTGCGCCCGGTCCGCACCGGCTCGTCCGGCGCGGGGAACGGGAAGTACGACAGCGCCACCTGGCGCTGCAGATAGCGGTCGTAGCCCCGCCACACCTGCGCGGTGGTGCCGCCGATCCGCTCGTACACCTCGTACCGGTCGCCGTCGAGCCGGGGCGGAACCGCCCCGCGCGACGAGTCCGCCGGCACGCCCTCCCGGCCGCCCTCCGGAGCCCGGCCCCCCGGCCGCCGCTCCGGCCCCCGCAGCAGCCGCACGCACTCCTCGCTCACCAGCGCGAACGGCCGGCCCGCCGCCCGGTCCGGGCCGCGGCCCTCCAGGCTCGCCACCAGCGCGCGGAACTCGCCCGGCAGCGCGCCCGCGCGGGCCTCGATCTCGGCGCTGACGCGGGCCAGCAGGTCCACCGTGCGGACCAGGGACGACCGGGGGAGCGCGCCGAGCAGGACCTCGCGGACGCCCGGGCGGAAGGCGTACGCGCCGGGGTCCGCGCCCGGGTGGGCGCGGAGCATGCCGCTGAGCACCACCTCCGCCAGGTGCTGCGGCTCCGGGCGCTCCTCCACCGCCGCCTGGACCAGCCGCATCACCGGCAGCCGCGCCGAGCCCACCGCCAGGTGCGCGGCCAGCCGGAAGGCCTGCGGCGAGGCCAGCGCCCGGAAGCGCAGCACCAGCTCCTCGGGGTCGGTGTCCTCCGGGACGAGCGCGCCGTCCGGGGCCACCGGACCGCGGGGGCGTCACGAAGGCCGCCGCGCCCGGCACCTCCGCACCGGCGGGGGAGGCGACCAGCGCGGCCCAGTGGCCGAGCCACGTCTCGTGCGGCTCCAGGACCGGCAGCGGGAGGGCCCCCGCCCCGCCGCCCGGGACCCCGTCGTACGGGGTGAACTCCAGGGCCGCGTTCGGCACCCCCGCGGCGGGCGACACGAAGCGCCCCGGCACGGCGGGCGCCGCGGTGTGCCGCCACAGGCGCTCCGGCAGCGGCTGCAGCAGCGCGACCGGCGCCTCCCCGGCCAGCGCGGCCAGCGTCCGCCGCCAGCGCGCCCCGGCCGGCCCCTCGTGCCACTGCGGCCCCATCGCGTCGCTCACCACGAGCACCGCCGTCCGGCCCCGCTCGCGGTGCCGCCGGGGCAGCCGCCCGTCCTCGCCGAGCCGCAGCACGTCCAGCGTGCGGAAGGCCCCGGTCTGCGCGAAGGCCGTGTGCAGCTCGCGCGCCAGCGGGCGCCACATCGTCATCGTCGGCCCGGTGTCCAGCACGATCCGCAGGTGCAGCCAGCGCTCCTGCCGGGGCCGCAGCACCGGAAGCCACAGCCGCCGGGGACCGAGCGCGGCGATCCGGTCGGCGGTCGCCGCCTCGTCCAGCTCCCGCCCCGCCGCGCTCGGCACCGTGCGCCGCAGCGGCCGCAGCGAACGCTGCAGGGCGAGCGGGCGCGCCAGCATCGGCGGCGCCGGTGCCAGCAGCGGGGCGTGTGCGGGCGCGGCCGGTTCGGGACGGACCTCGGGCCGGGGCGCGGGCCTCGGCCCGGGCTGCGCGGCGGGGGTGTGCAGCGGCACCCGGGGAGACGGCGGGACCGGCGCCCGGTCCTGGCCGGCGGGGGCGGCGGGCGGAGCCGGGCGGACGGGTTCCCGGGGCCGCGGGGGAGGCGCCGAGGGCTCCCGGTCCCGGTGCTCCGGCGGCGCCCCCGGCGGCGCCGACAGCCGCGCCAGCCACAGCAGCTCCGCCAGCTCCCGCCCCGTCGGCGGCTCCTGCCCCGCCGCCGCCAGGATCCCGGCCAGCGCGGTCAGCGCCTCCCCGGCCGGCCGGTCAGACGTCATCGACGTCCCACGACTCCGCCGCCCGCCCCAGATACGGCATCAGCGCCTTCGCCAGCTCCTCCCGCGACCCGGCGTCGAGCCCGGCCGTCCGGGTCAGGTAGATCGCGTTGAGCAGCTGGTCGGTGGCGAGTTCGCCCGCACTGCCCCGGCGCAGGAAGGCGTCGACGAGCGCGTGGTCCCGCTCGTCGAGCTCCCCCAGATGAGCCCGCACGATGTCCTCCAGCTGCCGGCGCGGCGGCTGCTGGAGTTCGAGCCGTACGCAGCGGCGCAGGAAGGCCGGCGGGAACTCCCGCTCGCCGTTGCTGGTGAGGACCACGAACGGGAAGGCCCGGCAGCGCACCTCGCCGTGCCGGACCGGCACCCGTTCCTCCGAGTCCGCCACCATCACCTCGGCCACCGGGTGCGAACGGGCCGCCCGCACCAGCTCGGGGATCTCGTACTGCCCCTCCTCCAGCACGTGCAGCAGGTCGTTCGGGAGGTCCAGGTCGCTCTTGTCGATCTCGTCGATGAGCAGCACCCGGGGCCGCTCGTGCGGCAGCAGGGCGGTGCCCAGCGGGCCGAGCCGCAGATGGTCCTCGATCGCCGCCTCCCCCGGGAGCGGCTCGGCGGCGCCGGCCCGCCCGGCCGCGTACAGCCGCGACAGCGGGTCGTACCGGTAGAGACCGTCCGTCAGCGCCGTGCGGCTGGTGACGTTCCAGCGCAGCACCCGGCCGAGCCGCAGCTCGCGCGCCACCGCGTACGGCAGGCTGGACTTGCCGCTCCCCGGCGGGCCCGTCACCAGCAGCGGCCGCCGCAGGTGCAGGGCCGCGTTGACCAGCTGCACCGTCTCCGGCGTCGGCTGGTACGTCCGGGCCCGGTGCACCCGGCCTGGCGCTCCGCCCGTCGCGTCCTCCTCCCGCGCCGGCGGCAGCGGGGGCCCGCCGTCGAAGGCCCGCCAGGGCGGCGGCGCGGGCAGCGCGTCGATGCCGTCGTGCGGCGCGCTCGATCCGGTGTAGACGGGCCAGAGGGACATGCCTGCTGCTCCAAGGGATGGGTACGGGGCCGGTGTTCAGCCGACGGGGGAGTGACGCAGGGGGCGGACCTCGGGGAACCGGCGCGGGTCCTCCCAGACCAGCGACACGTGCGCAGCCCAGTGCGGCTCGGGCCCCTCGTGCAGGAACGCCTCCTTGCGCAGCCGGAAGACCACGTCCGGGAGTTCCGCCGGAGGGAGCCGGGAGATCCGCTCCGCGATCCGGTCCAGGAAGCCCGTGCCCGAGCAGTTCCCCGCGCACGGACCGCCCGGCGGGCAGCCGTTGCGCGGCCACAGCACGATCGGCGCGGGCGCGTCCAGCGCGGCGCCGTACAGGCTGCGCTCCCGGGAGGCCGTCGGCGGCCGGGCGAAGCCCACCGCACCGCGCACGTCCTGCAGGAGGACCGACAGCTGCGCCGCGCCCTGCGGGGTGGCGCAGGCGACCCGGTGCAACGGCGAGCCGTCCTGCCGGTCCAGCTCCTCCCACACGCGTTTCAGCGCGAACTGCTGCCGGCCCTTCGACCGCCGGTCGTGGTCGAGCACGACCACCGGCGAACTGCAGCCGATCGGCGGCTCCTTGCCCCGCTTGCGGGTCCACTGGTCGACGTCCTTGTTCAGCCAGGACCGGGGCAGCGCGAACGCGATCAGCGGGCGCCCGTCGACGATCTCCTCGTACGCCTCGTCGATCCGGTCGAGGACCCAGCCGCGCAACCGGCCCACGGTGAGCCGCCGTTCGCTCACCAGCAGCCGGTCCCCGCCCCGGTAGACCGACACCTCGGCGATCACGCTGCTGCCGTCGGCGCCGCTGCGCCGCACCTCGACGAGGATCGGCGCCCAGGGCGGCGGGCCGCCGGGCACGGACGCCGGCGCGCCGGGACCGTCGGGGCCGCCGCTCCCGGCGGGGCGGTCACGGGCCCGGTCGCGCGCGGCGGACGACGCCGTCTCGTGCCGGGGTTCGTCGTCGCACGGGAGCGCCGGCCCCGAAGGCCGGGGGCCACGGCGCCGCTCCCGGTGCTCCCGCGCCCACACCCGGAAGGCCCGCCGCAGCTCCTGGTCGTCCATCAGATCGGCCACGCGAAGGGCCAGTTCGGCGAGCGGCACCCGGTCGCCGACCACGGTGGTCTCGGTGAGCAGGTGCCACACGCCCTGCCACAGGTCGCGCGGCGGCGCGGGCGGCAGGGCGGGACCCAGCGGGCCGGTCGCCGCGGCGAGCAGACGTTCGACCGGCACGGGCAGCGGCCCGGCCCGCTCCACCAGGTCCAGCAGCCCGCGCTTCTCCTCGGGGGAACAGCCCGGTGTGGGCACCAGCGCGGCGAGCGCGGGGACGTACCGGGCCAGGACCCGGGCCGGGATGATCCGCGCGTTGCGCACCACCGGGTCGTACGAGGCGACCATGCCGACCACCGCCCCGTCGGCGGCGCGCATGGCCGCGGCCCCGCTGAACCCGTGAGAGGGCTCCTGTCCGTATCCCTTCCAGTACTCCGCCTGCTGCCACTCGTCGTGGATCAGCTGGTCGGCCGAGGTCGTCCGCAGCTCCGTCTGGGCGCCCTCCTCCACGTACCCCTCGGGGAAGCCGTAGGCCACCAGGCGCGGCGGCTCCCGGTCCTCGCCGACCCCCTCGGGTCCCGCGAACGCGACCGGCGGGACGCGCACCGGCCGGTCCAGGGTGAGCACCGCGACGTCGCCGGGATCGGTGGCGCCGCCGCCCCATGGCCCGCGCCGGGTGACCCGGGCCGGCACCGTGCCGAGGGCCTGGGCGCCGGGGAACCACACGGTGGCGTCCCCGTGCCCCTCGACCACGTGCGCGCAGGTCAGGACGGTGTCGGCGGCGACCAGGAAGCCGGAGCCCACCAGGCCCCCGCCGTCGACCCGCACGTGCCAGGCGGGGGAGCCCATCAGCGCGGGCCGGCGGAGTCCCCGGCACCCGCCTCGGCCGCACCCGTCGCGCCGGCCGTGCCGGCCGCACCCGTCGCGCCGCCGTGGCCGCCGGGGCCGTCCGTGCCGCCGTGGCCGCCGGCCTCCCTCGCCGCCGGGACGGAGACCGCGGTCTCCGGGGCGGGAGCGTCCGGCGTCCAGGACAACTTCACCGTGAGATGGCCCTCGACCGCCGTCTTCGCGATGACCGCGCCCGCCTCGGCCGTCAGCTTCACCCCGAACTCCAGCTCCACGGCGTCCGGCCGGAGCGCCCCGCCGCGGAAGACGGCGAGCGCGGACTCGGCCGCCGCGCGGATCCCCATGAGCGCCTCGTCGAGCGTCTGGCCCGCTCGGACCAGGGAGTTCCCGCCGCGCGAGACGGGCCGCGCGCCCGGCTGGTCGCCGTCCGCCTCGACCAGCACCGTGCCGTCCGCGGTGCCGAACTCCATGAGTGTGCCCACAACTACCCCCGTGGCCCGAACAGTTGGTTCCTTCATCATTCTGTCCGACGGCCCCGCCCGTGTCAGCGGATCGGCGTCAGTGCCGGACCGGCCCTACCCTGGAGGGGTGTACGAGGAGCGCCCCGCCCGGCTCGCCGGAGCGGTCGTCTGGACCCGGGCCACCGGCCCCGCCGACGCGTCCGGTCCCGTCCTGCCGGACGGGTGCATGGACCTGATCTGGGCCGACGGCCGGCTGCTGGTCGCGGGCCCGGACACCCGCGCGTACCTCCCGGAGAGCCCCGCCGCCCACTACGCGGGCGTGCGCTTCGCCCCCGGCGAGGCCCCCGGCGTGCTCGGCGTCGAGGCGAGCGGACTGCGCGACCTGCGGGTCGACCTCGCCGAGCTGTGGGGCGCCCGGGAGGCCCGCCGGCTCGCCGACGGGGTGACCGGGGCCGCCGACCGGGCCGCCGCCCTGGAGGAGCTGGTGCTGCGCCGGGCCGCGGGGTCGCCGGCCCCCGACCCGCTGCTGCGGGCCGTCGTCGCCCGGCTGCGGTCGGGCGAGGCGGTCGGGGCCGCCGCCGACGCGGTCGGGCTCGGCGCCCGGCAGCTGCACCGGCGCTCGCTCGCGGCCTTCGGGTACGGGCCGAAGACGCTGGCCCGGATCCTGCGGCTGCAGCGGGCGCTCGCCCTGGTGCGGGCGGGGGTGCCGTACGCGGCGGCGGCGTACCGGGCGGGCTGCACCGACCAAGCCCATCTGGCCCGCGAGATGCGGGCCCTGACGGGGACGACCCTGACGGACTACACGACGTCGGCCGCCGGGTCCGCGCCCGCCGCCGGGTCGGGGGCCGCGTCCGCGTCCGCGTAGAGCGAGACCCCCGTGCCGTCCGGGTCGAGCACCACCGCGTACCGCTGGCCCCACACGGCGTCCCAGGGCTTGAGGTGCCCGCGGTGCCCGGCGTCCGTCAGCGTCCCGTAGACCGCGTCGACCTCCCGCGGGTCCGCGCAGCGGAAGGCGAGCGCGACGCGTTCGCCGCCGGAGGGGCGGGTCCAGGCCGGATCGTAGGAGCGGACGACCTCCTCCGTGTCCCACAGCACCCGCACGCCCCCGGGCAGGGCCAGTTCCACGTGCGGGGCGTTCTCGGCGCCGGGCGGGAGGTCCAGGCCGAGCAGCCGGTAGAAGGCGAGCGAGGCGGCCATGTCGGAGGTGACCAGGCCGATGACGTCGAGGCTGGGGGTGGGTCGCGTGGTGTCCATGACCACGAACGTAGACGGCCCCCGGCCGCCCGTCTTGTACGGATCGGACACCGGGGCCGAGCGCTCCCGAGGGCTCCCCGGGCGCTCGCTGCGGTGGACCGGGCCGTCCGTGGTGACGGCCGGGCGGCCGGGGTTCCTCACCGGCGGACGGCCGCCCGGAAAATGCTTGGCGCCCCGGACCGGGGCTCCATTACGGTGAGCGGACCGCGAAGACCGCGGTCAGGAGACCATCACGACCAGGAGGTGTGACCGATGGCTGTCGTCACGACGGGCGCCGCCCACATCCAGATGCACGTCCACACCACCTCCGTGGCCACCGGCTGACGTCTCTCACCGGCCGCGCGCACCCTCGGTGACGCGCGGCGCCGGGGCCACCCCTGTGAAGGGTCCCCCTTGTCTTTCCCGTCTTCCCTCTCTTCCTCCTCCTCTTCCTCCTCTTCCTCCTCTTCTCCTTCCGCGCGCTCCGCGCGTCACGGGCACTCCACCGCCCCCGCCGACCCGTCCGCGCTGCGCGCCTACGGCTGGGACGACGACTGGGCCGCCGCGTTCGCCCCCCACGCCGCCCGGGGTCTGCTGCCCGGCCGCGTCGTCCGGGTCGACCGAGGCCAGTGCGACCTCGTCACCGCGGCCGGAATCGTCCGCGCCGACACCGCCTTCGTCACCCCGCACGACCCGCTGCGGGTGATCTGCACCGGCGACTGGGCCGCCGTCGACCCCGAGGACGCCGGCGACCCCCGCTACGTACGGGCCTGCCTGCCCCGCCGCACCGCGTTCGCCCGGTCCACCTCGTCCAAGCGGTCCGAGGGCCAGATCCTCGCCGCCAACGTCGACCACGCGATCATCACGGTCTCGCTCGCCGCCGAGCTCGACCTCGGCCGCATCGAGCGCTTCCTCGCCCTGGCCTGGGAGTCCGGCGCGCAGCCGCTCGTCGTCCTCAGCAAGGCCGACCTGGTGCCCGACCCGGTGGGACTCTCGTACCTGGTCGAGGACGTCGAGACGGTCGCCCCCGGCGTCCAGGTGCTGCCCGTCAGCTCCCTGACCGGCGAGGGGCTCGACGTGCTCCACGCGGTCGCCGCGGGCGGCACGAGCGTGCTGCTCGGCGTCTCCGGCGCCGGGAAGTCGACCCTCGCCAACACGCTGCTCGGCCAGGACGTCATGGAGGTCCAGGCCGCCCGCGACGTGGACGGCAAGGGCCGCCACACCACCACCACCCGCAACCTGCTGGTGCTGCCCGGCGGCGGCGTGCTCATCGACACGCCCGGACTGCGCGGCGTCGGCCTCTGGGACGCGGAGGCGGGCGTCGGCCAGGTCTTCAGCGAGATCGAGGAGCTGGGCGCCGGCTGCCGCTTCCCGGACTGCGCCCACGAGACGGAGCCCGGCTGCGCCGTCACCGCAGCCATCGAGGACGGCACGCTGCCCGAGCGGCGCCTGGACAGCTACCGCAAGCTGCTCCGCGAGAACCAGCGGCTCGCCGCCAAGACCGACGCCCGCCTGCGCACCGAGATGCTGAAGGACTGGAAGCGCAAGGGCGCCGAGGGCCGGGCGGCCATGGACGCCAAGCGCGGCCGCTTCCGGTAGGCCCCCCCCCGCACCCCGGCCCGGCTCGGCGTCCGAAAACCGCCAGCCGGGCCCGGGGCGCTCCCGCACACTGGAACCCATGACGGAGACGCTCACGCCCCCGCCCGGGGGCACCGACGAGGACACCCGCTACGAGGCGGTCAGCAGCCGCGACGCCCGTTTCGACGGCGTGTTCTTCTTCGCCGTCGCCACCACCGGCATCTACTGCCGCCCCAGCTGCCCCGCCGTCACCCCCAAGCGGCGCAACGTCAGCTTCCACCCCACCGCCGCGGCCGCCCAGGGCCACGGCTTCCGGGCCTGCCGCCGCTGCCGCCCCGACGCCGTGCCCGGCTCCGCCGAGTGGAACGTCCGGGCCGACGTCGTCGGGCGCGCCGTCCGCCTGATCGGCGACGGCGTCGTCGACCGCGAGGGC
Source organism: Streptomyces showdoensis (assembly GCF_039535475.1). Lineage (NCBI taxonomy): Bacteria > Bacillati > Actinomycetota > Actinomycetes > Kitasatosporales > Streptomycetaceae > Streptomyces > Streptomyces showdoensis. Next base: position 40,332 of record NZ_BAAAXG010000028.1, on the reverse strand, counting down.
GTGCCCGGTCTCGCCGCACGGCTCGGCTACAGCGCCCGGCAGGTGCAGCGCCAGCTCACCGCCGAGCTCGGCGCCGGACCCGTCGCCCTGGCCCGCGCCCAGCGCGCCCACACCGCGCGCCTGCTCCTGCAGACCACCGGCCTGCCCGTCACCGAGATCGCCTTCGCGGCCGGGTTCGCCAGCGTCCGCCAGTTCAACGACACCATCCGCGCCATCTACGCCCGCACCCCGACCCAGCTGCGCGAGGAGTCCGGCACCGGCGCCGGGCCGCGCACCGCCCTCGCCGCCGGGGTGCCGCTGCGGCTGGCCCACCGGGGCCCGTACGCCGCGGGCGAGGTCTTCGACCTGCTGGCCGCCGAGGCCCTGCCCGGCGTCGAGGAGGTCGTCGGGACGCCCGGCGCCCGCACCTACCGGCGCACCCTGCGCCTCCCGTACGGCACCGGGATCGTCTCCGTCGACGAACGCTCTCCGGGCCGCTGGCTGGAGGCCCGCATCCACCTCACCGAGCTGCGCGACCTCACCACCGCCGTACAGCGGCTGCGCCGGCTCCTCGACCTGGACGCCGACCCGTACGCCGTCGCCGAACGCCTCGGCGCCGACCCCGCCCTCGCCGCGGAGGTCGCGGCCCGGCCGGGCGTCCGCTCGCCGGGCACGGCCGAGCCGGAGGAGTTCGCGGTGCGGACCCTCGTCGGCCCGGAACGGGCCGCGCGCCTGGTCGTGGCGCACGGCACCCCGCTGGAGACGCCCTGCGGCAGCCTCACCCACGTCTTCCCCGAGCCCGCCGCCCTCACCGCCGACCCGGTCGCGGGCCCGCTGGCCCGCGCCCTGGCCGACGGCACCGTCCGCCTCGACCCGGGCGCCGACCGCGCCGCCACCGCCGTCGCCCTGGCCGCCGTCCCGGGCCTGACCGCCCGGGCCGCCGCCGTCGTCCGCACCCGCGCCCTCGGCGACCCCGACGTGGCCCCGGAAGGGCTCCCGGACCGCCCGGAATGGCGGCCCTGGCGCTCGTACGCGGCCCGCTACCTGCGGGTGGCCGGCTGAGGAGTCCGGGGGCCGAGGGGCCGGCGCCCGGCGGGCCGGGGCCGGAGGAGGGCCGCCCGCCTCAGCCCCAGATCACCGCCCCGGCCCAGGCCCCCACGATCAGCAGGCACGCGAAGAGCTCGACCAGGACGCTCGTCCCCGCCGCCCGCATCACCGCGCGGGTGGCCGCCCGGGCCTGGCCGTGGCCCCCGAGGCGCAGCCGCTCGGACAGGTAGACCCCGCCGACGAACCCGGGGACCGCGCCGATCACCGGGATCAGCAGGAAGCCCAGGACCGCGCCCACCCCCGCGTACGCGACCATCCGCCGGGTGATGCCGACGCCCCGGAAGCGGCGGGGCGGCAGCTGCCATACGACCACCTGGGTGAGGAGCAGCAGGCCCGTCGAGGAGACCAGGAGGATCCAGGCGAGCCCGGTCTGCTCGTGGAGCGACCACCAGAGCACGGCCGCCCACACCAGCCACGTCCCCGGCACGCCGGGCGTCAGCACCCCGAACAGTCCGAGCAGCATCACCATCGCGATCAGCAGGAGCTGCCACACACCCATCTGCCAAGGGTGCCGGAATCCGCGCGTTCCCGCAGGTCGCGCGCTACGTACGGGTCAGCCGGCGACGGGTATCGCCGCGGCGACCAGATCGCGCGCCTTCCGGTCGATCAGCGGGAAGACGACCTTCAGGGAGGTCTCGCTGTACGGCGAGGAGAGCACGAAGGACGAGTTGAGGATCCGCTCCCTGACCTCCGAACGGAAGAGATGGGCCCGCTGGATCGTCATGGTGTGCGCCACCGGCTTCGCGAAGGTCGGGTCGGCCTGGAAGATCAGGATCCGCCGGTCGGTCATCGCCAGGTACATCGGCACCGGCACCGGCACCACGGCCAGCGCCCCGCCGCTCGCGATCGCCGAGGCGACCCCGAACGCCGCCGTCCGGCGCACCGACACCGAGCTCAGATTGACGAGCGAGGTCACCTCCACCCGCTCCCCGGGCTCCAGCATCGGGGTGACGGTGGCCAGCAGGGCGCGGCGGCGCCTTCCGTTCATGGGGTGCTCCTGGGCAGGGGAGAGGCGGAAATCGGCCGCCACCTTACGGCCACCCTTCGGGACGCCCGCCACCGGCCCCGACCCGCCCCGGACCGCGGCCCCCGCCACCGGCCCCGCTGCTACCGCCGGGCCACCCACCCCTTCTCGTACGCGTGCCAGCCCAGCTGCAGCCGGGTCGTCACCCCGGTCAGCTCCATCAGGCCCTTCACCCGCCGCTGCACCGTCCGCAGGCCCAGCTCCAGCTGCTTCGCCACGCTCGCGTCGGTCATCCCGGCCAGCAGCAGCGAGAGGATCTCCAGGTCCGTCGGGTCCGGGCCCGGCGTCTCGTCCTCCGTCACCAGCGCCCCGGCGCCCAGCCGCAGCGGCAGGGCCTCGCGCCACACCGACTCGAAGAGGCCCATCAGCGACTCCAGCAGACCGCTCGCGTGCACCACCAGCGCCGCCGGCTCCGCGCCGCGGCCGGTGAGCGGGACCATGGCCAGCGAGCGGTCCGCGACCACCAGCTTGGTCGGCACCCGGTCCACGATCCGGATCCGCTCCTCGCGGCCGAGCGCCGCCGACAGCTCGATCAGCCCCGAGGGCAGCGTCAGCACCTCGCGCTCGATGACCACCCGGTAGCGCACGCCCCGCTCCGCGGCCTGCGCCTCGGCGTCGTTCTCCATGCCGGACACGGCGATCGGCTTGCCCGTCACCAGGGCGCAGACCTCCTCCGTCGCGCCGAGCTGGAGCTGCAGGAAGCGGTGGGTGACGGCCCCGGCGCCGGTGACCACCTCGACCAGGTCGTGCACGGCGGGCTCGGTCGCCTCGGCGCGGTACTCCTGCGCGAGCAGCGCCGCCGCCAGCTCCGCCTGCTCCAGCTCGTGCCGCTGCTGGGTGAGCAGCGCGCCGAGGGCCACCCCGGGCGGCGCGGCGACCCAGCGGCCGGTGCGCGCCGAGGACTGAGCGGCCAGGCCCTGAGACTCCAGCCGGCGCAGCGCCCGCTCGGTGTCCTGCTCCGGCAGCGCGAGCCGGTGCGCGAGATCGGAGACCTCCGCCGCTCCCAGCGCGACGAGCGCGCGGTAGGCGGACTCCTGCCGTTCGTCGAGACCTATCGCACCCAGCATCCCTGACCCCACCCCTCACCGGACGTCCCCGGACGACCCGGACATTCCCGGGACGCCCACCGGACGCGTTCGTTCCGTTGGTGCAATGGCGGGAAACGGCCACGGCGCATTCCCGCCTCGCCCATCCTGCCTGCACCTCCCTCACCTCTGCCAATGTGGCGCCACCGCAGCACCAACAGCCTCTGGACATAGGGCTTTTATGCCCTCATGCCCGGAATCAGATGGGGAGAGCGATGCGCCCGATTTCGCGTACGGCCCTGGGGGCGGCGACCGCCGCCGTCCTGGCCGTCACCGCGGTCGCGGCGTCCGCGGCCGCAGCGCCGCAGGACGCCCAGGCGACCGGCAAGCGACCGCTGGTCGGCAGCGAGACCGCCGCCCGGGGCGGGCAGCGGCCCGCCACCGTCACCCTGGTGACCGGCGACCGGGTGCTGGTCACCCGGGACGCCGAGGGCAACCCGGCCGCCACCGCGCTGCCCCGCGAGGACGGCACCCTGCCGCTCGTCCAGACCCGCCGCTCCGGCCAGGACCTGTACGTCTACCCCGAGGGCGCCACCGCCGCGCTCGCCGCCGGCCGGGTCGACGAGGAGCTCTTCAACGTCACCGGCCTCGTCCGCCAGGGCTACGACGACGCCGGCTCCGCCACCCTGCCGCTGATCGCCGTCTACGGCACCGATCTGGCCACCGCCCGCGCCCTCCCCGCCGCCCCGCGCGGCGCCACCCGCGGCCAGGTCCTGAAGACCGTCGACGCCGTCGCCCTCAAGGCCGACAAGAAGCAGGCCGCCACCTTCTGGGCCGACGTCACCGCCCCCGCCGCCGCGCGCTCGGCCGGCGGCCTCAAGAAGCTGTGGCTGGACCGCAAGGTCCAGGCCACCCTGGAGCGTTCCACCGCCCAGGTGCACGCCCCCGAGGCCTGGGCCGCCGGCTACGACGGCACCGGCACCAAGGTCGCCGTCCTCGACACCGGCGCCGACGCCGAACACCCCGACCTCAAGGGCCGGATCATCGCCGCGGAGAACTTCACCGACTCCGCCGGCGCCGACGACCGCCAGGGCCACGGCACCCACACCATCTCCACCGTCGGCGGCTCCGGCGCCGCCAGCGGCGGCAGGAAGAAGGGCGTCGCGCCCGGCGCCGCCCTCCTCAACGGCAAGGTCCTCAACGACTCCGGCTCCGGCGCCACTTCGTGGATCATCGCCGGCATGGAGTGGGCCGTCGCCCAGGGCGCCGACGTCGTCTCCATGAGCCTCGGCAACCCCTCCGAGACCGACTGCACCGACCCGATGAGCGTCGCCGCCGAGCAACTCGCCCAGAACAAGGGCACGTTGTTCGTCATCGCCGCCGGAAACTCCGGACCCGGCAACAACACCGTCTCCTCGCCCGGCTGCGCGCCGAGCGTCCTCACCGTCGGCGCCACCGACCGCGACGACTCCACCGCGTACTTCTCCAGCCGCGGCCCCGCCTCCGACACGGGCCACACCCTCAAGCCGGAGATCGCCGCCCCCGGCGTCGGCATCTCCGCGGCCGCGGCCGGCGGCCGCGGCGTGTACGCCTACCAGTCGATGTCCGGCACCTCGATGGCCACCCCGCACGTCGCGGGCGCCGCCGCCATCGTCAAGCAGCGCCACCCCGACTGGACCGCCCAGCAGATCAAGGCCGCCCTGGTCTCCTCCGCCGACAGCGGCGTCCCCGGCGACGCCCGCGAGGTCGGCGGCGGCCGCCTCGACGTCAAGGCCGCCGTCGACCAGACCGTCCTCTCCGCCCCCGCCGTCCAGGGCGGCACCTTCGCCTGGCCGCAGGACCGCAGCGACCGCACCACCGTCGCCGTGCCCTACACCAACACCGGCGACCGGCCCGTCACCCTCTCCCTCGCCGTCGAGAAGCTCACCGGCAACGACGGCTCCGCCGTCCGGTCCTCCGTCGCCGGGCTCGGCGCGCGCACCGTCACCGTCCCGGCCGGCGCCACCGTCGAGGTCCCGCTCCGCATCGACCCCTCCGCCCACCTGGACCGCGCCCAGTACGGCGACGTCACCGGACGGGTGGTCGCCACCACCCGCGGCGGGGTCCACGTCTCCACCCCGTTCGCGCTGTACGTCGAGCCCGAGACCCTCACCCTGCGCGTCAAGCTGATCGACCGCCGGGGCGCGCCCGCCGACGGCGCCTCCTCCGTCGACGTCATCGGCACCGACGACGCCACCGGCTCCCGCCGCTTCAACCAGGGCTCCGCCGACCAGGTCTACCGGCTGCGCGCCGGCAGCTACTTCCTCTCCTCCTTCGTCACCACCCCCGACCCGGGCGAGGGCGCGACGCTGACCGACTCGATCAGCTACCTGGCCCGCCCGCAGCTGGAGCTGAGGAAGGACACCACCGTCGTCCTCGACGCCCGCCGGGCCCACCGGCTCTCGGTCCGCACCGACAAGCCGTCCGAACTCCGGGGCGCCACCCTCGCGTTCGCCCGCTCCTGGGACGACACCTGGCTGCACGCCGGCACCGCCGCCGGACCGCGCACCGTCCGCGGCTACTACGCCTCCGTCGAGGGCCGCGCCGACGACGGCGACTTCGAGTTCGGCAGCTACTGGCGCGCCGCCGCCCCGCAGATCGAGCGCCTCGCCACCGGCGACGGGACGCGACTGCACCCGCTGACCGGCTCCCTCGCCTCCGACAACCTCGACGGGACCGGCTCCGCCCGCCTCGTCGACGCGGGCACCGGCACCCCCGCCGAGCTCGCGGCCGCCGGAGTGCGGGGCCGGATCGCCCTGGTCCGCCTCCCCGACGACAGCACCAACGCGGGCGCCCTCGCCCGCAACGCCAAGGCGGCCGGAGCCGTCGCCGTGGTCACGTACCACCAGGCCGCCGGCCGCTGGTACCCCGGCGGCGCGTTCACCGGCCTCGGCCTGCCGGTCCTCTCCGTCCCCGCCGACGAGGCGGTCGCCCTGCTCGGCAAGCTGTCCCGCGGCGAGGTCACCCTCTCCTGGAAGGCCACCGCGAAGAGCCCCTACCTCTACAACCTCGCCTTCCCGGAGACCCGCCCGGTCCACGACGACCGGAGCTACCGGGTGCGGGACCGCGCCCTGGGCCGCACGGACTCCCGCTACGGCTCGGCCGGCATCGCCACCGACTTCATGGAGTTCGCCACCGCCCACCGTCCCGACGGCACCTCCGTCTCCTTCGGCTCGCTGGAGACCGTCCCGGCCCCCGGCACCCGCACCGAGTACCACACCGCGGGCGACACGGCCTGGCGGCAGCTGGTCGGCAGCAGCTTCCCGTTCGGCGAGCTCATGGTCGGCACCCCGCACGCCTACACCCCCGGCGAGCGGCGCACCGAGCGCTGGTACGACGGCGTCATCGCCCCCACCGCCCCGCGCGACGCGGCCGGCAAGCCGGTCCTCGTCGCCGAGCGCCAGGGCGACCTCATCGGATTCGCCGACGCCATGTGGGGCGACTCCACCCACCACGCCGAGCCCGGCTCCTTCGGCGACATCGGCAACCTCCGCCTGAGCAGGGACGGCGAGCCGATCGGTGAGACCGGCTGGCCGTCCGGAGTCTTCGAGGTCCCGTCCGAGCCCGGCACGTACACGCTCGAGCAGAACACCATGAAGATCGGCAGCAAGGTGTGGGCCCGCTCCACATCCGTCAACTCGGTGTGGAAATTCACCTCCAAGCTCGACGAGAGCGTCTATTCTCAGGGCATCCCGATTCTCTTCCCCCGGTACGACCTTCCGGAGGACGGACTCAAGACCCTCGCCGCGACGGACGGCCAGCGGATCGGCCTCGGCGTCACGGGTCACGCGGGTTACACTCCCGCGGCCCTCACCTCGGCCACGCTCTCGTACTCCTACGACGGGGGCGAGACCTGGACCGCGGCCCGGGTCTCCCAGCAGGGCGGCGGCTGGACCGCGACCGTGAACCACGCGGGCGCGGCCGGCAGGCAGGTCACCCTGAAGACCCAACTGACGGACGCCAAGGGCAACTCCGTCACCCAGACCGTGGTCCGCGCTTACGACGTGCGCTGATCACGCCGGTCCGCCGGGCGTCCTTCCCGTGGGGGGTGGGGTCGCCCGGCGGACCATTCATTCCATCCGACTTCCGCGACACATTTCCGGATGTCCCGTTTTCTGACGGCCTGTGCGGTGGACAATAAGGGCATGACTCAGCAGGGGGACAACTGGTGGGACAAGCTCTACGACGCGGCGGCCCCGGACGCCGGGCCCGTCCCGACGCCCGACAGCCTTGACGACCGCTTCGACTCCGCGTCCAGGACCACGACCCTGGACAGGCCGCCCGAGGCCCCCGTGGCCGACGGGGCCCCGCCGCCCCCGCCGCCCGCGGAACGGGCGCCCGCGGAGGACCCGCCCCCCGCGGAGCAGCCCGCCCCCACCCTCCAGGTCCCCGCGCCCCGCCCCCGTACCGGACACGTCGGGAACCGGCCGCCGACCTACGACGCCGAACCCACCGCCCTGCCCGCGGCCCTGCCCGGGGAGCTCGACGCGCTCGTCGCCGACACCGTGCTCGACGGGGCCCGCTACGGCGCCTACACCCTGCGCGCCGCCTCCGTCCGCGGCGACTCCGCCCGCTTCCGCGGCGAACCCCGTCGCGACGCCCTGCTCACCGCCCGCTTCGGCCAGGACGAGGCCGCCCTCGTCCTCGTCGCCGTCGCCGCCGGCCGGCGCGCCGCCGAGCACGCCCACCTGGCCGCCGCCGACGTATGCCACTGGATCGCCGAATCCGTCGGCCGCAGCCACGCCCGGCTCTCCGAGGACATCCGCTCCGGCCGCCGCGGCGACCTCAAGTCGGGCCTCCACCGGCTCACCGACCGCACCTACGGCCGGCTCCGCACCCGGGCCGCCGAGCGCGGCCTCGAACCCGAGGAGTACACGGCCGGCCTGCGCTGCCTGCTGCTCTCCGCCGACCCCGGCTGCCGCACCCGGATCTTCTTCGGCATCGGCACCGGCGGCCTCTTCCGGCTGCGCGACGGCGCCTGGCAGGACATCGAGCCGCTCCTCCCGGAGACCACCGCGGGCGCACCCGTCGTCGGCTTCGGCTCCCCGCCCCCGGCGCCCCCCGAGGCCACCGAGGAGGGCGACCGCCTCACCATGGACCTGGGCATCACGACCGCCCCCGGCCCGCTCGTGGAGGAGCCCCCGCCCCCCGCCGAACCCTTCCGCTTCCGCGCCTCCGTCGCCCGCCCCGGGGACACGCTGCTGCTGGCCTCCCCCGGCCTGGCCGAGCCGCTGCGCGGCGAACCCGCCCTCGCCCGCGAGCTCGCCGCCCGCTGGGCCGGCGCCGAAGCGCCCGGGCTCGCCGCCTTCCTCGCCGACACCCAGCTGCGCGTCACCGGCTACGCCGACGACCGTACGGGGGTGGCCGTCTGGGAGGCGTAACCTCCCCGGCCGTGGGTTGATGGACCCATGGCCAAACAGAATGTCGCAGAACAGTTCGTCGACATCCTCGTCCGCGCGGGCGTCCAGCGCCTCTACGGAGTGGTCGGCGACAGCCTGAACCCGGTCGTCGACGCGATCCGCCGCAACTCCGCCATCGACTGGATCCAGGTGCGGCACGAGGAGGTCGCCGCCTTCGCGGCCGGCGCCGAGGCCCAGGTCACCGGCAGACTGGCCGCCTGCGCGGGCTCCTGCGGCCCCGGCAACCTGCACCTCATCAACGGCCTGTACGACGCCCACCGCTCCATGGCCCCGGTCCTCGCGCTGGCCTCCCACATCCCCTCCAGCGAGATCGGCCTCGGCTACTTCCAGGAGACCCATCCGGACCAACTGTTCCGCGAGTGCAGCCACTACAGCGAGCTGATCTCGAACCCGAAGCAGATGCCCCGGCTGCTGCACACCGCGATCCAGCACGCGGTCGGCCAGAGCGGCGTCAGCGTGGTCTCGCTGCCCGGCGACATCGCCTCCGAACCCGCCCCGGAGAAGGCCCTGGAGACCGCCCTGGTCACCTCCCGGCCCACCGTCCGCCCCGGCGACGCCGAGATCGACGCCCTCGTCCGGATGATCGACTCCGCCGAACGGGTGACGCTGTTCTGCGGCAGCGGCACCGCCGGCGCGCACGGCGAGGTGATGCAGTTCGCCGAGCGGGTGAAGTCGCCCGTCGGACACGCGCTGCGCGGCAAGGAATGGATCCAGTACGACAACCCGTACGACGTCGGCATGAGCGGACTGCTCGGCTACGGCGCCGCCTACGAGGCCACCCACGAATGCGACCTGCTGATCCTGCTCGGCACCGACTTCCCGTACAACGCCTTCCTGCCCGACGACGTCAGGATCGTCCAGGTCGACGTGCGGCCCGAGCGCCTCGGCCGCCGCTCCCGGCTGGACCTCGCCGTCTGGGGGGGACGTCCGCGAGACCCTGCGCTGCATCACCCCGCGCGTCCGGGCCAAGACGGACCGCCGCTTCCTGGACAAGATGCTGAAGAAGCACGCCGACGCGCTGGAGGGCGTGGTCAAGGCGTACACCCGCAAGGTGGAGAAGCACGTCCCGATCCACCCCGAGTACGTCGCCTCCGTGCTCGACGAACTCGCCGACGACGACGCCGTGTTCACCGTCGACACCGGCATGTGCAACGTCTGGGCCGCCCGCTACCTCTCGCCCAACGGGCGCCGCCGCATCATCGGCTCCTTCAGCCACGGCTCCATGGCCAACGCCCTGCCGCAGGCGATCGGCGCCCAGTTCACCGACCGGAACCGCCAGGTCGTCTCGATGTCCGGCGACGGCGGCTTCTCCATGCTGATGGGCGACTTCCTCACCCTGGTCCAGTACGACCTGCCGGTGAAGGTGATCGTCTTCGACAACTCCTCGCTCGGCATGGTCGAGCTGGAGATGCTCGTGGCCGGACTCCCCTCGTACGGAACCACCAACAAGAACCCCGACTTCGCCGCCATCGCCCGCGCGGCCGGTGCCTACGGCGTGCGCGTGGAGAAGCCCAAACAGCTCGCGGGCGCCCTCAAGGACGCCTTCAAGCACAAGGGCCCGGCACTCGTGGACGTCGTCACCGACCCCAACGCGCTCTCCATCCCGCCGAAGATCAGCGCCGAGATGGTGACCGGCTTCGCCCTCTCCGCCAGCAAGATCGTCCTCGACGGGGGCGTGGGCCGCATGCTCCAGATGGCCCGATCCAACCTGCGCAACGTGCCCCGCCCCTGACGGTCCGCCGCACCCATGAATGCGGGCCTCCCCAGGGGGCATGCATCCCCGTGAGCCTGTTCGATCCGACGCAGGGGTGGGGGATATGGCCGGGGAGGCGCGACAGCCGACTCAACTGCTCAGAAGGGTGGGGGGCGCGGATCTCACCGCGGTGCCGGAAGTCCGGCACGCCTTACGCGCGATGCTGGGGGCCTGGGGCGCACCGGGCGCCACCGACGTCGCGGAACTGCTCACCAGCGAGCTGGTGACGAACGCCCTGATCCACACGGACGAGGGGGCGGTCGTGACCGCCACCGTCGCCCCCGAGCAGCTGCGGGTCGAGGTCCGGGACTTCGTCACCGAACTGCACCGCCCGCGCGTACCGCACGCCGACGACGGTACGCACGGCAGAGGGCTGGTGCTGGTCCAGGCGCTCGCCGACTCGTGGGGGGTGGAGAACCGCGGGATGGGCAAGGTGGTCTGGTTCGAACTGAACGGCGGGGCCGCCTGAGGGCGACCCCGCCGAACCGTGGGGGGCGTGCGCCGACGCGCACCGGAGCTCAGCCGAACTGCTGCTCCAGGTCGGCCAGCTTGCGCTCCAGGGAGTCGAGCCTGGGCAGCGTCTGGGTGTCGTCCTCGGCGGTGAGGTCCACCGTCCGGGACTCGCCCGTGCGCGGCTCAGCGCCCTTCACGGCTTGCAGGGAGGGCCGGTGTCGAAGCGGCAGCTGTCCGGGGTCCGCTATGGCGGGCTCCGCGACGGCGGCCTGCACCGGCGTCGCGGAGCCCGCACCCGTGCCGGTCCCCAGGGCCGACACCTCCACCTGACGGCCGCCCCCGCGCCCGAAGGCGCGGTGCTGCCGGTTGAGCGCCTTCAGCCGCGCCCGGTCCAGCTTCGCCTGCTCCCGCCTGCGGATCCGGTTGGCCTCCCGCTCCTTGCGGTCCTCGCGCACCTCGTCGACGGCCTCGTCCAGGGTCCGTACGCCTTCGAGGAGCATCAGCGACCAGGCGCCGAAGGTCTCCCGGGGCGCCCGCAGCCAGCGGACCATCCGGATCTGCGGCAGCGGCCTCGGGATCAGGCCCTGCTCGCGCAGCGCCGCCCGCCTGGTCTGCTTCAGCGCCCGGTCGAAGAGGACCGCCGCCGACAGGGACATCCCCGCGAAGAACTGCGGGGCCCCCGCGTGGCCCAGGCCGCGCGGGGCGTGCACCCAGTTGAACCAGGCCGCGGCCCCCGCGAACGTCCAGACCAGGAGGCGAGAGCCGAGGGCCGCGTCGCCGTGGCTGGCCTCGCGGACGGCGAGCACCGAGCAGAACATCGCGGCACCGTCGAGCCCGAACGGGACCAGGTACTCCCAGCCCCCGGTGAGGTTGAGGTTCTGCCGGCCGAAGCCGACGAGTCCGTGGAAGGAGAGCGCCGCGGCGACCGCCGCGCAGCAGAAGAGCAGGACGTACGAGGCGGTTCCGTAGACCGCCTCCTTGCGTCTGCGGCGTTCCTCGCTGCGCTCCCAGGAGTCGTCGGCCGCGGCCTGGTCACCGGCGCGCTTCCCGCGCGCGAGCACCGCCACCGCCGTCAGGACTCCCGCCACCATCACGCCGCCCGGAAGCAGCCAGTCCAGCGATATGTCGGTCAGTCTCATTGCGGTGTCCCTTGCCTCGCAGTAGTGCCTCGCAGTTAGGGCGATACGGCCGCCCATACTGGCCGACCCGATGGGGCGGGCACGGGGTTTCGGGACAAGAGCACGCCATCGGGGACGGACGGCATACGAATAGGTGCGATCTGGTCGAACTGGCAATCCATCGAGGGGAGTTGTGTTCGAACCACACCACCCCTGGGGGTGGCGTAAGGCCGACGCCCGGTCAGCCGGCCGCGGCGAGCCTGCGCACCCGCTCCGGGTCGGCGGTGCGCGGACAGGTGAGGCAGGTGTCCTCGGGGCGCAGGGTGTAGAAGAAGCAGCAGGTCGCCCGGTCGCGGGTGGAACGGCTCGCTCCGCAGGCATCGGCCGAGCCCTCCAGCTCGCGGAAGCCCGCGGCGCCCACGTACGGCTTGGCCGTGCCCGGCATGAGCAGCTCCAGCTCCGCCATCGCCCGGCCCTCCTCGCCGAGCAGTTCGCCGATGTACCAGAGCCCCTCGACGATCTCGTCCGTCACCATGCCCCACAGCGCCCGCCGGCCGCGGCGCATCCGCGGCCCGAACCCGGCCAGGAGCTCCTCGAAGTGCTCGCCGAGCGAGGCCCGCACCTCGGCCCGCAGCGCCTCCTCGTCCGGGACCACGCGGGCGCCGGGCAGGGTGGCGGCCGGGTCGTCGGGCAGGCAGGCGAACTCCTCGACCTTGACGGCGAGCCGCCCCAGGGCGCGCTGGAAGGCCACGTTGCGCGCGGGCAGCCGGGGGACCCGGCGGTGCAGGAACCAGGGGAGCGTCACCAGCAGGCAGGCGGGCCAGGCGTACCGGTGGAGGCCGAAGCTCGCGACCACGTCGGGGCGGGCCGAGCGCCCGTAGTCGCGCCGCACCTGCGTCTCGTCCCAGGCGAGGAAGGCGTCCAGGGCGGCGCCGCCGGCCCCCAGCTCGTCCGCGCCGACCCAGCCCGTGCCGCACGGCATCCGTTCGTCCCGGCCGCGTTCGTCGACGCGCAGACCGGAGAAGACCTCGCCGAGCCGGGCGTAGGAGGCCGCGACGGGCGAGGCGGGAGCAGACGTCAGCAGTGTGGGGACGGCCATACGGGACCACCGAATCGCGATCGTTAGCAGGTTAGCCTTACCTTACCCGATACGCATGGTGTTTGAACTGCGACGCCGTCCGCCTATCGTGCACGGGGGACCCCGGCACCGCGAGCCGGGCCCGGCACCAAAGCGCAGGAGGACCCGGGTGGAGCAGGGCAGCACGCGCGGGCGGACCACGGACCGCTCGGCCGCGCCGCCGTACGGCGACGCGGCGAGGGTCCCCGAACAGACCCGCACCCACGACGTCCGCGGCGAACACACCCACGGCGAGGACCCCGCCCCCGGCCTGGCCCCGCGCGGGGTCCGCCGGCACTCGGTCCGCGGCCAGATCCTCGAAGCCCTGCGCACCGCCCTGGTGGGCGGCGAACTCGTCCCCGGCGAGGTCTACTCCGCCCCCGCCCTCGGCGAGCGCTTCGGCGTCTCGGCGACCCCGGTGCGCGAGGCCATGCAGCAGCTCGCGACCGAGGGCGCCGTCGAGGTGGTGCCCAACCGCGGCTTCCGGGTCACCGAACGCACCCCCCGCGAACTCGCCGAGCTCGCCGAGATCCGCGCGCTCATCGAGGTCCCCGTCATGCTCCGCCTCGCGCGCACCGTCCCGGCCGCCCGCTGGGCCGAACTCCGCCCGCTCGCCGAGGCCACCGGGGCCGCCGCCGCCCGGGGCGACCGCGCCCACTACGCGGAGGCCGACCGGGCCTTCCACCGTGCCGTCCTCGCCCTGGCGGGCAACCAGCAGCTCCTCGTCATCGCCGACGACCTCCACCGCCGCTCCCAGTGGCCCCTCGTGAGCGCCCCCGCCACGCGGCACGGCGAACTGGTCGCGGACGCCGCCGAGCACAGCGCCCTGCTCGACGCCCTGATCGCCCAGGACCTGCAGGTCGTCTCCTCGCTCGTACGGGAGCATTTCGCGGGAGCGCAGGACTGACGACTGGAGCGCCGTGGGCGACTAAGGTCGACAACGTCAGCACGACACCCGTCGCGACCGCGCCGACCGAGAGGTGCCCATGCCGTCCGTCCGCGCGGAGCTCCCCGGGGCCTCGGCCCTGCTCGGCTGGCTCACCGACCCCGAGGCCCCGCGCCTCTGCCTCGTCACCGAAGCCCCCGGCCTGCTCGACTGGCTCGCGGCGCAGGGCCCCCGCGCCGGGGGCCGCCGCCGCACCGCCCGCGCCCTCGTCCCGCTGACCGGCCAGACCGCCCTGGGCACCACGTGGGCGACAGCCGCCCACCTCGGCGTGGTGGCGACGTCCCCCGCCGACCTGGTCCGCGTCCTCGCGACCACCGAGACGGGCCGGACCCCCCGCACGGTCCTGCTCCTCCCCTCCCTCCACGCCGCCGCCGAACCCACCCGGATCGCCGAGCTGCTGCGGGACCTGGCCACCCAGGGCCGGATCCGCGTGGTGGTCGAGACGCGCGAGGGCACCCCCGAGCACACGATCCTCACCGAGGCCCGCGTCACGGTGGTCGACGCGGCACAGGCCACCGAGCCCGAACCGCCCCCCGCTACGGAAGCCGCCCCGCCCGACCTCTCCGACCCCCTCGCCGTCATCGCCGCCGACCCCTACCGGGTGACCGCCGGATACCTCGCCGACCCCGAGGACCGCCACGGCGGCCTGCGCCCGGCCTGGCTGCGCGCCGGACAGGCGCTCTGCGCCGCCCGCACCCCGGCGGACCGGGCCCTGGCCCTCCTCGCGGCCCTGGGCGACGGCGCCGACCCGAGACTCGGACCCGCGCTGGCTGCGGCCGCGGAGCCGGCGCCCTGGCGGGTGCGGTGGAGCAGGGTCGCCGGGGACGTGGCCCCGCCCTGGCCGGGCCCGGTCGCCGCACTCGCCGTACAGGGCGGGACCGTGCTCGCGGCGGACCTGGCCGGCACCGTACGCCTGCTCGGCGCGGCCGACGCGCGCCCGCTCGGCCGCCTGGACCACCCCGTCACGGGCCGGGTGACGGCCCTGGCCCCCGCACCCGACGGCACGGTCCTGCTCCTCGACGAACGCGGCCGACTGCACGCGGTGCCGGGCAGGAACCCCCGCCCGCCCTACCTCCAGCGCCTCACCGAGGCGGTGTCGGCGACGCTGACCCGGCACCCGGGCACGGCCCTCGCCGCGATCTCCGGCTCCGTGGTCGTGGGCGACCGCCTGGGCTCCGTCCACGCCTTCGGCCTGACCGGCCTGCACCAGGCGGCCCTGCACAGCGGCAGGGTGACGGCGGTCGCCGCGGTGGAGTCGGAGACCCCGTTCGTGTGCAGCGGCGGCATTGACGGGACGGTCCGCCGCTGGACCCCCGGCAAGGACCCGGACCCGACCCCCCTGGCCGAGCGCGCGTCCCCCGTGGTCTCCCTCCACGCGGCGGAGACCCCGTACGGCCCGTTCGTGGCGGTGGCCTGGGCCGACGGGGCGGTGGAGTTCCGCGGACTGGAGACGGCGGACCACCTGACCTTCCGCCCCGGCCCACCCGTACGAGCGGTGGCGGTGACCCAGGACGCGGCCCTGCTGACAGGCCTGGACGAGTCAGTGATCCGCCTGGACCGAACCACCCCCACCTGACCAGACCCACCCACCCACCTGCCACCCACCCACCCACCTGCCACCCACCCACCCACCTGACCACCCACACTCCCCCCCGCTCTCCCTCCTCGCTCCCGGTTGACGGGCGCCGGACGGGAGCGGGGGACGGGGAGGGGGTCGCGTTCGGGACGTGAAGCGTGATTTGTGGCGCGGAACAGCGAGCTTCACGTGACTACTCCCCGTCCCGCGCCGTAAATCATGCAGTCCCGAATGCGACCCCCTCCCCGGCCCGCGCGGCACCCACCCCTCAGATCGCCGGCCGAGGAGTCAGCTGCGCGGCCAGCCAGGTGGGGACGCCGCCGAGCAGCCGGAACAGCCGCTCCGCCTCGGCCCGCAGGCGCCCCGCCTCCGGCTCGGTCTCGGCCTCGGCGAGCGAGGCGAGCGCCGGAGCGGTACCGACGAGGTACCCCAACTCCTCACGGATCCGCAGCGATTCGGCGAACCCGTGCCGAGCCTCGGCCAACTCGCCCTCTCTCAGGGCGAGTCCGGCGAGATGCCGCCAGGTGAACGAGAGCAGCAGCGAGTCGCCATGGGCGGTGGCCCCCGCGTGGGCCCGCCGGTAGGCGGCCCGGGCGGCCTGCGGCGACTCCCCGAGGTTCTGCGCGATGAGCCCCCGCCGGAAGTCGAGAAGCGCCCGCCCGGCCGAGTCGGGAGGGACCAGCGCCGCGGCCCGCCCCAGCGCCGCGCGGGCCTCGTCGACCCGGTCCCGTACGCCCAGCAGGGTCGAGGCGTACGCCAGATAGCCCCGCTCGCACGCCGCCGCCCCCCGCTCCTCGTCGGTCCGGGCCACCGCCTCGGCCGCCCGGAGGGCCTCCTCCGCGTCGCCCCAGCCCTGCTCGGTGTAGAGACACCGTTCGATCAGCAGGGCCGCCCGCTCCAGGGCCGCGGCGGGCTCCGTCGCGCGTGGGGCGAGCAGTTCGGCCGCGTCCGTCCAGCAACCGCGGGAGCGGAGTCTCCAGACCGCGGTCTCCAGTGGGGTTCCCCGGCCGTACGCCACATTGCCCTCCCCGAGCGCGCCATCGAGCTGTGAGTAGGACGGCATCTCAGCACGGACGCGGGGCCGGGGCATAGGGGTCGGGTGAAAGAATTCACAAGGAGAGCGACCGGTAAGTGCGGCCCGGACAGGGAAAGGGGCGGCATGACCTGCCGCCCCGTCAGTTCCCGTGATCACCCGAAGAGATGAACCGTCAGCTCATCCGCAGGGCGAGGAAGAAGTCGAGCTTGTCCTCGAGCCGGGAGAGATCCCGCCCGGTGAGCTGCTCGATCCGCCCGACCCGGTACCGCAGCGTGTTCACGTGCAGGTGCAGCCGGGTGGCGCAGCGGGTCCAGGACCCGTCGCAGTCCAGGAAGGCCTCCAGCGTCGGGATGAGCTCGGCCCGGTGCCGCCGGTCGTAGTCGCGCAGAGGGTCGAGCAGTCGCGCGGTGAAGGCCCGCCGGACGTCGTCCGGAACGAACGGCAGCAGCAGCACGTGCGAGGCGAGCTCGTGGTGCCCGGCGGCGCATACCCGCCCCGGGCGGGCGGCGGCGACCCGGCGGGCGTGCCGGGCCTCCTCCAGGGCGCCGCGCAGCCCCTCCGCCGAGTGGACGGCGGCGCTCACGCCCAGGGTGAGCCGGCCGTCGTCGGAGAGCCCGGCGGAGAGCGGGGCGCGCACGGCGGCGAGCAGCGCGTCGGCGTGCAGGCCGAGCGCGACGGCCGGCGGCTCGTCCTCGCTGTCCGGGAGCGGCGCGGCGGCCAGCGGGACCAGGGCGATGGCCTCGTCGCCGCTGTGGGCGACGGCGATCCGGTCGGAGGAGTCGGCGCCGGAGCTCGCGGGGTCGACCAGGATCTCCTCCAGGAGCGCCTGGGCGACGGGCCCGCTGCCGACGCCCTGGCCCTGCCCGCCGGCCGCGGTCTCGTCCCACTCGACCCGGGCCACCACGACCTGCCAGTGCGGGGCGCTGCCGAGCCCGGGCAGCAGCACGGGGGCCGCGACCCGCAGCCTGGCGGCGATCTCGGCGGGGGCGGCGCCCGTCTGGACCAGCTCCAGGATCTCCTGGGCGAGCCGGCGCCGTACCGTACGCGCGGCGTCGCGGCGGTCGCGCTCCACGGCGATCAGCTGGGTGACGCCCTGCAGCAGGTCGAGCCGGGCCGCCGGCCAGTCGCCGGCGTCGGCCTCGACGGCGAGCAGCCAGTCGGACAGGACGGTCTCGCGGACGTCGCGCGCGGCGGGGGCGGCGCCGCGCCCGGTGTTGCGGATCGGGAAGAGCGAGTAGGTGCTTCCGCCGAGGTTGAGCCGGTGCGGCCCGCGACGCCCGGTGCGGGTGGCGGCGAGGTGCTCGCCGGCCAGGGTGGCGGCGAGGGAGGGCTCCAGGGGCTCCCCGGCGCCGGCGATCTGGCGACCGGTGGGGGAGAGGACCCAGGCGCGAAGGTCCAGGTCGGAGCCCAGCAGATCGAGCACGACCTCGGGCCCGCCCCCGGCCGGCCCGGAGGTCATGAGCCGCCGGTGCCGGTCCACGACGGCGGCGAGGTCCCCGGCCCGCTCGCCGGAGACCTGTCGAACAACATGCTCGGTGATCGTCGCGAAAGCAACGGATTCGTTTACTGCAAACAGGGGAAGCCGGTGGCGTGAACACGCCTGTACGAGGTCGTCCGGGATGTCGCCGAGCTCGGCCTCACCGGCGGCCAGCGCGGCCACCCCGGCCGAGGCGAGGATCCGCACGAAGGGCTCGGCGTCGGCCGGCTCGCGCAGCCAGGCGAGGCCGGTGAGGACCAGCTCGCCCCCCGACAGATACCGGCTGGGGTCCTTGAGGTCCGTCGTCATCACGCCACGGACGGTGCGGTCCAGCTCCTCGTCGCCGCCGAGCAGGCGCAGCCCCAGCGCGTCGTTCTCCAGCAGTGCGCGCAGCCGCATGATGTCGCCGCCGTTCCTTCTCTTGGGTGTCGCGTTGTCGCCGGTGGCGTGGTGCCACCGTTTCCAGGGGAAAACGGAGAGGTTTCTGCTTCCCGCCTTTCGTTCGAATCTACAAGACGAGGATGGCAGCCAGCCAACTCCTTCATGTTTTCGGTGACTGCACCCGGGCGACACGGGCTTGTGTACTAGGCCACACACCGCGTTAACAGCACATGAAGAGATCGTCGAGGGCCGGCCGTCCCCCCGGGCCCGTACGGACGACCCCCCCGTTCACTAGAAGCACAAGAAGAGAGCCACCATGGACTTCCTTCGCCCCGCCAGCTGGGAGGAGGCGCTCGCCGCCAAGGCCGAGCACCCCACGGCCGTGCCCATCGCGGGTGGTACCGACATCATGGTCGAGATCAACTTCGACCACCGGCGTCCCGAGTACCTCCTGGACCTGAACCGTATCGAGCTGCTGCGCGAGTGGGAGGTCGGCGAGGAGAACGTACGCCTCGGGGCCTCCGTCCCGTACACGCAGATCATGGAGAACCTGCGCACGGAGCTCCCGGGTCTGGCGCTCGCCTCGCACACGGTGGCCTCCCCGCAGATCCGCAACCGCGGCGGCGTCGGCGGCAACCTGGGCACCGCGTCGCCCGCCGGTGACGCCCACCCGGCGCTCCTCGCGGCCGGTGCCGAGGTCGAGGTCGAGTCGGTGCGCGGCACCCGCTTCATCCCGATCGACGCGTTCTACACGGGCGTGAAGCGCAACGCGCTGGAGCCCGACGAGCTGATCAAGACCGTCCACGTGAAGAAGGCGGACGGCCCCCAGCAGTACTCCAAGGTCGGCACCCGCAACGCGATGGTCATCGCGGTCTGCGCCTTCGGCCTGGCGCTGCACCCGGAGACCCGCACCGTCCGGACCGGCATCGGCTCCGCCGCGCCCACCCCGATCCGCGCCAAGGAGGCCGAGGCCTTCCTGAACGCGGCACTGGAGGAGGGCGGCTTCTGGGACAGCGGCAAGATCATCACCCCCTCGATCGCGAAGCAGTTCGCCGAGCTGTGCTCGGGCGCCGCCAACCCGATCGACGACGTCCGTGGCACCGCCAAGTACCGCCGCCACGCCGTCGGCATCATGGCTCGCCGCCAGCTCGGCTGGACCTGGGAGCAGTACCGCGGCACCGGCCGCACGCTTGAGGGAGCTGCATAACCATGCGCGTCAATTTCACGGTCAACGGTCGTCCGCAGGAAGCCGACGACGTCTGGGAGGGCGAGTCCCTCCTCTACGTCCTGCGTGAGCGGATGGGGCTGCCCGGCTCCAAGAACGCCTGCGAGCAGGGCGAGTGCGGTTCCTGCACGGTCCGTCTGGACGGGGTGCCGGTCTGTTCCTGCCTGGTCGCCGCCGGCCAGGTCGAGGGCCGCGAGGTCGTCACGGTCGAGGGCCTGGCGGAGTTCGCCAAGGACCGCGCGGAGCACGGCGCCGGCCACGGCGGCTGCGCCTCGGGCGCCTGCGGCACCTCGCTCGACGAGGCCAAGAAGTGGCAGGCCCGCCCGACGCAGGACTCGCAGACCGGCGAGGGTGTCGAACTCTCCCCGATCCAGCAGGCGTTCATCGACGCGGGCGCCGTCCAGTGCGGCTTCTGCACCCCGGGTCTGCTGATCGCGGCCGACGAGCTCCTGGAGCGCCAGAGCGACCCGTCCGACCAGGACATCCGGGAGGCCCTCTCCGGCAACCTCTGCCGCTGCACGGGCTACGAGAAGATCCTCGACGCGGTCCGCCTGGCGGCCGCCCGTCAGGGAGAGGCGGTCTGACCATGGCGCAGAACACGCGCACCGTTCCGGCGGGCACGCCGACCAACGTCACCCAGAACCACGCCAAGGGCGGCATCGGCGAGTCCACGCTCCGCCCCGACGGCACCCTCAAGGTGACCGGCGAGTTCGCCTACTCCTCGGACATGTGGCACGAGGACATGCTGTGGGGCCAGACCCTGCGCTCCACGGTGGCCCACGCCGAGATCGTCTCCATCGACATCTCCGAGGCCGTCGCGATGTCCGGCGTCTACGCCGTGCTGACCTACGACGACCTGCCCTCCGAGGTGAAGAACTACGGCCTGGAGATCCAGGACACCCCCGTCCTGGCGCACGGCAAGGTACGGCACCACGGCGAGCCGGTGGCGCTGGTCGCCGCCGACCACCCGGAGACCGCCCGCCGCGCCGCCGCCAAGATCAAGATCGAGTACAGGGAGCTGCCCGTCGTCACCGACGAGGCCTCCGCGCTCGCTCCGGACGCGCCGCTGATCCACGAGGGCCGCGACGACCACCACTCGGGTCACGTCCCGCACCCGAACATCGTGCACCGCCAGCCGATCATCCGCGGCGACGTGGCGGCGGCCCGTGAGCGGGCCGACGTGATCGTCGAGGGCGAGTACGTCTTCGGCATGCAGGACCAGGCCTTCCTCGGCCCGGAGTCCGGCCTGGCCGTGCCCGCCGAGGACGGCGGCGTCGACCTCTACGTCGCCACCCAGTGGCTGCACTCGGACCTCAAGCAGATCGCCCCCGTCCTCGGCCTGCCCGAGGAGAAGGTGCGCATGACGCTCTCCGGCGTCGGCGGTGCCTTCGGCGGCCGCGAGGACATCTCGATGCAGATCCACGCCTGCCTCCTGGCGCTGCGCACCGGCAAGCCGGTCAAGATCGTCTACAACCGCTTCGAGTCCTTCTTCGGGCACGTGCACCGCCACCCGGCGAAGCTGCACTACGAGCACGGCGCCACCAAGGACGGCAAGCTCACCCACCTGAAGGCCCGGATCGTCCTCGACGGCGGCGCCTACGCCTCGGCCTCCCCGGCCGTCGTCGGCAACGCCTCCTCGCTCGGCGCCGGACCGTACGTGATCGACGACGTCGAGATCGAGGCCGTCGCCCTCTACACCAACAACCCGCCCTGCGGCGCCATGCGCGGCTTCGGCGCGGTCCAGGCGTGCTTCGCCTACGAGGCGCAGATGGACAAGCTGGCGGCCAAGCTGGGCATGGACCCGGTCGAGTTCCGCCGGATGAACGCCATGGAGCAGGGCACGGTCATGCCGACCGGCCAGGTCGTGGACTCGCCGGCCCCGGTCGCGGAGCTGCTGCGCCGGGTCAAGGCCCGCCCGATGCCGCCGGAGCGCCAGTGGGAGACCGCCGGCGAGGGCGCGGACGTCCGCGCGCTGCCCGGCGGCCTGTCCAACACCACGCACGGCGAGGGCGTCGTCCGCGGCGTCGGCTACGCGGTCGGCATCAAGAACGTCGGCTTCTCCGAGGGCTTCGACGACTACTCGACCGCCCGCGTGGTCCTCCAGGTCATCAACGGCGAGCCGGTCGCGATGGTCCACACGGCCATGGCCGAGGTCGGCCAGGGCGGTGTCACCGTGCACGCCCAGATCGCCCGCACGGAGCTCGGCGTCACGCAGGTGACCATCCACCCGGCCGACACCCAGGTCGGCTCCGCCGGTTCGACGTCCGCCTCCCGGCAGACGTACATGACCGGCGGCGCGGTGAAGAACACCTGCGAGGCCGTCCGCGAGAAGGTCCTGGAGATCGGCCGCCGCAAGAACGGCTCGTACCACCCCGCGTGGGCGACCGCCGAGCTGCTCCTGGAGGGCGGCAAGGTCGTCACCGACGGCGGCGAGGTGCTCGCGACCCTCGCGGACATCCTGGAGGGCGAGCAGCCGATCGACCTCGAACTCGAGTTCCGCCACCGTCCGACGGTGCCCTTCGACCTGGTCACGGGCCAGGGAGACGGTCACGTCCAGTACACCTTCGCCGCGCACCGCGCGGTGGTGGAGGTGGACACCGAGCTCGGCCTGGTCAAGGTCATCGAGCTCGCCACCGCGCAGGACGTCGGCAAGGCGCTCAACATGCTCTCCGTCGTCGGCCAGATCCAGGGTGGCACCACCCAGGGCCTGGGCGTCGCGGTGATGGAAGAGATCATCGTGGACCCGAAGACCGCGAAGGTGCGCAACCCCTCCTTCACGGACTACCTGATCCCCACGATCCTCGACACGCCGACCATCCCGGTCGACGTCCTCGAACTGGCCGACCCCAACGCGCCGTACGGCCTGCGGGGACTCGGCGAGGCCCCGACCCTGTCGTCCACCCCGGCCGTCCTCGCGGCGATCCGGAACGCGACGGGCCTGGAGCTCAACAAGACGCCGGTCCGCCCCGAGGCGCTCACCGGCACCCTGTAGGACCTCTCCGGACGGTGCGTGCCTCCCAGGAACGTCACACTTCCCAGCCCGCACCGTCCGGGGACACGGCAGTACAGCAGCACACGCAGCACACGCAGTACTCGGTAGTACCCCGTTCGCCTCGGGCCGTCCCCCGGGTCGTGCAGCCAACGTGATTTCCCAAATCCCGCAGCTTCACAGATCAGAACACCTTCGAAGTCTGATGCGGGTGCCCCTTTGAACCTTGGGAGTAGGCCCCATGACCCAGTCGTCAGTGGAGCCCAAGACCACGGCCGAGGACGCGGGCAACGGCTCGCGCAACCCCGCCGGCAGGTCTTGGCTCGACCGGTACTTTCACATCTCGGAGAGAGGATCCACCGTCGCGACGGAGATCCGCGGCGGCGTCACCACCTTCATGGCGATGGCGTACATTCTCCTGCTCAACCCCCTGATCCTGAGCGGCAAGGACGTCGACGGCAACGTCCTCAGCCAGCCCGCGCTGATCACCGCGACGGCGCTCTGCGCGGCCGCGACCACTCTCCTGATGGGCTTCTGGGGCAAGGTCCCGCTCGCCCTCGCCGCGGGACTGAGCGTCTCCGGCGTCATGGCCTCGCAGGTCGTGCCGGTCATGACTTGGCCGCAGGCCATGGGCATGTCGGTCGCGTACGGTGCCGTGATCTGTCTCCTGGTGGTCACCGGCCTCCGCGAGATGATCATGAACGCGATACCCCTCGCGCTCAAGCACGCCATCACCATCGGCATCGGTCTCTTCATCGCGATCATCGGCTTCGTGAAGGCCGGCTTCGTCCACGAGAACCCCGCCCCCGGCGGCGGTCCCGTCACCCTCGGCCCGGCCGGTGAGCTCGAAGGCTGGCCCGTCCTGATCTTCGCCCTCACCCTGCTGCTGATCTTCGCCCTGCAGTCCCGGAACATCCCCGGCGCCATCCTCATCGGCATCGTCGCCGGCACCGGCGTGGCCGCCCTCCTCAACGCGGTCGCCGACATCCCGGCCAAGGCCTGGTTCTCCGGCGCCCCCGAGCTGAACGGCAGCGCCGTCTCCGCCCCGGACTTCTCGCTCATCGGCGACGTGTCCTTCAGCGGCTGGGGCGACGTCGGCTACATCACCATCACCATGATCGTCTTCACCCTGGTGCTGGCCGGCTTCTTCGACGCCATGGCGACCATCCTGGGCGTCGGCACCGAGGCCAAGCTCGCCGACGACAAGGGCCGCATGCCGGGCCTGTCCAAGGCGCTGTTCATCGACGGTGCCGGCGGCATCCTCGGCGGCGCGGGCGGTGCCTCGGGCCAGACGGTCTTCGTCGAGTCCGCCACCGGCGTCGGCGAGGGCGCCCGTACCGGCCTGGCCTCCGTGGTCACCGGCGCGTTCTTCGCCCTGTGCCTCTTCTTCACGCCGCTCACCGCGATCGTCCCGCAGGAGGTCGCCGCCGCGGCCCTGGTCGTCATCGGCTCGATGATGATGCAGAACGCCAAGCACGTCGACTGGAGCGACCGCTCCGTCGCGATCCCGGTGTTCCTCACCGTGGTCCTGATGCCCTTCACGTACACCATCACCACCGGTGTCGCGGCCGGCGTCATCTCCTACGCGGTCATCAAGAGCGCGCAGGGCAAGGCGAGGGAGGTCGGCGGCTTCATGTGGGCGCTGACGGCCGTCTTCGTCGTCTACTTCGCGATCCACCCGATCGAGAGCTGGCTGGGCGTCGGCTGACGACGCCCGTAACGTCGCCCTCCACACAACAATCCGAGGAGTTCGAGATGCTGGACATCGCCGAAGAGCTGCACCGGTGGGTCGAGCAGGGACGCGAGTTCGCCGTCGCCACCGTGGTGGCGGTCGGCGGGAGCGCGCCCCGGCAGCCGGGCGCCGCACTCGCCGTCGACAGCGACGGCACGGCGATCGGATCCGTCTCCGGCGGATGTGTGGAGGGCGCCGTCTACGAGCTGTGCCGGCAGGCGCTGGAGGACGGCCGCACGGTCGTCGAGCGCTTCGGCTACAGCGACGAGGACGCCTTCGCGGTCGGCCTGACCTGCGGCGGCATCATCGACATCCTCGTCACCCCGGTCCGCGGCGGGGTCTACCCCGCCGCGCTCGCCGCCGCCACCACGGGGGAGGCGGCGGCCCTCGCCAGGATCGTCGACGGACCCGAGGACCTGATGGGCCGGGCGCTCCTGGTCCACCCCGACGGCTCGTACGAGGGCCTCCTCGGCGGCCACCCCGAGCTCGACCGCACCGCCGCCGCCGAGGCCCGCGCGATGCTGGACGCCGGCCGCACCGGGACCGTGGAGATCGGCGAGGACGGCAGCCGCTGCGGACAGCCGCTGACCCTCCTCGTGGAGTCCTCCGTCCCCGCCCCGCGCATGATCGTCTTCGGAGCCATCGACTTCGCCTCCGCACTGGTCCGGGTCGGCAAGTTCCTCGGCTACCACGTCACCGTCTGCGACGCCCGCCCGGTCTTCGCCACCGAGCTGCGCTTCCCCGAGGCCGACGAGATCGTCGTCGCCTGGCCGCACCGCTACCTGGCGTCCACCGAGGTCGACGCCCGCACGGTGCTGTGCGTCCTCACCCACGACGCCAAGTTCGACGTCCCGCTGCTCCAGGCGGCGCTCAGGCTCCCCGTCGCGTACGTCGGCGCCATGGGCTCCCGCCGCACCCACGAGGACCGCAACAAGCGGCTGCGCGAGGTCGGCGTCACCGAGCTCGAACTCGCCCGGCTGCGCTCCCCGATCGGCCTCGACCTCGGCGCCCGTACGCCGGAGGAGACCGCGCTGTCCATCGGCGCGGAGATCGTCGCCAACCGCCGCGGCGGCAGCGGAGCCGCGCTCACCGGGGCGCACACCCCGATCCACCACGACGGCCCGCGGGAACCGCTGGGCCGGATCGGCTCGGTGGCCTGAGCCTCACGGCCTGCTAGAGCGCGAGGGCACGGAGGTGGGCGCAGGCCGCCGCCTCCGTCGCGTGCCGGGCCACCGGGTGGTGGGCGCCGCGCTCGTACACGCCGGTCTCCCAGCCGGCCCCGTCCGGCGAGGCCCGCAGATAGACGAAGTCCGGCGGGGTGGGCGCGGGCTCGTGCGCGCCCTCGATCCAGTAGAGCTCGTCGGGCACCCCGGCCTCCCGGAGTGCCCGTGCGAGCCGTGCGCGTGCGGTCACGCGTCCAGACGTACCAGATAGCCGTTGTCGAGCAGCCACTTGACGTTGAGCCGCTGCCCGTCGCCCGGGTTCAGGAAGGCCGCGTCCAGCTTGATCTGGCGGCCGCCGCCGGGCTGCTCGAACCAGGGGGCGATGGAGCCCTCCCAGACCACGAACTCCCTCGTCACCTCGTACAGGTGGTAGTCGCAGACGAAGGCCGCCTCGCGGGTGTTGAGGTTCTGCGGGGGCAGCGCGCGCTTGGCGTAGGCGTCGCCGGCGGGAGCCAGGTAGGAGCCGTACTCGGAGCCGAACCGGTCGAGCCGCTCGCCCTCCTCCAGCAGCTCGGGCGCCTTGTCGACGTGCCCGTTGACCTCGCCGAAGCCGTCGTTCGGCGGGTACTTCCAGCTGCCGGTGTCGGCCGGGCCCTCCCAGTACTTCTTGAGGAAGTCGGCGGAGGAGAGCCGGCCGATGCGGTGGTAGTTCCTCAGCAGCGGGCCGACGGGCTGCTGCCACTTCTTCGGCAGGTACTTCGGCCCGAGCCGCTTGTCGCCCTCGAACTCGCCGGTGCACGGCTCGTGCGGCGCGGCCTTCGCCCGGGGCGCGGGGGCGTGGGCGGGGGCGGTCTCGGCCGCGGCGGGCGCGGTGGCGAGGGCGGCGGTGACGCCGAGGGCGGCGAGAACGGCCCGGATTCTCAGGGCGGTACGGCTGCGCTCCACGCGGAGGTCTCCTCAGGACGGGGACGGACGGCATGCGCGGCACACGGTAGTGGATCATCAGCGCAGAGTGATCGAACCGGGGCGGGATCCGGCCATGTCCGGCCCTCGGGGCGGCGGCGACCGGGGGCGCGCCCGGTCGCGGACCCCGCGCCCCGCCCGGAACCCCCGGGCGCCGACCTCGAACGGCGGCGCCCCGGCTATCCCCGGCGCAGCCCGTTCAGCAGCAGCTCCGCCAGCTGGTCGTAGGCCTCGGCGTCGGCGAGACCGGTGGCGGAGGCGACCTGGCGGCGCTGGATGCGGACCATGACGGAGGAGATGACGTCGGCGGCGAAGCTGACGTGCACCTCGCGGAAGACCCCCGCGGTCACCCCCTCCTCGATGAGCTCCTGGACCCGGCCGGCCGCGGCGCGGGTGTTGCGCTCGTACACCTCGGCGGCCGGCTCGAAGGCGGCCACGTCGTCGAAGAAGCGCGGCGAGACCGGTGCCAGCTCGGCCGAGACGGCCCGCAGGTAGGCGGCGAGGCGCTCGGCGGGGCCGGTCGCGGCGGCCAGCACCGCCTCGACGCGGCCGGTCGCACGCCGGAAGAAGTGGACCACTGCGGCCCGGACCAGCTGCTCCTTGCTGCCGGCCAGGCCGTACAGGGTGCGCTTGGAGCAGTGCAGCCGGGCGGCGAGATCGTCCAGGGTCAGCTGGGCGAAGCCCTCGCCGACGAGCAGCGTCACCAGCTTCTCGAAGAGCTCGGAGCGGCGGGCGGCGCCCCGGCCCGTGAGCTTGGGTGCGTCGGCGGCTGAGGTCTCGATCACCCGGACAGTATGCCGGGTCGACCCGTTCGGGGGGTTACTCCTACACCCATCTGCGCTACTCTCACCGGTACTGCCGTACCCCTCGCAGTACCGTTTCGCTATCAGCTCGCGTCCTGACTGGAGTCGCCATGGATGTCGACCGCCTGCTTCCCACCCCCGAAGCCGCGGACCTCATCGCCCTCACTCGGGAGATCGCCGACAAGGAGCTGGCGCCCCGGGCCGACGAGCACGAGGCCGCCGAGACGTACCCGGAAGGCCTGTTCGCGACCCTCGGCGAGGCCGGTCTGCTCGGTCTCGCGTACCCCGAGGAGTTCGGCGGCGGGGGCCAGCCGTACGAGGTGTACCTCCAGGTCCTGGAAGAGCTCGCCGCCCGCTGGGCCGCCGTCGCCGTGGCCACCAGCGTCCACACCCTCGCCTGCCACCCGCTGCACTCCTTCGGCACGCCCGAGCAGAAGGAGCGCTGGCTGCCCGGGATGCTGGAGGGCCGGCTCATCGGCGGCTACAGCCTCTCCGAGCCCCAGGCCGGCTCCGACGCCGCCGCGCTCTCCTGCAAGGCCGAGCTCACCGAGGACGGCACCGCCTACCGCGTCACCGGCAACAAGGCGTGGATCACGCACGGCGGCAAGGCCGGCTTCTACGCCCTCTTCGCCCGCACCGCGCCCGGCAGCCACGGCATCTCCTGCTTCCTCGCCCCCGGCGAGACCGAGGGCCTCGGCTTCGGCAAGCCCGAGCGCAAGATGGGCCTCCAGGCCGTCCCCACCACCTCCGCCCACTGGGACGGCGCCCTGGTCGAGGCCGACCGGCGCATCGGCGACGAGGGGCAGGGCCTCCAGATCGCGTTCAGCGCCCTCGACTCCGGCCGCCTCGGCATCGCCGCCTGCGCCACCGGCCTGGCCCAGGCCGCGCTGTCCGCCGCCGTCGCGTACGCCAACGAGCGCAGCACCTTCGGCCGCAAGATCGTCGACCACCAGGGCCTGGGCTTCCTCCTCGCCGACATGGCCGCCGCCGTCGACGCGGCCCGCGCCACCTACCTCGACGCGGCCCGCCGCCGTGACCTGGGCCGCCCCTTCAGCCGCCAGGCCAGCGCGGCCAAGCTGATCGCCACGGACACGGCGATGAAGGTCACCACCGACGCCGTCCAGGTGCTCGGCGGCTACGGCTACACCCGGGACTTCCCGGTCGAGCGGTACATGCGCGAGGCCAAGATCATGCAGATCTTCGAGGGCACCAACCAGATCCAGCGGCTCGTCATCAGCCGCCAGCTGAAGGCCTGACCCGTTCCGGTTGCCTGGCCACCCCGACCTGCGTCGGCCAGGGCGTCATCATGGGGCAGGGCGGCTCCACCGTCACCTGGCACGGCTCCGGCGTCGGCCGCTTCGACGAGGCGGGCACCGCGCACCGGCGCGGTGCGATCTTCTTCGAGACGGCCGCCGCGGAGTTCGGCCGGCCCAACGGGACGGCGGCCGTGTTCGAGTTCGAGACGGAAGAAAGCGGTAAGGCCACTGCGAAGCTCTGGGAAGGGAAGCAGCCCCGCCACGGAGTCCGCTCCGCCGGTCGTCTACCGGCCGGCGGAGCCCGCCGACCGGGCGGCGATCGAGGCGATCGACGACTCGTTCACGACCGACCGGGTGTACGAGGTCGAGGCCGGGCCCGAGGGCTTCCGGCTCCGCGAGACCCCGGTCGACCCACCCCTGGTGAAGGTCTTCCCGGACGACGAGGACGACGACGGTGACGGCGACGACGAGGACCACCCCTTCGACGGGCTGCACGTCGAGGTCGCCGTCGCCGGTGGACGGGTCTGCGGCTTCGTCGCCGTCCGGGTGGAGCAGTGGAACCGGCGGCTCGTCGTCGACACCATCGCCGTGGCGCCCGGCCACCGCGGCACCGGCATCGGCGCGGTCCTGATGGAACGCGCCTGTGCCCACGGACTGCGGCGCGGCGCGCGCACCGCGTGGCTCGAGGTCACCAACCTGAACGTGCCCGCCGTCCGCGCGTACCGCCGGATGGGGTTCGAGCTCTGCGGGCTCGACACCACCCTCTACCGGGGGACGGCGAGCGAGGGCGAGACCGCCCTCTTCATGAGCCGGCCGCTGTAGACGGACGCACGGACGCACACGACGCACCCCCGCACCACGCACGCCCACACAAGGAGATCCATGGACATCGCTGGTTCCGCCGCACTCGTCACCGGTGCCGCCTCGGGGCTCGGGGCCGCCACCGCCGCCGCGCTCGCCGCGAAGGGGGCCACCGTCTACGGCCTCGACCTCGACAAGGCCGTCGCGGGCGCTCCGGCGGGGCCGGACGGGGTCACCCTGGTCGCCGCCGACGTCACCGACGAGGAGCAGGTCCGGGCGGCGCTCGCGCGGATCGACGAGGACGGGGCCGAGCTCCGGCTCGCGGTCAACTGCGCGGGCATCGCGCCCTCCGCGCGGATCCTCGGCCGCAAGGGGCCGCACGACCTCGCGCTCTTCCGGGCCGTCCTGGACGTCAACCTGGTCGGCACCTTCAACGTGATGCGCCTGGCCGCCGAGTCCATCGCCCGCCGGGAGCCCGACGGGAACGGGCAGCGCGGACTCGTCGTCAACACCGCCTCCATCGCCGCCTTCGAGGGGCAGGTCGGCCAGATCGCGTACGCGGCCTCCAAGGCCGGCGTCGCCGGGATGACGGTCACCGCCGCGCGCGACCTCGCCCAGTTCGGCATCCGGGTCGTCACGGTCGCCCCCGGCATCGTCGACACCCCGATGATGGCCGGTTTCAGCGAGGAGGTCCGGGCCGGGCTCGCCGCGAGCGTCACCTTCCCGCAGCGGCTCGCCCGTCCCGAGGAGTACGCCCGCCTGGTGACCATGATCGCCGAGCACGACTACCTCAACGGCGAGACCATCCGGATGGACGGCGCCCTGCGCATGGCCGCCCGCTGACCGCTCCCTGACCGCCTCCGACCGCCCCTGACCACGGGGGTGGCACCAAGTGCCGCCGCACGAGGGATCCGAGTGCTAGGTTTCGGGGTATGAGCACCCACCCCGCCAAGCCCTCGATGCGTGACTCCCTCGTCGCGGCGGCCTTCCAGCTCTTCCTGGAACGCGGCTACGAGCAGACCACGATCGACGACATCGTGAAGACGGCCGGGGTGGGCCGGCGGTCCTTCTTCCGGTACTTCCCGTCCAAGGAGGACGTGGTCTTCCCCGACCACGAGCAGAGCCTGGCCGACATGACCGAGTTCCTCGCCGCCAGCGCGGACACCGACGACCCGCTGGTCCGGGTCTGCGAGGCCACCCGGCTCGTCATGCGGATGTACGCCGAGAACCCCACCTTCTCCGTCCAGCGCTACCGCCTCACCCGCGAGGTGACCGGCCTGCGGACGTACGAGCTGTCGGTGGTCTGGCGGTACGAGAAGACCCTCGGCGACTACCTGCGCACCCGGTTCGCCGACCGCCGCGACGGCACCCTGCGGGCCAACGTGGTCGCGGCCGCCGTCGTCGCCGCGCACAACCACGCGCTGCGCCACTGGCTGCGCTCGGGCGGCGAGGGCGACCCGCTGGCCGAGGTGGACCGGGCCCTGGAGTTCGTCAGGGAGACCTGGAGCCCGGACGCCGCGGCACCGGCCGGGGCCGACGACGACGTGGTCGTGGTGATCACCAAGCGGTCCACCCCGATGTGGCGCGTGGTGCGCGAGGTCGAGTCGAGCCTGGGGGAAAGCTAGGGACTCGCGGGGATCTCAGTATCGTCAATTGAGGGAACTCAGGTCTTTATTTACTGGCACTGAGTGCCATACCTTTGCTCCATGCACGGTTGAGCCGCCGAGTGCAAGGAGAAGCATCGTGTTCCACACCGGATCCACGGGTCTGCGCAGCGGGACCGCCGTCCTCGTCGAGGAATCGGCCGCCGAGCCCGAGCTCCACTTCCAGCGCTGCCGCTGGTGCCACACCACCACCTTCCAGCGCCTGCTCTGCCCGACCTGCGGGTCGACCGACCTCGCCCCCGAACTCAGCGCGGGGGAAGGCGTGATATCGGTGCGGCGCGGCTTCACCGCCGCCGAGGCCGACCTCTGGCCGGTACACATGGCCGAGGGCTTCGTGGTGCGCTGCCGGGTCGACGGACCGCCGCACGCCGTGCGCCCCGGAGTCCGGGTCAGGCTCGCCCCCGGAACCCTCGGCGCGGGACGCAGGCCGGTCGTCCGGCTCTGCGAGGAGGTCGCGCTGGACGGCTGGTTCTGAACGGCATGCGAAGGGGGCGGGTGGCACAGAGTGCCACCCGCCCCCTTCGCATGGTGCCGGTCGGTGCCGGTCGGTGCCGGTCGGTGCCGGTCGGGCGTCAGCGCGCGCCGATCTCGTCCGTCAGCTGCGGCAGCACCTCGAACAGGTCGCCGACGACGCCGTAGTCGACCAGGTCGAAGATCGGGGCCTCCGCGTCCTTGTTGACCGCGACGATCGTCTTCGAGGTCTGCATGCCGGCCCGGTGCTGGATGGCACCGGAGATGCCCGCCGCGACGTACAACTGCGGGGAGACCTGCTTGCCGGTCTGGCCCACCTGGTTGGAGTGCGGGTACCAGCCCGCGTCCACCGCGGCGCGCGAGGCGCCGACGGCCGCGCCGAGCGAGTCCGCCAGCTTCTCCACGACCGCGAAGCCCTCGGCCGCGCCGACGCCGCGGCCGCCGGAGACCACGATCGCCGACTCGGTCAGCTCCGGGCGGCCGGTGGAGACCCGCGGGGTGCGCGAGACGACCCTGGCCGCGTTGCCGGTGAAGGCGACGGAGACGTTCTCGACCGCGCCCGCGGCCGGAGCGGTCTCCGGGGCGGCGGAGTTCGGCTTGACGGTGATGACCGGAACGCCGTGCGAGACGGCCGACTTCACCTGGTACGAGGCGGCGAAGACCGACTGGGTGGCGACCGGGCCGTTCGCGCCGGCCTCCAGCTCCACCGCGTCGGTGATCAGGCCCGAGCCCAGGCGCAGCGCCACGCGCGCCGCGACCTCCTTGCCCTCGCCGGAGGAGGTCACGAGGACGGCGGCGACGCCCTTGTCCTTCGCGATCTGGGTGAGCGCGTCGACCTTCGGCACGACGAGCTGCTCGTCGAACTCGGGGCCGTCGGCGACGTACACGGTGGCCGCGCCGTACTCGGCGGCCTTGGCGGCGAGGGAGGCCGCGGCCTCCCCGGCGCCGAGGACGACCGCCGAGGGCTCGCCGATCCGGCGGGCCAGGGTCAGCAGTTCGAGGGCCGGCTTGCGGACCGCACCGTCGGCGTGGTCCACGAGAACCAGGATCTCAGCCATGATTCCTTGCTCCTGAGGTGGGGTGACGGTGGATCAGATGAACTTCTGGGCGGAGAGGAACGCGGCGAGCTGCTTGCCGCCCTCGCCCTCGTCCGTGACGATCGTGCCCTGCGTACGGGCCGGGCGGGCGTCCGCCGACTCGACCAGGGTCCAGGAGCCCGCGAGGCCGACCTCGTCGGCGTCGATGCCGAGGTCGTCCAGGTCCAGCTCCTCGACCGGCTTCTTCTTGGCGGCCATGATCCCCTTGAAGGAGGGGTAGCGGGCCTCGCCCGACTGGTCGGTGACCGAGACGACGGCCGGCAGCGGGGCCTCCAGCTGCTCGCTGGCGGCGTCGCCGTCGCGGCGGCCCTTCACGGTGCCGTCCTCGACCGACACCTCGGACAGCAGGGTCGCCTGCGGCAGGTTCAGCCGCTCGGCGAGCAGCGCCGGCAGCACGCCCATGGTGCCGTCCGTGGACGCCATGCCGCAGACGATCAGGTCGAAGCCGGTCTTCTCCAGGGCCTTCGCGAGGATCGCGGAGGTGCCGATGACGTCCGAGCCGTGGATGTCCTCGTCGTTGACGTGCACGGCCTTGTCCGCGCCCATCGACAGCGCCTTGCGCAGCGCGTCCTTGGCGTCGTCGGGGCCGACCGTCACGACGGTCACCTCGGCGTCGTCGGCCTCCTCCGAGATCCGCAGCGCCTGCTCGACCGCGTACTCGTCGAGCTCCGAGAGCAGCCCGTCGACGTCGTCGCGGTCGACGGTCAGGTCGTCGGCGAAACCGCGGTCGCCGGTGGCGTCGGGAACGTACTTCACACAGACAGCGATCTTCAGGGTCACGGCCTGTCTCCTTTCAACGGGCGGGTGGTTACGGGAGGTTGCGGGCCATGACGATGCGCTGGACCTGGTTGGTGCCTTCGTAGATCTGGGTGATCTTGGCGTCGCGCATCATGCGTTCGACGGGGTAGTCGCGGGTGTAGCCGTAGCCGCCGAGGAGCTGGACGGCGTCGGTGGTGACCTCCATGGCGACGTCGGAGGCGAAGCACTTGGCGGCGGCGCCGAAGAAGGTGAGGTCGCCGTCGAGCCGTTCGGACTTGGCGGCGGCGGCGTAGGTGAGCTGGCGGGCGGCTTCGAGCTTCATGGCCATGTCGGCGAGCATGAACTGGATGCCCTGGAAGTCGGCGATGGGCTTGCCGAACTGCTTGCGTTCCTTGACGTAGCCCTTGGCGTAGTCGAGGGCGCCCTGGGCGATGCCGATGGCCTGGGCGGCGATGGTGATGCGGGTGTGGTCGAGGGTCTTCATGGCGGTGGCGAAGCCGGTGCCCTCGTCGCCGATCATGCGGTCGGCGGGGATGCGGACGTTGTCGAGGTAGACCTCGCGGGTGGGGGAGCCCTTGATGCCGAGCTTCTTCTCGGGGGCGCCGAAGGAGACGCCTTCGTCGGACTTCTCGACGACGAAGGCGCTGATGCCCTTGGAGCGCTTGTCGGGGTCGGTGACGGCCATGACGGTGTAGTACTCGGAGACGCCGGCGTTGGTGATCCAGCGCTTGACGCCGTTGAGGACCCAGAAGTCGCCGTCGCGGACGGCGCGGGTCTTCATGCCGGCGGCGTCGGAGCCGGCGTCGGGCTCGGACAGGGCGTAGGAGAACATCGCGTCGCCCTTGGCGAGCGGGCCGAGGTACCTGGCCTTGAGCTCCTCGGAGCCGGAGAGCATGACCGGGAGCGAGCCCAGCTTGTTGACCGCGGGGATCAGGGAGGAGGAGCCGCAGGCGCGGGCGACCTCCTCGATCACGATCACGGTGGCCAGCGCGTCGGCGCCGGCGCCGCCGTAGCTCTCGGGGACGTGGACGGCGTGCAGGTCGGCCGCGACCAGCGCGTCCAGGGCCTCCTGGGGGAACCGGCCCTCCTCGTCCACCGCCGCGGCGAACGGCGCGATCTTCGCCTCCGCCAGCGCACGGACCGTCTCACGGAGCATGTCGTGCTCCTCCGACGGGCGATACAGGTCGAAGTCCTTGGCCATGGTCTGGGGCTCCCCTAGCAATGCTTGTGGCACTTTGGCACTGAGTACCCTCAGCAAAACACACTCAGTGCCATGATGCTAGTGGCCGGGGGGGCCCGACCGCTCAGCCGGCGGTGCGTCGGCGCGTCGTGAGGACCACCGCCGCGGCGAGCAGCACCACGTTCTTCACCACGAACTCGCCCACCATCGTCAGCAGCAGCGGATTGGCGTGGTCGAACGCCAGCCGAGGGGTGACGAGCAGCACGGCGAAGGTCCCGAGCAGGTGCCCGCCCAGCGCCGGCAGCAGCAGGGCCTGGGCCCGGCCGGTGATCAGCCACGCGCCGAGGACGATCTCGGCCCAGCCGAGCGCGGGTACGAACCAGCCGCCCGTGTCGAACGGCATCACGTCGACGACGAGCTGCGCCGCCGGGCTGAGCCCGATCGCCTTCAGCACCCCGAACCACACGAACACCCCGCCGAGCCCGACCCGCAGCAGCCCCAGGCCGAGGCGGTGCAGGCGCGGCGCGAGCCGGTCGAAGAGGGCGGGGGCCGCCGCCGGGGGAGGCGGGGTGACGGACGTACGGGTGGACGGGGTCAGCTGCGAGGAAACGGTCATGCGCGGCCACTCCAAACGGATCGGTGCGGGATCGGTGAGGTCTTGGCGGACGAACGGCGCCGACGGCCCGGGGGCCGGCCGGGGCCGCGCGTCCTGCGGGGAGCGTCCGGCGGCCGGCGGCCCACGACGCCCGTCCTGAACGGGGGCGGCCGGGGTGGCCGGGATGACCGGGGTGGACCCGGGAGTCCGGGTCGGCGGTGCGGAGGTGCGTGCGGGGCGGGGGGTGCGGTGTGCGGCGCGGGCGAGGGGAGCGATCCGGCGGGGGCCGCCACGAGCCGCGGGGACCCGCCGGGAGGGCTCGCGGGGCCCTCCGTGCCCGTCGGCCGTGAGGGCCCTTCGGACCGCTCGGGACAGCCCGGACCGCCCGCTCGTCCGGCTCCGCGGGCCGCCGCCCCGCCCCACGGGTGCGGATCGGCCCCCGGTACCGGTGGGAACCGGCCAACGCGCGCGGCCCCCGGTGGTGCGCCCCGCTCCGGAGGGCGGGACCGGGTGCCGTGCTCCGGTGGTACGGCGTACCCGTCCGTGCCGCGGTGCGACGGCGCGGCGGACCGGTCCGCCGGGGCGCGGCGATGTCGCCCGTCGACGGGGCCGGCAGCGCCCGGCGTCGACCCACGCTAGCCACTCCCCGAGGCCAGGGCGACGCCCATCGACTCCTTGCATGCCTCCGATGGAAGAAGCCGATAGGCCGTTGCCCCACGCGATCAGATCTCGCCAGCCTGAGGTTTGTTCGAACTCTGTTTGAGAGTTCCAGCCGCTCCCGCCCCGCACCACACGCGAAGGAATCCAGGGATGTCTCAGCGACCCGTCTCCACCGCCCCGACCACCCCCGCGGCCCGCGCGCCGCTGACCCGGCGCCGGGTGCTCACCGCCTCCGCCGCCGCGGCCGGCGCCTTCGCGCTCGCCTCGGGGACCAGTACGGCCTGGGCGGCGGCCCCCGTCGCACGGTTCGAGGCGGAGACCCGCACCGGCCGCAGGGCCCCCGGAGCCGCCGCCGAGCCCAGCGTCGTGGTGCGCTGGAACCAGGCCGCCATGGACGCGATCCTCGGCCGCTACCAGGCCGCCGGAAACCGCTTCGGCCCCGCCACCGTCAACGCCCGCGCCCTCGCGATCATCCACAACTGCATCTACGACGCCTGGTCCTGTTACGACCGCGTCGCCACCGGCACCCGCTTCGGCGGCTCGCTGCGCCGCCCCCGCGCCGAGCGCACCCTCGACAACAAGAACGAGGCCGTCAGCTACGCCGCCCACCTGGCCCTCCTCGACCTCTTCCCCGAGTACAAGGTCGCCATCGACTCGATGCTGCGCAGCCTCGGCTACGACCCGGCGCTCACCGACCCGCGCCGCAACAGCCCCGCGTGGATCGGCCGCCGCACCGCCCAGGCCGTCCTCGACTACCGGCACGCCGACGGCGCCAACCAGCTCGGCACCCCCGCATACACCGACACCACCGGCTACGTCCCGAAGAACCCGCCGCAGACCGCCGGCGCCTTCGACCCGTCGATCGTCGTCGCGCCCGAGCACTGGAGCCCGCTGATCGTCGGCGGCAAGACGCAGCGCTACCTCACCCCGCAGTTCGCCGTCATGAAGCCCTTCGCGCTCAGCCGCCCCGACCAGTTCACGGTCGCCGCGCCGCCCGCGTACCCCTCGGTCCGGATGACCGCCGCGATCGAGGAGCTCCTCGACATCAGCGCGAACCTGACGGACGAGCAGAAGTGCATAGCCGAGTTCTGGCTGAACGACGACGTCACCCCGCCCGGTGCCCAGCAGATGTGGGGCCGCTTCGTCTCCGCCCGCGACGGCCACGACGTCGACGAGGACGCCAAGCTGTTCTTCGGCCTCAACATGGCCGAGTGCGACGCCGCCATCGGCTCCTGGGCGGTCAAGGCACAGTACGACTTCGCGCGCCCCTCCACCCTCATCCCGTACGACCGCCGGGGCGAGCAGGTCCGCTCCTGGGGCGGCCCCGGTCAGGGCACCGTCACCATGAACGGCGTCGACTGGCAGGCCTACGTGGCCGTGCCGCCGTTCCCGGCCACCGTCTCCGGGCACAGCACCTTCTCCGGCGCCGCCGCCGAGTTCCTGCGCCGCTTCACCGGCACCGACGCCTTCGGCGACTCCTACCGATTCAAGGCCGGCGCCTCCACCGTCGAGCCCGGACTGACCCCGCGCACCGACACCGTCCTCACCTGGCCCACCTTCAGCGAGGCCGCCCGGCAGGCCGGCATCTCCCGGGTGTACGGCGGCATGCACTGGAGCTTCGACAACGAGCCCGGCATCGAGATGGGCCACCGGATCGGCAAGGTCGTCCACCGCCAGGCCCAGTGCTACTTCACCGGCACGCACCGCTGAGGAGACGAACGATGACCCAGACCCAGAACGCGACCCCGGCCCGGACGGGCAGCGGCGCCCCGCCCTTCCCGGGCGCCAAGGCCACCGTCCTCGGCACCCTCGTCACCGTCGTCTCGCTGCTCGTCCTCGTGGCGCTCGGCGAGGCCACCGGCCACCTCCTGATGATCGCGCCGCTCGCCGCCACCGCGATGATCATCTGCAGCACGCCCGCCCTGCCGCCCGCCCAGCCCCGGGGCGTCCTCCTCGGCCAGGTCGGCTCCGGCGTCCTCGGCCTGGCCGCCGTCGCCCTCTTCGGCCACTCGCTGTGGGTCGCGGCCGTCGCCGCCGGCCTCAGCGTCGGCCTGATGCTGCTGCTGCGCGCCATCCACGCCCCGGCCGCCGCCACCGCCGTCCTCGCCGTCCTCCAGGACCCGGCGCCGCTGCGCTTCCTCGTCCTGCTCACGGTCGGCAGCGTCCTGCTCGTCCTCGTCGGCCTGATCGCCTCCAAGGCCGGCGTGATCGCCAAATACCCGACGTACTGGTGGTGAACCCGATGACCCGAGACACCCTCCTCGTCAGCACCGAGGCGCTCCAGGACCACCTCCGGCAGCCCGCCGGCACCGTCCCCGGCCTCGTCCTGGTCGAGATCACCGACGGCGGCAACGACGGCGGCGGCCGCGAGGGCCGCATCCCCGGCGCCGTGCGCCTCGACTGGACCGGCGACCTCCAGGACCCGGTACGCCGCGACGTCATCGGCCCGGAGGCCTTCGCGGAGCTCCTCGGCCGGCACGGCATCGGCGCCGACGACACCGTCGTGTTCTACAGTGGAGGCGCACACGCGAAACTGGTGGGCGGCGCCGGCTACTGGCCGCAAGTGTGCACGCGCTCTACCGGGGCCACGCGTGCAGGGGCTAGCTGCGGGCGATAGCGGGCTCCAGGAAGCGCCGGCGGGCCCGCACCGTCTGGAGGCGAGTCGGCGCGCCCATCAAGGACGGCTGATGGGCGCGAGGCGCCGACACAGGCCCGCTCACCCGCTACGGCGTCCGTACCCAGGCAGCCGGGATCGTGAGGTAAGCGCGAATGTCGCAGTCTGATCCGGGACCTAGTCTCGGAGAAGAAAATGCGAGGACGTGCTCCTCTGACCACGACTCGCCGCCGCATCCCTGCTCGATCGTCCGCCATGCCTCTGGAACGGTAGTACCGGTACGTGCAGACGCACACCCCTAATCGCATTTCGGGCCGGCTGCTGTCCCCAGCAGATGGACGTCGGCGTCCGCTGCTGCGTGCCAGCGCCCTCACGTCCGTGCCGAGCACCTGCCCTGGCATCGCCTGCCATCCACCCCGACTCGTGTGGGCCTTCCGCGATCGGTGATCGCCGCGAGGAGCTAAAGCGAGGGCGCCTACGGGGCGCTTGCCCGCCGCACCAGTGTGTGCTGCCACCGTCGTCTACTGCCGGGTCCGGCTGGCGCTCTCGCCTCTACATACGCTGTTGTTACGTTCCGGCACGAGCTGCACTCGGCCTGTCGCTGACCGTGCGCAACTACGACGTGCGGCCTGGCGGAGTTCGGCTCCCTCATCGGCGCGCACGGCTCGTCACAGGCCCGCAGGCCTGGGGCCTCCGACGGCTATCCGCGTCCAGTGTCGTCGCCCAGGCGCGCGTCGAGGTCACGCGCGCCGGTGCCGGACGTCACCGTCTTCCGCGATGTCCTGTCGCAGACGGAGCTGTCGACACAGACCCTTGAGCCTGCCCTGGTAGTCCGTGGAGCGAGCCCGGCCGCGAGGGCGTCGAGTTCGTCGTCCTCTGGGGCCCTGCAGCCACGCGGCGAGTGAGGACTCCGCGTCCCTCCTGCTACCGCTTCCTCGCAGGCGGGCGCGAGCCACGGCGACTTCCACGAGCACTGGGGACCACGAGCTGATGCTGTGTCCTCGACGGCACGCGGAAGCTCGCACCACATGCGACGGAGCGCCAGCTTGCCACCGCGGCGACCTCGTGATCGTGAGGAGCTCGGACACGCGCCACCAGATAATGTCCAGCTGCGAACGGCGTGCACCGTCCTCGTACACGCCGGATAATTGTCCCGTACCGAGCCCGCCGCGGCATCCGACGCCGCGCACGAGCCGCCTTTGACCGGCGAGAGCACCACGGGCGTGGGATGCGCGGGCGCCCGCCTGTTGCCGCCGACGCGGCCTGACGATAGGGCTGAGTCGGAGGGCCCAGACGGAGGGCCGCGGAGGGCTGGGTCCCGGCTGCCGACGGCGTACCGGGGCCGGCACCTGGCGCCGCGAGCCGACCTGTTCGGGTGCTACCGGCCGAGCCGGGGCCGCCGAGCCCGAGACCGGTGCTCAGGGAGCCGGTCCGGTCTGCGGTGAGCTGAGCCGCACGTTCGATCCGGGGCACCGTGGCCGAGCGCCCGTTCCGGGTGGGCCCAGCCGTCGACGCCGGCCTCGTCACGGGGGCGCCTTCTCCGTACGTCGCGCCTCAGGATGCGACGTCGCAAACGCGCGCCACGGAGTCCACCGCCCGTACGGACACGCACGACGCCGATACGCCACCGACGCCACCCACCCCGCGCGCCGAGCGCCTTTGGGCGCACCACTCCGCGCGCCCCCGAACCAGACAAGCCACCACCCGCTGACCATCCGCGCACCAAAGGGGACAGAAAAAAAACGAGGGGTGTAAGGGGGGGGGGGGGGGGAGGGGGGGTGGGGGGGGGGGGGGGGGGGGGCACGGGGGGGGGGCTCAGTCGGTGTGTCGCTGAAGCAATGGCGCTGCTATACTACGTGCGATTGTATTCCTCCATGCACAACCCTCGTACAGTCACTTACAGTCGTCA